>CAIZPE010000240.1 GCA_903934795.1 uncultured bacterium | reverse complement strand
GTAGGCGTAGTCGAGGTTGGACAGGCCCTCGCCGGTCTCGGCATCGGGCAGGAAGAAGTTCCACAGGCCCTGACGCTTGGCCTCGTTCTTGGCCTCTTCGAGCAGCTCGAGCTGGCCCGGCACATAGCTCCAGCGGTCGGCGCGGCCCTCGCCCAGCGCGAAGAACTTCTCGGACATGGGATCGACCACCTCGCTCACGAAGCGCTTGACCTGCTCGAGCAGGGGCAGCGACTTGTCGCTCATGCGCAGGTCGTGGAGGTCGTCTTGCGGATTGCCGCCGAAGCCGGTGGCCGGCTTGGTGGCGCTGCTGGTGGCGGTGCTCATCGTGTCATCTCCGTGCGTGTGATCGAAATCCGAATCGTCGAAACCTGCGGCCTGCGGGGGCACCGGTGGCTCAGGCCACCAGACCCTGCGTGCGGGCCGCTTCCATCCGCAGCCACTCGGGCGAGCCGAGCATCTGGCGGTTGAATCCGATGCGCTTGAACCAGTAGTGCAGGCCGAGCAGGTCGGTGAAGCCCATGCCGCCGTGAACCTCGGTGGTGGACTTGGCCGCCTGCCGGCCGATCTCGTCCATGTGCGACTTGAGCAGGCAGACCGTGGCGCGCGCCGACTGCGGCGACTCGCCGAGTTCATGACCGGTGTACCACAGGTAGGCCCGGGCCGGCTCGAGATCGGCAGCCACAGCGGCACAGAGGTGTTTCACTGCCTGGAAGGAGCCGATCACCCGGCCGAACTGCTGGCGCTGGTTGGCGTAGGCCACAGCCTGGTCGAGCATGGCCTGGGCCGCGCCGAGGGTGTCGGCGGCGAGCACCGCGCGGCCGATGTCGAGCACCTGCCCGATCACCGCCGCGCTGGCGCCGGGCAGCGGCTCGGCGGGCGTGCCCTCGAAGACCAGCTCGGCGATCGGCCGGGTGCGGTCGATGGTCTCGAGCGGGCGAACGCTCAGGCCGGGCGCGCCGGCGCTGACCAGATGCAGGCCATCGTGCGCGTCAGCCACCAGCCAGGCATCGGCCTGGGCATCGAGCACATGCAGCGCCCGGCCGCGCAGACGGCCGTCGCTGGCCTGCACGCCGGCGCCGGCGCGCGCGCCGCTGCGTTCGGCGAGCGCAGCGCCCACCACCTGCCGGCCGGCGGCGATCTCGGCCAGCCACAGCGCCTGCTGGGCAGGGCTGCCGGCCAGACGCAGCGCGGTGGGCACCATGGCGGCATTGGCCACGAAGGGCACCGGCGCGACATGGCGCCCGAGGGTCTCGGCCACCAGGCAGGCATCGAGCGGCGAGAGCCCCACGCCGCCCTGGGCCTCGGGGATGAGCAGGGCCGGCACGCCAAGCTCGGCCAGACCCGCGAGCAGATCAGCGGCGCGGCCTTCGCCGGTCTCGGCGAAGCGGCGCACCCGGGCCAGCGGCGCGCGCTCGCGCAGGAAGGCCGAGAGCGAGTCGGTGAGCAGCACCTGCTCGGCAGACAATCCGAATTCCATCAGGCCACCCCTGCTTTCGGTTCGCGCGGCATGCCCAGGCCCTGCTCGGCGATGATGTTCTTCTGGATCTGGTTGGTGCCCCCGCCGATGATCAGGCCCAGGTAGTACATGTAGGCGTACTGCCAGCTGCCGCCGTCGCGAAGATAGGGATGCGAGCCGTAGGCGAGGCCGCCCTCGCCCATGACATCGATGGCCAGGGCCTCGATCTCGTGGCGCAGCTCGGTACCCTGCATCTTGACCACCAGCCGCGCCAGGGTGGCGTCCTGGCCGGGATTGAGCTGGCTGGAGAGCAGCCGCAGGTCGTTGAAGCGCATGGCCATCACCCGCGCCTGCAGCCGCATCAGGCGGTCGAGGTAGCGCGGGTCGTCGATCAGGCGGTGCCCGTCGACGGTCTCGGTCTTCATGATCTCGGCCAGGGCGTTCAGCCGCGCCAGCGAGATGTTCGGATCGGCCAGGGAATTGCGCTCGTTGCGCAGGATGACATTGGCGACCATCCAGCCGTCGCCGCGGCGGCCCACGATCTGGTGGGCCGGAACCCGCACATCGGTGAAGAACACCTCGTTGAAGTTCGGGTTGAGGGTCATGTCGACCAGCGGCCGCACCTCGATGCCCGGGGTGTCCATGCGGAACAGCAGGAAGCTGATGCCGCGGTGCTTGGGTGCGTCGGGTTCGGTGCGCACCAGGCAGAAGATCCAGTGCGCCTGATGCGCGGTGCTGGTCCAGATCTTCTGGCCGTTGACCACCCAGTGGTCGCCATCGAGGACCGCGCTGGTGCGCAGGCTGGCCAGGTCGCTGCCGGCGCCGGGCTCGGAGTAGCCCTGGCACCAGATCATCTCGCCGCTGAGGGTGGGCGCGATGAACTCGCGCTTCTGCGCCTCGGTGCCGAGCTCGAGCAGGGTGGGCACCAGCATGGAGATGCCCTGCCCGCCCAGCCCGGGGCTGACCTGGGCGCTGGCGAACTCCTCGGCGATGATGCGCGACTTCAGGATGTCGGGCGGCAGACCGGCGCCGCCGTATTCGACGGGAATGCTGCGCGCGGTGTAGCCGTGCTGCACCAGCAGGCGCTGCCAGTCGCGGGCCCGCTGATCGCGCGGGCCGCCGGCCACCGGCGCGAGGTGGCGGTGGCCGGCGATGAACGCGCGCACCTCTTCCCGGAAGCGTTCGTACTCGGGTCCGTAGCTCAGGTCCATGGGCGTGTCTCGGGCAACAGGGGTGCCGCGCTCAGGCGGCGAGCGGCTCGGCGGACGCAAGCAGCCGATCGGCGAGCCGGCGGCGATGATGGGCAGCGTCGCCGAAGGCGTACTGCAGCCACAGCGCGCGCCGCAGGTAGAGCTGCGCGTCGCATTCCCAGGTGAAGCCGAAGCCACCGTGGAACTGCACCGCGCGGTCGCCCGCGAAGACGAAGCTGTCGCCGGCCTCGACCTTGGCCATGCGCAGGGCCACCTCGGCATCGGCGCCCTCGGCCAGCAGCGTGGCGGCATGCCAGAGATGCGAGCGGGCGCGCTCCAGACCGACGAGGATCTCGGCGCAGGTGTGCTTGAGCGACTGGTAGCTGCCGATCTTGCGGCCGAAGGCCGAGCGCAGGTTGAGGTAGTCGACCGTGAGCGCGAGCACCGCGGCGAGCCCGCCGGTGGCCTCGGCGCAGGCGAGCAGCAGGCCGGCGTCGCGCACCGCGCGCAGCGCGGCGAGGGCCGGCGCGCCGGTGATCAGCGACCCCGACGGCAGGCGCACCCCGTGCAGATCGACCCGGAACACCCGGCGGGTCTCGTCGATGACCACCTCGGGACGGCGCGCGCCCGCCGGCAGCGCCGACGCCGGGATCACTGCCACCGCGGGCTCGCCGTCGACGAGCACCGAGGCAAGCAGCAGATCGGCGACGCCGGCATCGGCCACCAGGGTCTTGACGCCGTCGAGCACCACCCCCCCGGCCTCGCGCCGCGCGCTGCAGACCGGTGCAAGCAGCTCCCAGCTGCCCTCGGCCTCCCAGAGCGCCACCGTGGCCGGCAGGCCCTGGGACAGCCGTGGCAGCCATTCGGCCTGCAGCGCGGCGTCACCGCCGGCGAGCAGACCCTGGATGGCAAGCTGGCTGCTCACGAAGGGCGTGGCAAGCAGATGACGGCCCATGGGCTCGGTGACCGCAGCGACATGGGCGAGGTCGAGCCCGCTGCCGCCGTGGGCCTCGGGCACGGCGATGCCGCACCAGCCCAGGCCGACGATCTCGTCCCACACCGCCGGATCATGGCCCGGGTGGGTGCCGAGCAGCGCGCGCACGCGGGCGACCGGCGAGCGCTCGCGGCAGAAGGCCGAGGCGCTCTCCAGCAGCATGGCCTGCTCATCGGTGCAGCGCAGAGTCTGGGCAAGCGGATGCATGGCTCAGTCCTTGGGCAGGCCGAGCACGCGCTCGCCCACGATGTTGGCCTGGATCTGGCTGGTGCCCCCGCCAATGGTGGAAGCGAAGGCATTGAAGTAGGCGCGCTGCCATTTGCCGCCGGCCACCGCGTTCGGATCGCCCACCCAGCGCACCGCATTGCCGCCCTGCAGGGAGAGCGCGAACTGGAAAAGACGCCGGCGATGCTCGGAGGTGCGCAGCTTGTTCGACAGCGGCACCGCGTCGGGCCGCTCGCCGCGCAGGGCCGGGATGCGGGCCCGCGCGGTGCTCAGACGGTCACCCTGGTCTTCGATGAGGAAGCGCACCAGCTGGTCGCGCACGAACGGGTCCTCGAGCGCCGGCCGGCCATCACGCCGGGCCGCGCGCGCGATCTCGAGCACATCGCCCACGCCCAGCGACATCCGCGACAGGCCGCCGGCCTGGCCGCCGGTAGCGCCGCGCTCGAAGGTGAGCGTCATCATGGCCATCTTCCAGCCCTCGCCTTCCTGGCCCATCAGGCAGTCGGCCGGGATGCGGGCATCGTGGAAGAAGGTCTGGTTGAAGCCGAACTCGCCGGTGAGCTTGCGGATGGGGCGCGCCTCGATGCCGGGGACCTGCATGGGCGCGAGGAAGAACGACAGGCCGGCGAAGCGCCGCGACTGCGGGTCGGTGCGCGCCAGCAGGATCATGTACTTCGCGTAGCTGCCCAGGCTGGTCCAGATCTTGGCGCCGTTGACCACATAGCTGTCACCGTCGCGGGCGGCGCGGGTCTGGGTGTTGGCAAGATCGGAGCCCTGGTCGGGCTCGGAGAAGCCCTGGCACCAGATGTCCTCGGCGCTCAGGATGTTGCGGATGTAGCGCTGCTTCTGCGCCTCGGTGCCGATGGCGAGGATCAGCGGACCGGCCCAGTTCAGGCCGATGGTGTTGGGCACGAAGGGCAGCTTCAGGCGGGCCATCTCGGCATTGACCACATCCTGGTAGGCCTGCGGCAGACCGCCGCCGCCGTAGGCGCGGGGCCAGGCCATGCCGAGGTAGCCGGCCTGGTAGAGCCGGTGCTGCCACTCGCGCAGGTACTCGAACTGCTGATCGGTGCCCACCTCCATGAACGACTCGGGCAGCAGGAAGCCGGGCTCGGGCGGGCGGTTGGCCTGCAGCCAGGACACCACCTCGCGGCGGAACTCGGCGAGCTCGGCAGCGGCGGGCGCGGCCGGGCGGGCGGCAGCACCTGCAATGCCTGCGCCCGGCGTGCGGGCGGCGCCCATCGCGCCAGCGGGCACGGCGCTCATGGCTTGCCCTCGCCGCTCACCCAGGCGGGCGAGCGCTTCTCGCGGAAAGCGGCCATGCCCTCGGCCGCCTCGGCCGACAGGAACATGCGCCGGCTCCAGCCGGCCATCTCGACGAAGCCCTCGGTGACCGAGATCTGCTGCACCCGGCGCACCAGGCGCTTGCACTCGGCCGCGGCGATCGGGCCGCCGAGCTTGAGCATGTCGATGACCTCCTGCACCGCCTCGAGGAGCTGCGCCGCCGGCACCGCGCGATGGGCGAGGCCCATGGCCACCGACTGCGTGCCGCTGAAGCGCTCGCCGGTGAGAAAGAGCTTCATGGCGTTGTGCGCGCCGAGCTTGGGCACGCAGACCACCGAGATGACCGCCGGGATGACGCCGATGCGCACCTCGGAGAAGCTGTGCGGCGCGTCTTCGGCGGTGATGACGATATCGGCTGCGCCGACCAGACCGAGCCCGCCGGCGAAGGCCGCGCCGTTGACCGCAACGATCACCGGCTTGGGGCTGTCCATCATGCGCTTGAGCACCTCGGGCAGCGAGACCGCGCGCCCGCCGTCGCTGGACTGCCCGGGCGGGTTCTTGAGATCGGCGCCGGCGCAGAAGGCCGGGCCCTTGCCGGTGACGACGATGCAGCGCGCAGCCGGGTCCTTCAGGGCCGCCTGGAGGTGATCGTCGAGCTCGTTGACCAGCACGGTGGAAAGCGCGTTGCGGTTCTCGGGCCGGTTGAGCGTGATCCAGGCCGCGCCATCGCGGACCTCGTACAGGGTGGCTTCGGTGCCGGACATGGTCACTCCTTGTGTTCGTCGAGCTGGATGAGCAGCGCACCGTTGGCCACCTGCTCGCCTTCGGTCACCCGGACCGAGTCGATCCGGCCAGCGGTGGGCGCGGTGATGCGGTGTTCCATCTTCATGGCCTCGAGGACCAGCAGCAGGTCGCCCTTGGCCACGGTCTGGCCGGGCTGCACCGCCACCGCGAGCACGCGGCCGGGCATCGGCGCCTTCAGGCCGCCGCTGAACGGCGCGCCGCCCGCCGCCGGAAAGCGCGACTGGCGCTGCAGCTCGAGGTCGCCGAAGGGCCCGTGCACGAGGTGCCGCTCGCCGCTGACGGTGATGGCCAGGCCCACCCGCAGGCCGTCGGCCTCGAAGGCGATGCCGCGGGCATCGGCCTGCAGCACCCGCACCCGGCGTTGACGGCCGTCGAGGCTGACCTCGAGGTCACCGTCGCGCAGCGCGCGGTACTCGACCACGAGGCGCCGCTCGCCCAGGCCGAAGACCACGCGCTCGGGCGGCATGACCGAGTTGCGGAAACCCGCCGGCAGGCTGCGCAGCACCCGCGCCGCCGCGCGGTTGGCCGCGCGCTGGTGCAGCGCCGCGCCGATGGCGGCGAGCGCGAGCTGGCCGTCGGGCAGCGCGCGCACCGGCGCGGGCGCCACGCGCTCGATGAAGTCGGTGGTGGTGTCGCCGGCCAGGAACTCGGGCGTGCGCAGCGTGGCCACCAGGAAGTCGCGGTTGCTGACGATGCCCTGCAACCGGGTGGTCTCGAGCACCCTGGCCAGCCGTGCCGCGGCCTCGCGCCGGGTGGGTGCCTTGACGATCACCTTGGCGATCATGGGGTCGAACTCGATGGCCACCTCGCTGCCGGACTCGATCCCGTCGTCGATGCGCACCCCTTCGCCCCGGGCCGGTTCCCAGACCTCGATACGGCCCGGCGTGGGCAGGAAGTCCTGCGCGGGGTTCTCGGCGCACAACCGTGCCTCGATGGCGTGACCGTCGATGCGCAGATCGGCCTGACCGTAGCCGAGCGGCTCGCCCTGGGCCACGCGCAGCTGCTCGCGCACGAGATCGAGGCCGGTGACGGCCTCGGTGACCGGATGCTCGACCTGCAGGCGGGTGTTCACCTCGAGGAAGAAGAACGCGCGACCCGAGAGCAGGAACTCCACCGTGCCGGCCGAGCGGTAGCCGATGGCGCGAGCGGCCAGGAGCGCGGCCTCGCCCATGCGGGCGCGCAGTTCGGCATCGAGGGCGGGCGAAGGCGCCTCCTCGATGATCTTCTGGTGGCGCCGCTGGATGGAACACTCGCGCTCGAACAGGTGCACCAGGTTGCCGTGGGCATCGCCGAGGATCTGGATCTCGACATGGCGGGAATGCGTGAGCCAGCGCTCGAGGAACACCGTGCCGTTGCCGAAGGCGGCGGTGGCCTCGCGGCGGGCTGCGGCGATCGCCTGCGGCAGCTCGGCCGGGGCGTGGACCACCCGCATGCCGCGCCCGCCGCCACCGGCCGCGGCCTTGATCAGCACCGGATACCCGATGCGCTGGGCCGCCGGCAGCGGGTCTTCACCCTCGGTGAGCTCATGGGCCTGCAGCGTGGGCACGCCCACAGTCTGCATCAGGCGCTTGGCGGCGAGCTTGTCGCCGATGCCGCGGATGGCCTGCGGCGTGGGGCCCACCCAGGTGAGGCCGGCGTCGATCACCGCCTGCGCGAAGCCGGCGTTCTCGGACAGGAAGCCGTAGCCGGGATGGACCGCATCGGCGCCGGTGTCGTGGCAGGCCTGCAGCAGCTTGTCGATGCGCAGGTAGGTGTCGGCCGAGCTGCGGCCGCGCAGCGCCACCGCCGCATCGGCCTCGCGCACATGCGGCGCACCGGCGTCGCCATCGGCATAGACCGCCACGGTGCCGATGCCCATGCGGTGCGCCGTGCGCTGGATGCGGCGCGCGATCTCGCCGCGGTTGGCCACCAGCAGCCGGCTGATGGGCCGCATGATCACATCCGCCATGTGCCGTACTCCCGGGCGCCCGCCACCGCCTTGTTGTGGCACGCCGACAGCGCGATGCCCAGCACGGTGCGGGTGTCGCGCGGATCGATCATGCCGTCGTCGGAGACCCGCGCGGTGGCATAGAGCCCCTTGGAGCGCTCCTCGGCCCAGTGCTCCACCGCGGCCACCCGCTTCTCGTTGGCGGCCTCGTCGAAGACCTCGCCGCGCCGCTCGGTGGCGGCCCGCTGCACGATGGTCATCACGCCGGCCATCTGCTTGGGGCCCATGACCGCGATCTTGGCGGTGGGCCAGATGAAGGTGAAGCGCGTACCGAAGGCCCGACCGCTCATGCCGTAGTTGCCCGCGCCATAGGAGGCGCCGACGATCACCGTGAGATGCGGCACGGTGGAGTTGGACACCGCGTTGATCATCTTGGAACCGTTCTTGGTGATGCCGCCCTGCTCGAAGTCGGTGCCGACGATGAAGCCGGTGATGTTGTGCAGGAAGAGCAGCGGCACATCGATCTGGTTGCACAGCTGGATGAACTGCGCGGCCTTCTCGGCGGCCTCGGAGAAGAGCGCGCCGTTGTTGCCGACGATGCCCACCGGAAAGCCGTGGATGGAGGCCCAGCCGGTGACCAGCGTGGGGCCGTAGAGCGGCTTGAATTCCTCGAAGCGCGAGCCGTCGACCACGCGCGCGATCACCTCGCGGATGTCGAAGGGCTGACGCAGGTCCCTGGAGACCAGGCCGAGCAGCTGCTCGGGATCGTGGACCGGCTCGTCGGGCGGCAACGAGGGGCCGGGCCCCTGCTTGCGCCAGTTCAGGTGTGCGACCACCTCGCGGCACATGCGGATGCCGTCGACCTCGTCGTCGGCGAGATAGTCGCCCAGGCCGGAGACCGCGCAGTGCATCTGCGCGCCGCCCAGGCTCTCCTCGTCGGCGTCCTCGCCGGTGGCCATCTTGACCAGCGGCGGGCCGCCCAGGAACACCTTGGACTGGCCGCGGATGAAGATGTTGTAGTCGCTCATGCCGGGCTGGTAGGCGCCGCCCGCCGTGGAGGCGCCGAACACCACCGAGATGGTGGGGATGCGCAGCTTGGAGAGTTCGGTGATCTCGTAGAAGAGCCGGCCCGACTCGGCGAAGTGCCCGGTCTCGCGGCGGATGGCCGCCTCGGGGTTGCCGTCGCCGGCATCACCGCGCAGGTCGGCGCCAGCCGACTCGACGAACTGCACATAGGGCATGCGGTTGGTGCGGGCGATCTCCAGGCCGCGCATCAGCTTCTTCGCATTGAAGGCGTTGAAGGCTCCGGCCCGCACGGAAGGATCGTGGCCGAGGATGACGCACTCGACACCCTCGATGACGCCGATGCCGACCACGAAGCCCGAACCGACCGTGAAGTTCGAGCGCCAGGCCGCGAGCGGGCTGATCTCGAGGAAGGGCGAGTCGGGATCGAGCACCAGCGCGATGCGCTCGCGCAGCGGCATCTTGCCGCGGGCGCGCAGCCGCGCCATGGTCTCCTCGCCGCCGCCGGCCGCGGCCTCGCGGCTGAGCGCCTCGAGCTGCTCGATCGCCTCGAGCATGTCGGCGCGGTTGCGGGTGAAGGCCTCGCTGCGGCTGTCGAGGCGGGAGTCGAGCACGGGCATGGGCGGCTCCGGGTCAGCGTTCCATGGCCAGCTGGAAGGCCGGCCGCCGGGTGATGCCATCCCAGTAGCGCCGGACATTGGGGGTGAAGACCTCCTCGATGTCGAGCGACTGCGCCAGCACGATCGCGTAGGTGATGCAGATGTCGGCGATGGTGAAGCGGTTGGCGCAGAGGTATTCGCGATCGGCGGTGGCCTCCTCGACGCAGCGCATGCGGGCGAGGAACCACTTGCGGTAGTCGGACGCCACCTGCGGATTGCGCCGCTCCTCGGGCTCGAGGCGGGTGTAGCGCAGCACCAGGGTCTGGGGAAAGGTGAGCGTGGCGTCGCTGCGATGCAGCCAGTTGAGGTAGTCGCCGTAGTCGGGCTCGTCGGGGCGCACCGCCAGCGGCGTGGGCCCGTAGCGGTCGACCAGATACTGGCAGATGCCGGCCGACTCGGTCATCTTGACCGCGCCGTCGACCAGACAGGGCACGGTGCCCAGCGGATTGATCTTCAGGTACTCCTTGTGCAGCACCCGTGGCGGAAACGGCAGGGTGACCAGCTCGTGGGGCAGGTTCATCTCGAGCAGGGTCCAGAGGGGCCGCATCGAGCGGGCGCGCTTGCAGTGATAGAGGGTGAGGGTCATCGGGTTCCTGTTGCGGTGGATGGGGGCGGTCGCGGGGATGGACGCGCCTCAGCGGCGCAGCAAGGCGTCGTCGGCCTTCCAGGGGGAGAGCTGACCCTCGTAGACCTGCGGCCCCTTGCGAAAGTGCGCGGCCTCCTCGAGGGTCTCGACGAAGGGCATGTCCAGGGGATAGAGCGCCTCGCAACGCGGCCGCGGCCCCGACTTGGAGACATGGCCCCACAGCGGATGGCCGACCACCTCCTCGGCGATGGCCACCGCCTCGATGAGCTTGTCGAGCCGATAGCCGGTCTCGATGCCCATCTCGTGGCAGAGATCGACGAAGTCTTCGGTGGGCACATGGCCGGCGGAACGGCCGTTGCCGCAGTAGGGGCAGCCGCCCATGCCACCCAGGCAGGTGTCGAACTCGCGCGCGCCGAGCTGCAGCGCCTCGTAGTAGCTGGCCAGCGTGGCGCCACGCTGGTTGTGCAGGTGCATGTGGAAGTCGGTGATCGAGGGCCAGCGCTCGCGGATCTCGGTGAGGGTCTCGCGCACCAGGTGGGGCATGTTCCAGCCCATGGCCTCGAGGAAGGAGACCCGCACCACCGTGATGCCGGCGGCCTGCCACTTGCCGATCATCAGCTCGAGCAGGGCCATGCGCTGCTCACGGCTGAACGGGCCCTCGAAGTTGGAGCCGAAGGGATTGCCGATGGCCACCGAGGCCTGGGTGGCGCCGGCGGCCCTCGCCGCGGCGATGGTGGCGTCGAGCGCGGCGATCTGCTGCGCCTGGCTGCGGTTGTAGTTGCGCCGCGCGAAGGAGTCGCAGAGTTCCACCGCGGTGGACGGCAGGCGGCCCTTGCGGCGCACATCGAGCTTGGGCCACCAGCGATCGGCGCGGTCATAGCCGGTCTTGTTGAAGACCGCGGCGGTGTAGCGGATGCCGGGCCTGGGCACGAAGCGCTCGGCGATCTCGTCGATGCAGGCCATCTGCGGCGTCCACTTCGGGTGGGCGAAGGAGCCGATGGAGATGACCTTGGCGCCGGTTTCGCCCAGGGCATCGAGCAGGCGCAGCTTGGCTTCAACCGGAATGGCCGCGCTCTCGATCTGCAGGCCCTCGCGCATGGTGTCGTCGGTGATGGTGACGGACTTGGGCAGCAGGCTCATGGCGGTATCCGAGCGGGCGGGCGATCCGGCCATTGTGGCGCGGATGGGGCCGGATCAGCTCGGCGGGGAGGGCAGAACCGGAAAGCCGTGCCGCGCGATCGCCCAGGCGACATGCTCGCGCACCAGCGCACTGGGATGCGCGGCCCGGGAGCGCAGCGCGACGAGCGCCGTCTCGCGCCCCGCGGGATCGACATTGCCCAGCGCCACCGCGAGATTGCGCAGCCAGCGCTCATGGCCGATGCGGCGGATGGCCGAGCCGGCCATGCGTTCGAGGAATTGCGCCTCGTCCCAGGCGAAGAGTTCGGCCAGGGTGGCGGCATCAAGCCGGTGGCGCGGCGCGAAGTCCGGCTCGGCGGTCGGCTGCGCGTAGCGGTTCCAGGGGCACACCAGCTGGCAGTCGTCGCAGCCGTAGATGCGGTTGCCCATCGCCGGGCGCAGCTCTGCCGGGATCGGGCCGTCGAGCTCGATGGTGAGGTAGCTGATGCAGCGCCGGGCATCGAGCCGGTAGGGCGCGACGATCGCGCCGGTGGGGCAGGCCTGCAGGCAGCGCTCGCAGCTGCCGCAGTGATCGCTGACCGGATCGGCCGGCGCGAGCGGCAGGTCGGTGTAGAGCGTGCCGAGAAAGAACATCGAGCCCTGCTCGCGGTTGAGCAGCAGGGTGTGCTTGCCGCGCCAGCCCAGGCCGGCGCGGCGGGCGAGCTCCACCTCCATCACCGGGCCCGAGTCGCAGAACACCCGGTGGCCGAAGCGGCCGATCTCGGCGCCGATGCGCTCGGCCAGGCGCTGCAGGCGCGCGCGCACCAGCTTGTGGTAGTCGCGCCCCAGGGCGTAGCGCGACACGAAGGCGCGCTCGGGGGCGCCGAGGGTGGCCCAGGCCCGCTCGCGCCAGTCGGGGTCGGCCGGGGCGTAATCCATGGTGACCATGACCGCGCTCAGGGTGCCGGGCACCAGCTCGGCCGGGCGCGCCCGGCGCTCGCCATGCCGGGCCATATAATCCATCTCGCCATGAAAGCCGGCCGCCAGCCACTGTCGCAGGCCGGGTTCGGCGCTGGCCAGGTCGATGCCGGCCACGCCGGCGCTGGCAAAGCCCAGCTCGCGCGCCCAGGCGATCAGGCGCGCCGGCACCTGCGCCAGCGAATCTGCCGGCCCTTCGGCCGACGAATGCCCGCCGGCTGCGCCCACCCTGTCCGACCCGCCCTGCATGTCCGTCCCGGAAACCTCGCTGAGCCTGCTGCTGAGAGACGAATCGGCCACGGCTGCCCTGGCCGCCGCCCTGGCCCCGCATGTGGGCCCCGGCGTGCGCCTGTACCTGAGCGGCGAGCTCGGCAGCGGCAAGACCGCCTTCACCCGCGCACTGCTGCGTGCGCTCGGCCATGCCGGCCGGGTGCGCAGCCCGAGCTTCACCCTCGCCGAACCGTACCATTTGTCGAGGTTTGCGCTGTATCATTTTGATTTTTATCGGTTCTCCGACAGCAATGAGTGGCGTGAGGCGGGCTTCGAAGAGTGGCTTGGCGATGACACCGCGGCGGTGGTCGAGTGGCCCGAGATGGCGGCTGGCAGCCTGCCCGCGGCCGACCTTCGCCTGGCGCTCGCCGCCACCGATGACCCGCAGCAGCGCCGGGTGCGTCTGGACACCGATACCGCCCGGGGGCAGGCATGGCTGAGCGCACTGGCCGGCCGCGTGTCCCGCGGCGAGCTCGACGGGATCTCCTGCTTGGCGCCCTCGGCACCCCCCTGCTGAGTCTGAACGCGCCGCTGGCCTACGCCGCGGCGGTGCTGGCGGTGCGGGTCTGGCCCGCCCGGGAATACACCCGCATTGCCCTGGAGCTCGACCAGGAGCTGCCGCACACCGAGACCCTGGTTCCCGATCCACCACGGCTGGTGGTCGACCTGGAAGGCCTGGAGCTCGATGCCTCGCTGCGCGAGCTGGTGGCCAAGGTGCGCACCGATGATCCCTACATCCGCCAGGTGCGGGTGGGCCAGTACAAGCCCCGGGTGGTGCGGCTGGTGTTCGACCTGAAGACCGAGACCGCGCCGCAGGTGTTCACGCTGGCGCCGGTCGGCCAGTACGGCCACCGGCTGGTGATCGACCTCTATCCCGCCCAGGAAGACCCGCTGCTCGCCCTGCTGCAGGAGGTGCAGCGGCGCGAGGCGAGCGTCGGCGCGGGCGCGCGCGGACCGCAGGCCGAGCCGCCGCGCGAGACGCTGCCCACCACCGAGGACACCGCGCGCCGGCGGACAGCGCCGGCGGTGACGCGGCTGGTGACCATCGCGATCGACCCCGGGCATGGCGGCGAGGATCCCGGCGCCATCGGCCAGGCCGGCACCCGCGAGAAGGATGTGGTGCTGGCAATCTCCCAGCGGCTGCGCGACCTGCTCGCGCAGGAGCCGAACATGCGGCCCTTCCTCACCCGCGACGCCGACTTCTTCGTGCCGCTGGGGGTGCGTGTTCAGAAGGCCCGCGCAGTGCAGGCCGACCTCTTCGTGTCGATCCATGCCGACGCCTTCGTGCGGCCCGACGCCCGTGGCGCCTCGGTGTTCGTGCTCTCGGAGGGCGGCGCGAGCAGCAGCGCCGCGCGCTGGATGGCCGACCGCGAGAACCGCGCCGACCTCATCGGCGGCGTGAACCTGGGCGGACGCAATCGCGAGGTGGCGCAGCTGCTGCTGCAGATGGCCACCGACACCCAGATCCGCGACAGCAGCAACCTCGCGCGCCTGGTGCTCGGCCAGCTCGGCGCGGTGGGCCAGCTGCACAAGCCGGCGGTGGAACAGGCCGGCTTTGCGGTGCTCAAGGCGCCGGACATCCCCTCGGTGCTGGTGGAGACCGCCTTCATCAGCAACCCGCAGGAGGAGAAGCGCCTGGCCGACCCCGACTACCAGCAGAAGGTGGCGCGGGCGATCCACACCGGCATCCGCAACTACTTCCTCAGGTACCCGCCCCCGGCGCGTCCGAACCCGACCTGAGCACCGGGCCGCCCCGCGCGGCGCCGGTCATCGGCGGGAAGATCACCCGCACCAGCGTGCCGCGGCCCGCGGGCGGGTCTTCCACGCTCACCTGCGCGCCATGCGACTGGGCGATCTCGCGCACGATCGCCAGACCCAGGCCGGAGCCCTGGCCGGTGGCGCCGCTGGCGCGCCAGAATCGCTCGAAGACCAGCCGCCGTTCGGCCGCCGGGATCCCGGGGCCGTTGTCCTCGACCTCGGCATGGCCGCGCCCGTCGCGCAGACCGCAGCGCACGGTGATGCGGCCACCCGCGGGGGTGTAGCGGATGGCGTTGTCCACCAGGTTGGAGAGCAGCTCGCGCAGCTGCCAGGCCGACCCCGGCACCTCCAGGGGCTGGGTCTCGGCGCCAAGGTCCTGACCACGCGCGAGCGCGGCATCGATGTGCAGCGAGATCACCTCGTCGATCAGGTCGGCAAGCGCCACCACCTGGCCCCCCGAGGCGTCGCGGGTGCTCTGGTCGGCCCTGCTGAGGGTGAGCAGCTGGTGGCTCAGGCGCGTGAGACGATCGACCGCCCCCTGCGCCGCCGCCAGCCGGTTGGCCAGGGCCTGCGCCGACTCGGTGTCGTCGACCGGCGGGCGGTCACGCAGGCGGCGGGCCTCGCCCAGCGCCAGCTCGATCTGGCCCTTGAGGCCGGCGAGCGGGGTGCGCAACTGGTGGGCGGCATTCTCGACGAAGCGGCGCTGCGCATCGCGGCCTTCGGCCAGCCGCCCGAACAGCGTGTCGAGGGCGGCGGTGAGCGGGCGCACCTCGGCCGGCGCGGCCTGCGGCCCGAGCGGGGTGAGATCGCCGGGTTCGCGCCGCGAGAGCTGGGCGGCCAGGCGCGAAAGCGGCGCGAGGGCCATGCGGATGGCGAGCAGGCATACCGCGATGGTCAGACCGAGCATGATCGCATCCTCGATCAGCAGCGAGGAGCGCAACTGCTCGAGCAGCTTGCGCCGCTTGCGCTGGGTCTCGGCCACCACCACCGAGAGGTTGCCGGCGTCGGTATCGGCGGTGATGCGCACCGCGCGCAGTTCGCGGCCCTCGATCGTCAGGTCGTAGAAGGTCGGATCGGCGTCGTCGGTCGGCAGCGTGAGGACCGGATTGCCGGAGAGATGTTCGCCGCGCGGACCGACCACTCGATAGTCGAGCGCATCGACCGGGTCATTCAGGAGCACCCGCAGACGATCGACCGGCAGCCGCAGCGTGCCGGGAATCTGGCCCTCGCGCACGCTCTCGCCGATGGCCACGGCGCTGTTGAGCAGCACGCGGTCGAAGGCCTCGTCGACGGTACGATCGACCGCCCGGTAGTCGAGCACCGCCGCCACCAGGATCACCTGCAGCAGCGGCAGCACCAGCCAAAGCAGCAGCCGGGTGCGCACGCTCATCACGGAGCCGCCGACGGCGGGCGAGAGACCCTGTCGCCCGGCGCCGGATGGCGGAGCAAGCCCGCCGGGCGGGATGATCACTCAGGGCTCCGCAGCGCGTTCAAGGCGGTAGCCCACACCGCGCACGGTGCGCACCACCACCCCGGTGCCCTCGATCTTGGCGCGCAGGCGCGAGACATAGACCTCGACCGCGTTGGGTGCGATGTTGTCGTCCCAGCCGCTGATCGCCTGCAGCAGCTTCGCCTTGGGCACCACGGTCTCGGCATGCAGCATCAGGTACTCGAGGATGGACCACTCGCGCGGCGTGAGCTCGATGGCGGTGTCGGGCCCGCGCAGCACCCGCGCGGCGCGGTCGAGCTCGAGGCCGAGAAAGCCCAGCGAGCTGGCGCTCATCGATCCGGTGCGGCGAATGAGCACCCGGCAACGGGCGACCAGCTCGCGCACCTCGAAGGGCTTGACCATGTAGTCGTCAGCACCGCGATCGAGGCCCGCGACCCGGTCGTCGAGCCCGTCGCGGGCCGTGAGCACCAGCACCGGGATGCCGGCGCGATCGGACACGCCGCGGCGCAGGCTGGCCAGGAACTGCAGGCCATCGCGCCCGGGCAGCCCGAGGTCGAGGATGATCAGGTCGAAGTGCTCGCTGACCAGCGCGGTATCGGCCGATTCGGCGCTGCCGACCGCGTCGACCACGAACCCGGCGTGACGCAGCCCTGAGGCGGCCGCGTCGGCCACCACCGGATCATCCTCGATCAGCAGGATTCGCACGGGCGCGCTGCCAGTGGCGCAGGAACTCGATCACCGCCGGCAGGGCCGGGATGACGATGAAGGCCAGGGTGACCAGCGAGAAGTTCGCCTTGACCCAATCGGTGTTGCCCACCAGGTAGCCCAGGGTGACCAGACTGCCTACCCAGATGACCGCGCCCAGGACGTTGTAGAACGCGAAGCGCGGATAGCTCATATGCGCGATGCCGGCCACGAAGGGCGCGAAGGTTCGCACGAAGGGCAGGAATCGGGCCACCACGATGGTGATCGGCCCGTGGCGCTCGTAGAAGGCCTGGGTGCGGTCGAAGGCGGCACGGTTGAACCAGCGCGAGCTCTCCCAGCGGAAAACCCGCGGCCCGAACCAGCGGCCTACCGAGTAGTTGAGCGCATCGCCGAGCACGGCGGCGATCATCAGCGGCAGCAGCAGCCCGTTGAGGCTCATGCCGCCCACCCCGGCGATGGCACCGGCGGCAAACAGCAGGGAATCGCCTGGCAGGAAGGGCATCACCACCAGCCCGGTTTCGACGAAGATGATCAGGAACAGCAGCGCATAGACCCACATGCCGTGGTCGCGCACCACCGCGACCAGGTGGCGGTCGAGGTGCAGGAAGATGTCGACCATCGTGGCGATGTCCATGCCGCGATGATACCCGCCGATATAATCCCCCCGCCCGTTGTGGCGCCGCGCATCACCCACGCCCTTGCCCGACACCCTCCGCCCCATCCGCGCCCTGCCCGATCTGCTGGTGAGCCAGATCGCGGCCGGCGAGGTGGTGGAACGCCCGGCGTCGGTGGTCAAGGAGCTGCTCGAGAACGCGCTGGATGCCGGTGCGCGCCGCATCGAGGTCCGGCTGGAAGACGGCGGCATGCGCCGGATCGCGATCAGCGACGACGGCTGCGGCATCCCGCCCGACGAGCTGCCGCTCGCCCTGCAGCGGCACGCCACCAGCAAGATCGCCTCGCTCGCCGAGCTCGAGCAGGTGGCCACCCTGGGCTTTCGGGGCGAGGCGCTGGCCTCGATCGCCTCGGTGGCACGGGTGCAGATCACCAGCCGCACGGCGCAGGCGCCGCATGCCCACCGGATCGACACCTTCGAGGACGGCATCGCGCCGGCCGCCGGCGCCCCGGGCACCACCGTGGAGGTGCTCGAGCTCTACAGCGCCACGCCCGCACGCCGCAAGTTCCTCAAGAGCGCCGCCACCGAGACCGCCCATTGCGCCGACGCGCTGCGTCGCGTGGCGCTGGCCCATCCCGGGGTGGCGTTCGCGCTCTGGGTGGAAGGCCGGCAGACCCTGTCCTGGCCGGCCGGCACCTGGATGGCCCGCGCCCTGGAGGGTCTGGGTGATGACTTCCGCGAGGCGCATCGGGTGGTCGACGCGCAAGCGGGCCCGCTGCAGCTGCTCGGGCTGCTGGGGCTGCCCACCGCCAGCCGCGGCCGGCCCGATCGTCAGTTCGTGCATGTGAACGGTCGCTTCGTGCGCGACCGGCTGCTCACCCACGCCGCGCGCCAGGCCTACAGCGAGCTGCTGCACGGCGACCGGCATCCCGCCTATGCGCTGTTTCTGGCCATCGATCCGGGCCTGGTCGATGTCAATGTCCATCCCGCCAAGACCGAGCTGCGCTTTCGCGATCCGCAGGCGGTGCATCGGGCGCTGCAGCAGGTGATGAGCGAGGCGCTGCGCGCCGGTGCGGCCGAGCATCCCTCGCTGCAGCCCGCGCGGCCCTGGACGGCGCCGATGCGTCCGGCCGCCCCCGGGGCCACGCAGTCGGCGCTGGCGCTGGCCTTCGGTGCGCCGCCCGGCACGGCGCCGGCGGGCTGGCGCACTGCGACGGGTCTGCCGGGCGGGTTGGCCTCCGCGGCAGAGCCGGTACCGGGCGCCGGGGGCGCCGGGGGCGCCGACGCCGCGGTGGGCGAGGCCGCGTCCCCCGCCGGTGACGCGGCCGGCAGCCCGCCGCTCGGCTTCGCGCTGGCCCAGCTCCACGGGGTCTACATCCTGGCGCAGAACGCGCACGGCCTGGTGCTCATCGACATGCATGCCGCGCACGAGCGGGTCGTGTTCGAGCGCCTCAAGCGCGAGCTCGACCAGGGCCCGCCGGCGGTGCAGTCGCTGCTCATCCCGGCCACCTTCCGCGCCGACCCGCTGGAGGTGCGGCTGGTCGAGGAGGACGCGGCCACGCTCGCCGCGCTCGGGCTCGATCTCTCGGTGCTCTCGCCGGGCACGCTGGCGGTGCGCGGCGTGCCCGCGGCGCTCGCCGACGCCGATCCGGCTTCGCTCGCCCGCTCGGTGCTGTCCGAACTGCGCGAGGTGGGCAGCTCGCGCGCCCTCACCGAGCAGCGCAACGAGACCCTGGCCACGATGGCCTGTCATGCCGCAGTGCGGGCCAACCGCCGTCTGACCCTGCAGGAGATGAACGCACTGCTGCGCGAGATGGAGAGCACCGCCGGCGCCGATCAGTGCAACCATGGACGGCCCACCTGGGTCCAGGTGGGCATGGCCGAGCTCGACGGCTGGTTCCTGCGCGGTCGCTGACGGCCATGCATGCTGCCACCGCCCGGCATGCGGCCGCGGCCCTCCTCGGCCTTGCCGGGCTGCTCGCTGGCGCACTGCCTGGCGCCGCGGCCGCGGCAAGCGCTGCCGACAGCGCAGTCGCTACCGCCGGCGCCGACGCGCCGGAACTGCCTTCCGGCTGGACGCCCCGCAGCCTCGCCCGCGGACCGCGCGACATGGTCGCCGCAGCCCACCCGCTGGCGGTGCAGACCGGCGTGGCAACGCTCGCCCGCGGCGGCTCGGCCGTGGATGCGGCGATCGCGGCGCAATGGGTGCTGGCGGTGGTCGAGCCGCAGTCCTCGGGCCTGGGCGGCGGCGGCTTCCTGCTGCACTTCGACCCTGCCAGCGGAGCCGTCGCAAGCTATGACGGCCGCGAGACCGCGCCGGCGACCGCGCAGGCCGCGCAGTTCCGCGATGCGACCGGACGCCCGCTGGGCTGGCCGGCGGCGGTCGATGGCGGCCATGCCGTGGGCGTGCCCGGCCTCGTGCGCATGCTGGAACTCGCCCACGGCCGCCATGGCCGGCTGCCCTGGGCCTCGCTCTTCGACGACGCCATCCGCCTCGCCGAGACCGGCGCACCGGTATCGGCCCGGCTGCACGGCCAGACCCGTGCCGCGCGCGAACGCATCCTCGCCCAGGGCGAGCCGGTGGCCACGGTGCTGCTCGGGCCCGACCGCCAGGCCTGGCCCGTGGGCACGATGCTGCGCCAGCCCGCGCTGGCGGCCACGCTGCGCCGCGTGGCCGCCGACGGCGCCGACGCGCTGCACAGCGGCGAGATCGCCCGGGCGATCGTCGAGCGCGTGGCGGCCCATCCCGAGCGGCCCGGGCGGCTGAGCCTGGCCGACCTGGCCGGCTACCAGGCGCGCCCACGCGCGCCGGTGTGCGGCGCCTACCGTGGCCACCGGATCTGCGGCATGGGCCCGCCCTCCAGCGGCGGCCTGGCGGTGCTGCAGACCCTGGGCATGCTCGAGTTCTTCGATCTGCGCGCGATGGGGCCGGGCTCGCTCGATGCGGTCCATCTGGTGAGCGAAGCCCTGCGTCTGGCCTATGCCGACCGGCTGCGCCATGTCGCCGATCCCGATGTCGTGCCGGTGCCGGTAGCCGGGCTGCTGGATGCAGCCTACCTGCGCGCGCGGGCCTCGCTGATCAGGCCCGATCGCAGCCTGGGCCTGCCCGCGCCGGGCCAGCCCGCCGGGTCGCTGCGCCTGGCCAGTGATGCCTCGGTGTCGCTGCCCTCCACCACCCATCTGTCGGTGGTCGATGCGCAGGGCCGCGCCGTGGCGCTGACCTCGAGCATCGAGAACGGCCTGGGCAGCCTGCAGATGGCTGCCGGCATGCTGCTGAACAACCAGCTCACCGACTTCTCGTTCGCACCCGCCGGCGTCGACGGCCTGCCGGTGGCCAATGCACTGGCCGGCGGCAAGCGACCGCGCAGCGCGATGGCCCCCACGCTGGTCTTCGGTCCCGATGGCCGGCTGCGTGCGGTGATCGGCTCGCCAGGCGGACCGGCCATCATCGGGTACGTGGTCAAGACCCTGATCGGCCTCATCGACTGGGACCTCGACATCCAGCAGGCCATCGACCTGCCCAATGTCGGCGCGCAGGCCTCGGCCACCACCGTGCTCGAGCGCGGCACACCGCTCGTCCGCCTGGCCGACGGCCTGCGGGCCCGGGGCCACACCGTTCTGGTCACCGACCTGAACAGCGGCCTGCACGGCATCGTCGCCGACCCCGTCGGGGGCTGGACCGGCGGCGCCGATCCACGGCGCGATGGCGCGGCCCGCGGCACGCCATGAGCGCGCCGGCGGATCGCGTGCCCCGCGATCGCGATCGCGAGGGCGAGGGCGAGGGTGAGGGTGAGGGCGACCGTGAGCGCAGCGCGGCAGGCGCTGGCGGCCCGCCCGCGGTGATGCTGCTCGGCCCCACCGCGTCGGGCAAGACCGCCGCCGCGCTGGCGCTCGCGCGCTCGCTGCCGCTGGAGGTGATCAGCGTCGATTCCGCGCTGGTCTATCGCGGCATGGACATCGGCACCGCCAAGCCCGATGCCGCCGAACGTGCGGCCGTGCCGCATCATCTGATCGACATCCTCGAGCCGACCGAGGCCTACTCCGCGGCCCGCTTCGCGAGCGATGCCGGCCGGCTGATCGGCGAGATCCGTGCGCGCGGCCGCCTGCCCCTGCTGGTGGGCGGCACTCTGCTCTACGCGCGCGCGCTGGTCGAGGGGCTGCACGAACTGCCGCAGGCCGATCCGGCCCTGCGTGCCCGGCTCGAGGCGCAGGCTGGCGCGCAGGGCTGGCCGGCCATGCACCAGCGGCTGGCCGTGCTCGATCCGGTGACCGCAGCGCGACTCGCGCCCGGTGACGGGCAGCGCATCCAGCGCGCGCTCGAGATCATCGAGACCACCGGCGAGCCGATGTCGGCGCTGCTCGCGCGCCAGGCAAGATCGAACGGCCTGGCCGGGGTGCCGGTGATCTCGATGGAGCCCGCCGACCGGGCCGGGCTGCATGCCCGCATCGCGCAGCGCACCGCCGCGATGTTCGCCGCCGGCCTGCTCGACGAGGTGATGGCACTGCGCGCGCGCCCCGGCCTGCACGCCGGCCTGCCCGCGATGCGGTGCGTGGGCTATCGCCAGGCCTGGGAACACCTGGACGGTGTGTACGATGCCGCGACGATGCGCGAGCGCGCGGTGGCCGCCACCCGCCAGCTCGCCAAGCGGCAGCTCACCTGGCTGCGCGCGATGCCGGCGCGTCAGGTGGTGGACTGCCTGTCGCCGGATGCCGCCACGCGGGTCCGGCACCTGATCGAGGAGCTCCTGAGATGACAGCGATCGGCATGATCGGACTCGGCCGCATGGGCGCGAACATGGCCCGCCGCCTGGCCCGCGCCGGCACCCGCGTGCACGGCCACGATGCGGCGGGCAGTGCCCGCAAGGCGCTCGCCGACGAAACCGGTGTGCGCACCCACGACAGCCTCGCCTCACTGGTGACCGCCTTGCGCGCCGAGGCCGGCCCGGCGGTGGTGTGGCTGATGCTGCCCGCCGGCGAGATCACCGAGACCGCGCTGCGCGAGCTGCACGCGCTGCTCGCGCCCGGCGAGTTGATCGTCGAGGGCGGCAATGCCAACTACCTCGACTCGCAGCGCCGCGCCCGCGAGGCCGCCGACGCCGGCCTGCGCTATGTCGACTGTGGCGTGTCGGGCGGCATCTGGGGCCTCGACGGGGGCTACTGCCTGAGTCTGGGCGGCGAGCCTGCCGCGGTCGAGCGGGTCGTGCCGTTTGCCAGGCAGCTCGCGCCCACGCCGCACTCGGGCTGGCTGCACTGCGGCCCGAGCGGCGCGGGGCACTTCGTGAAGATGGTCCACAACGGCATCGAATACGGGATGATGCAGGCGCTGGCCGAAGGCTTCGCGCTGCTCGAGGGCCGTCAGGACCTGAATCTGCCGCTGGCCGACATCGCCCAGCTCTGGCGCCACGGCAGCGTGGTGCGCTCCTGGCTGCTCGACCTCACCGCCGACGCGCTGGCCGAGCCGGGCGCGCTCCAGGCGCTGCAGCCGCATGTGGCCGACTCGGGCGAAGGGCGCTGGACGGTGGACGAGGCGGTGCGCCAGGGCACGCCAACGCCGGTGATCGCCGCGGCGCTGATGAGCCGATTCGACTCGCAGGGTCGGGCCGACACCGGCAACCGCCTGCTCGCGCTGATGCGGCAGGCCTTCGGCGGGCACGCGGTGCGCCGGACGGACGAGGCATGAGCGGCGGCGCCGACCGGCCTGCATCGGCCCGTGCCCCGGGCGCGCCAGGCATCGCCAGCCCGGCGCCGATCAGCGCGCTGCTGCTGATGGGCGTATCGGGTTGCGGCAAGACCACCGTGGGCGAGGCCCTGGCCCGGGAGCTGGGCTGGCGCTTCGTCGATGCCGACGATCTCCATCCGCCCGCCAATGTCGAGAAGATGCGCTCCGGCCGGCCGCTCGACGATACCGACCGCGCACCCTGGCTGGCCCGGCTCAACGCCCTGCTGCGCCACAGTGCGGCCCGTGGCGAACCGGTGGTGCTGGCCTGCTCGGCGCTGAGGGCGCGTTACCGGACGCAACTGGCCGACCGGGTGCCCGGCCTGCGGGTGGTCTTTCTGCGCGGCAGCCAGGCGCTGATCGAGGCTCGGCTGGCTGACCGCCAGCACCGCTACATGCCGGCCTCGCTGCTGGCCAGCCAGTTCGCGGCGCTGGAGCCGCCCGAGGATGCCTGGGTGGCCGACATCGGCGAGCCGCCAGCGGCGCTGGCGGCCGGGCTGGCCGCGCGGGTGAGGGCCGGGGCGGGCTGAACCGGTCCGGCGCGGGCCCGGCCCCGGCGATAAGGTCGTGCCCGCGGCGCGCCGATCAGGCTGCGCCGATCACGCCAGCGCTGCGCAGCGCGCCCAGCTTCGCGGCGTCGAATCCCCAGGCCTGCAGCACCGCCTCGGTGTCGGCGCCCGCCGCCGAGGGCGCCACCGGCGTGGCCGCCGGCGTGCGCGAGAAACGCGGCGCCGGCGCCGGCTGAACCACGCCGGCCACCTCCACGAAGGTGCCGCGCGCCTGGTTGTGGGCGTGACGCGGCGCCTCGTCCCAGTCGAGCACCGGCGCGAAGCAGGCATCGCTGCCCTCGAGCAGCGCGCACCACGCGTCACGGGTGCGGGTGAGGAAGATCGCGGCCAGACGCTGCTTGAGGTCGGGCCAGCCGGCCGGGTCCATCTGCGCGTCGAAGGCAGGATCGTCGATGCCGCAGAGCTCGCGCAGCCGGGCGTAGAACTGCGGCTCGATGGCACCCACCGACACATGGCGGCCGTCGGCGCAGGTGTAGGTGTCGTAGAAGTGCGCGCCGCCGTCGAGCAGGTTCTCGCCGCGCGAGGTGCTCCAGGTGCCGCGCGCGCGCATGCCGTACATCATGGCCGAGAGCATGGCGGTGCCATCGGTCATGGCCGCATCGACCACCTGCCCCTTGCCCGACTGACGCGCCTCGTGCAGCGCGCACATCACGCCGAAGGCGAGCAGCATGCCGCCGCCGCCGAAGTCGCCGATGTAGTTGAGCGGGATGGCCGGCTTTTCGCCGGGGCGACCGATGGCCGCGAGCGCACCGGCGATCGAGATATAGTTGATGTCGTGGCCGGCGGCCTGCGAGAGCGGACCGAACTGGCCCCAGCCGGTCATGCGACCGAACACCAGCCGCGGGTTGCGGGCGAGGCAGACATCGGGCCCCAGCCCGAGGCGCTCCATGACGCCGGGCCGAAAGCCCTCGATGAGGATGTCTGCGCGCTCGACCAGCGCAAGCACCGCCTCGGCGCCGCCCGGCTTGCGCAGGTCGATGCACACCGAACGGCGGTTGCGGGCGAGGACATCGAAGCGGGCCTTGTCGGCCGCGCCGCGTCCGCCGGCGGCCTGCGGACGATCGATGCGGATGACCTCGGCGCCGAGGTCGGCCAGCGCCATCGCGCAGAACGGGCCCGGTCCGATGCCCACCATCTCGATCACCTTCAAGCCGCTGAGTGGCCCTGCCATGCTGTCTCTCCCTGCCGGCTCGCCGGCGAATTGAATGCGACAATGATGACCGCGTCCGCGGCGGCGTGCATCGATGCGCGCCACGAACCGGTCCGCCGCGCCCTCGCCCCTTCCGGAGAGTCCCATGAATGTCACCGACGCCGTCGCCAGCCGACGCTCGATTCGCGCCTTCCTCGACAAGCCGGTGGATGCCGGCGTGATCCGCCGCGTGCTGGCGGCCGCGGCCCGCTCGGCCTCGGGCGGCAACCTGCAGCCCTGGCACATCGATGTGGTGGCCGGCGAGCCGCTCGCCGAACTCAAGACCCTCATGCAGACCCGCGTGGTCGAGGCGCCGGGCGGCGACGAGGTCAAGGACTACAGCATCTACCCGCCGGAGCTGGTCTCGCCCTATCGCGAACGCCGCTTCATGGTCGGCGAGGACATGTACGCGATCCTGGGCGTGCCGCGCGAGGACAAGGCCGGGCGGCTGGCCTGGTTCGCGCGCAACTACCAGTTCTTCGGCGCGCCCCTGGCGCTCTTTTGCACGGTCGACCGGCGCATGGGCCTGCCGCAGTGGTCCGACCTGGGCATGTACCTGCAGACCGTGATGCTGCTGCTGCGCGAGGAGGGCCTCGACAGCTGCGCCCAGGAGTGCTGGGCGATCTATCCGCAGACCATCACCCGGTTCCTGGGCACGCCGCCCGAGCGCATGCTGTTCACCGGCATGGCGATCGGCTGGCGCGACCCCGACCATCCCATCAACCGCCTCGTGACCCGGCGCGCGCCGCTCGAGGAATTCGCCACCTTCCGCGGCCTCTGAGCGCCGCCCCGGGAGTCTTCACATGAGCCTTCGTCCGCCCTCCTCCACCCTGCCCAGCGCCGCGGCCCCCGCCGAACCCGGCCGGCGCCAGGCCCTGCGCGGTGCCGGCGCCCTCGGCGCCGCGCTCGCCCTGCCCGCGCTGTCGCTGCCGGCCGGTGCACTCGCCCAGCCCGCCGCGGCGCTCGACACCGTGCGCGTGGTCACCGGCTTTCCGCCGGGCGGCACCTCCGACACCCTGTGCCGGCGCGTGGCCGACCGGCTGCGCGGCAGCTATGCCCGCAACGCGGTGGTCGAGAACCGCACCGGTGCCGGTGGCCAGGTGGCCATCGACCTCATGCGCGCCGCCCCGCGCGACGGCAGCGTCATCCTGCAGACGCCGGCCTCGATGCTGATGATCTACCCGCACATCTACCGCAAGCTCGCCTACAACCCCTTCGAGGACATCTCGCCGGTGTCGCTGGGCTGCCGCTTCGAGTTCGGCTTCGCGGTGGGCCCCATGGTGCCGGCTTCGGTGCGCTCGATCGCCGACTTCCTCGCCTGGTGCAAGGCCAACCCCGCGCAGGCCAACTACGGCTCGCCGGCGGCGGGCTCGGTGCCGCACTTCATTGGCGCGCTGCTCGAGCGCGCCAGCGGGGTCGACCTCAAGCATGTCGCCTTCCGCGGGACGCAGCCGGCCATCCTCGACATGATCGGCGGCCAGATCGCCGCGGTGTCGGGACCGGTGGGAGAGTTCACCCAGCATGTGGCCGCCGGCAAGTGCCGGGTGCTGGCCACCTCGGCGGCGCAGCGCTCGCGCTTCGCCCCGGATGTGCCCACCTTCAGCGAACAGGGCTTCAAGGACCTGGTCTTTCGGGAGTGGTTCGGCTTCTTCCTGCCCGGCAAGCCGGCGCCCGACATCACCGCGCGCGCCAATGCCGCGCTGCGCGCCGCACTGGCCGCGCCCGAGGTGGTGGACGGTCTGGCGATCATGGGTCTGGAGGCAGCTTCCTCCACGCCCGACGAACTGCGCGCGCAGCTGAAGGCCGACCATGACCGCTGGGGGCCGATCGTGAAGACGATCGGATTCAGCGCCGATTCCTGATCGGCGCCCGCAACCGGCCGTCAGCAGCCCGGGCCGGCCGCTCAGCCCTGCGGTGCCCAGGCGGGCGGGCGCCGCTGCGCGAAGCTGGCCAGGCCCTCGAGGGCCTCGGGGCTGCGCCGGCGCTCGGCGTGCTCGGCCACCAGCTGCTCGAAGCGGGCATCGCTCAGGATGCTGTCGGCGCAGGCCCGCGCGCTGCGCTTGCTGATGGCGGCGGCCCGCGGCGCGGTGCGCAGAAACGCGTCGATCACCGGCGCGGCCGCGGCATCGAGCCCGCCGGCTGCGCAGCATTCGTGCACCAGGCCGATGGCTTGCGCACGGGCAGCGCTGAAGACCTCGCCGCTCAGCGCATAGCGGCGCACCTGACGCACGCCGATCGCGGCATCGAGCTGCGGGAAGATGATGCTGGCCGCCAGCCCCCAGCGCGCCTCGCTGATCGCAAAGCGCGCGGTGTCTTCGGCGATCACCAGGTCGCAGGCCGCGACGATGCCGGTGCCCCCGCCGATGCACGAGCCCTGCACCAGCGCGAGCGTGGGCCTGGGGCAGTCGTCGAGGGCGCGCACCGCCTGCGCGGTGAGCCGCGAGGCGGCCAGGTTGGCGGCGGCATCGGCCGCCGCCACCGAACGCAGCCAGGCGAGATCGGCGCCGGCCTGGAAGTGCGCACCATTGCCGCGCAGCACGATCAGGCGCACCGCGTCATCGGCCTGCAGTGCGGCCAGACCCTGCAGCAGGCCGCGCAGCATGGCCTCGTCGTAGGCGTTGTTGCGCTGCGGGCGGTTGAGCCGCACCGTGGCCACGCCACGGGCATCGCGCTCGAGCAGCACCGCGGGCTGGACTGCGTGCATGCGATCAGCGCTTGTTCGGGCCCATGAAGCCGAACAGGTAGCCGGCCACCTTGCGCATCTGGATCTCCTCGGAGCCCTCGGTGATCCGGTAGCGGCGGTGAT
>CAIZPE010000239.1 GCA_903934795.1 uncultured bacterium | reverse complement strand
GCGCGGGCCATGGCGCGGATGTCGGCACGACCGAGCTTGTGCGAGCCCGGCACCACCCACAACCCGTTGGCCGGGGTGCAGCCGTAGAGCTGGGCCATGAAATTGAAGCCGTGGGTGCCCTGATCGAGGTCAGGCGAGTCCCAGTGGGTGACGCCGTCCTGGTGCCAGGCCACCGAGGCGCCCAGCCCCGGCTCCTTGATGAAGAAGGCCTCGTTGAAGGGCACGAAGTCATCGCCATTGACCGCGGCGGCCACCGCGAGCAGGTCGGGGTGGCCGTAGACCCGCAGCGCGGCATCGGAGAACTGCAGCGTGCCGAGGATGAGATAGACCACCTCCTCGGGCGCGCCCGGCGCGGCGGAGGGCTCGAACATCTTCACCGGATGGCGGCCGTTGGCGGCGCGCGTGCCGCCCACCGGGTCGCCCAGCGGACGCGACCACATCAGGGTGGGCGCGGTGCAGTCGGCGGCGAGCGCGGGGCGGCCATGGCGGTCGAGCGGACTGCCGCGGTGGGCCGGCAGCCGATCCATGATGTCCTTGAAGTCGGCCTCGATGTCGGCGAGTTCGTCGGCCTTGAGCACGCCCTCGAACACATAGAAGCCGCAGCGCCAGTAGGCGGCGAGGATGTCGGGGTGGACGCGGCCTTGCGCGTCGTAGCGCACCGGGCCGCGGTTGCCCAGGGCATAGGCCCGTTCGCGGCCTTCGGCCAGGTAGGCGCGCATGGCCGCCTCCTGGTCTCCGTAATCGACCATCACTGCGCTCATCGGCTGTCTCCTCGGGGAGGGTGGCGGGGCGGTTCCGGGTCGAGGTTAGTGCCTGGGCGCGACTTGTCAATCGCGCCGACCCCCGCCATGAGCCGGCGTCGGCCGGATCGGCCCTAAAGTGATCTACCATCGGCCGCATGGACACCGCCACCCCCACGCCCGACGCCCCCGCCGCCTCGCCGGCGCCCGATGCCCAGGCCGCCGCGCCGCGCGCCCTGCGCGAACTGGCCCAGCTGCCCGGCCCGCGCGCCTGGCCGGTGGTGGGCAACCTGCTGCAGCTCGATGCGCCGCGCTTCCATCTGCAGGTGGAGCAGTGGTGCCGGCAGTATGGCCCGTACTTCCGGCTGCAGATGGGCCCGCGCCCGGTGCTGGTGGTGGCCGATCACGAGGTGGTGGCCACCGTGCTGCGCGACCGGCCCGATGGCTTCCGGCGCACGCGGCTGCTGGAGATCATCGGCGCCGAGATGGGCCTGCTGCCGGGCGTGTTCGGCGCCAACGGCGAGACCTGGAAGCGTCAGCGCCGCATGGTCATGGCGGGCTTCGACCCGGCCCATGTGAAGGGCTACTTCCCCTCCATGTGCCGGGTGTCGCAGCGCCTGGCCGGGCGCTGGCAGAAGGCCACGGCCGGCGCGCAGGCCATCGACCTGCAGGCCGACCTGATGCGCTACACCGTGGACACCATCGCCGGTCTGGCCTTCGGGGTGGAGGTGAACACGCTCGAATCCGATGCCGATGTCATCCAGCGTCATCTCGACAAGATCTTCCCGGCGCTCTATCGCCGCATGATGTCGCCGCTGCCGGTGTGGCGCTGGTGGCGCAGCGCCGCCGATCGCGAGCTCGAGCGCAGCGTGGCCGCGGTGCGCGCGGCGGTCGACGAGTTCATCGCCAAGGCCCGCGCCCGCATCGCCGCGCGGCCTCAGCTGCGCGAGCATCCCGAGAACCTGCTCGAGGCCATGATCGTGGCCGCCGAGCGCGAGGGCGGCGGCATCAGTGACCTCGAGGTCGCCGGCAATGTGCTCACCATGCTGCTGGCCGGCGAGGACACCACCGCCAACACCATCGCGTGGATGATCCACCTGCTCTGGCTCAACCCCGAGTCGCTCGCCCGGGCCATCGCCGAGGTGCGCCAGGGCGTGGCCGATCCGCTGCATCCCACCCTCGAGGAGATGGCCGGGCTCGACTTCATCGAGGCCTGTGCCCACGAGACCATGCGCCTGAAGCCGGTGGCGCCGCAGCTGCCGCTCGAGGCGCTGCGCGAGACCGTGGTGGGCGATGTGCGGGTGCCGGTGGGCGGCGTGGTCATCAGCATGCTTCGGCGCGACAGCGTCAGCGAGCGCTTCGTGCCGCAGGCCGCGCGCTTCATGCCCGAGCGCTGGCTGAGCGAGGGCGGGCCGGGCTCGCAGGCCAATGCCGCCAAGCGCATCTCCATGCCCTTTGGCGCCGGGCCCCGGATCTGCCCGGGCCGCTACCTGGCGCTGCTCGAGATGAAGATGGCCATGACGGTGCTGCTTGGCTGCTTCGATGTGAAGGCGGTCGAGACCCCCGATGGCCAGCCCGCCGCCGAGAAGCTCTCCTTCACCATGACCCCGGTGGGCCTGAGCATGCGCCTCGCCGCGCGCGCGGCGGGCTGAGCGCCAGAGCGCTCCCCGGCCCGCGCGGCCGGGGTGCTCACCGGCTGAGCCATTGCCCGCCCGAGCCCGCTCGGGCACCCTCTGTTCATGGCCCTCACGCTCGCGCTCTTCGCGATCACCAACCTCGTGCTCGGCACCGGCGCCTTCGTGGTCGCCGGGCTGCTTGCGCCGATGGCGGCCGAGCTCGGCGTGGGCATCGCGGCGGCCGGTCAGGCCATGACGGTGTATGCGCTGGCGGCGGCCGTGGTGGCGCCGCTGCTGGTGGTGCTCACCGGCCACTGGCCACGGCGTCGCGCGGTGGCGCTGGCGCTGCTGCTCTCGGTGGCGGGCGCGCTCGTCAGCGGGCTGGCCGGTTCGCTGCCGGTGCTGCTGCTGGGCCGCGCACTCACCGGCGCGGGCATCCTGTTCGCGGCGCTGGCTGCGGCGCTGGCCGTGGCGCTGGCGCCGCCCGAGCGCAGCGCGCGGGCGCTGTCGCTGGTCTATCTCGGGGTGAGCCTGAGCTTCGTGATCGGCCTGCCGGCGGGCACCTGGCTGGCCTCGGTCACGTCGTGGCGGGTGCCGCTGCTGGTCATGGCCGCTGCGGCCGCGGTGCTGCTGGTGATGCTGATGCTGCGCCTGCCGGCTGCGCTGCGCACGCCGTCCACCGGCTGGCGGGGCCTGGGCGCGCTGCTGCGCCGCGCCGATGTGCTCACCGCCCTGGCGCTCACCCCGCTGATCGGCGCGGCCATCTTCTGCACCTTCTCGTACATCGGCCCGGTGCTGCAGGCCCTGGGGCCGATGAGCCCGGGGCGGGTCTCGGCCACGCTGTCCACGGTGGGTGTGGCGGGCCTGCTCGGCACGGTGGCGGGCGGCGCGCTGGCCGATCGGCTCGGCGTGCCGGGTGCGCTGCGGCTGCTCGCCGTGGTGTTCCTGCTCAGCATGATCGCGGTGCCCTTCACCGCGGGCACGCCGGCGCTGCTGCTGCCCGCGCTGGCGGCCTGGGGCGCGTCGGGCTTCGGGTTGATGCCGGTGCAGCAGGCGCGGCTGGCCGCGCTCTCGCCGGCTGACACGCCGGTGCTGATGTCGCTGAACTCGGCGCTGCTCAATGTCGGTACCGCCACCGGCGCGGCGGTGGGTGCCGCGGCCAGCGGCTGGATCGATCTCGCCCGCCTCGCCTGGGTGGGTGTGCCCTTCATGCTGGTCGGGCTGGTCTTGCTTCGGCGCTGATGCAGGGCGTGCAAAGCGGCCTCGCGCTCACCGCGCCGGTGATGGTGGCGGTGCTGGGTGGTGCACTGCTGCACGCGAGCTGGAATGCGCTGGTCAAGTCCAGCACCGACAAGGCGGTGGACAACGCGCTGCTGCATGCCCTGGCCGGTGTGGTCGCGCTGCCGCTGCTGCTGTTCACGGGCCTGCCCGATCCGGCTTCCTGGCCCTGGGTGGGCGCCTCGGCGCTCATCCATGTCGGCTACCACCTCGCGCTGGCGGGTGCGTATCGCCACGGGGATCTGGGCCTCACCTACCCGATCATGCGCGGCCTGGCGCCGCTGCTGGTTGCGCTGGCCAGCGGCGCGTTGTTGCAGGAGTCGCCCACCCCGGCGGCCTGGCTGGGCATCGCGGGCATTGGCCTGGGGGTGGCGCTGGTCGGCCTGGCGCGGCCTGGCGAGGCGCTGGGCCATCGCACCGCGGTGGGATTCGCGGTGGCCAATGCCGCGATCATCGCCACCTACACCCTGGTGGACTCGCGCGGGGTGCGGCTCTCGGGCAACCCGATCGCCTACGCGCTGCTCTTCTATGTGCTCGATGCGCTGCCCTATCCGCTGCTGGTGTGGCTGCGTCGCGATGCGGCCGGACGCGCGGCCATCGTCGCCTACAGCCGGGGGCGCTGGCCGCTCGCGCTGCTCGGCGGCATGGCGTCGCTGGGGTCGTATGGCCTGGCCTTGTGGGCGATGACCCGCGCGCCGGTGGCCTCGGTGGCGGCGCTGCGCGAGACCTCCGTGCTGTTCGCGGCGGTGCTCGGGGTGTGGCTGCTCGGCGAGCGCTTCGGGCCGCGGCGTGTGCTGGGCACCGGCGTGCTGGTGGCGGGCGTGGCAGCCCTGCGCCTGGGTTGAAAGTGAGCGACGCTCAGATGCCGCGCAGCCCCAGCGCGGCCCGGAACCGCAGCTTGTTGGCCACGCCATCGCGCGAGGGCATCACCCGCGGCGGCTCGGTCTGCGCGATGCGCAGCGTGGCCAGGCCGGGGCCTTCGCAGCGATGGATGCGCGCGCGCAGCGCGGGCAGGGCCTGCGGGCTGTCCAGGCGCTCGGTCCAGGCCAGACCGCAGGCCGCGCCCACGCCGGCCAGGTCGGTACCCAGGCCGGTGTGGCTTGCCTGCATGCCGGTCTCGGCATAGAGGCGGTTATCCAGCACCACGATGGCCAGGTTGCGCGGCCGGCGCGCGGCCACGGTGGCCAGCGCGCCCAGGCCCATCAGCTGCTCGCCGTCACCGGTGAGCACCAGCACCGGCACCTCGGGCTGGGCCAGGGCCAGACCCAGGCCGATCATGGCCGCGCCACCCATGGCGCCCCAGAGGTAGAAGTTGCGCTCGTGATCGCCGGCGGCGGCCAGATCATAGGTGGGCGAGCCCAGGCCGCTCACCACCAGCAGTGGGCCGCGATCGCGCAGCAGTTCGGCCACCGCGGCGCGGCGCTCGAGTTCGGGTCCGCCGGCGGCGGGAGTGTGTGCGGCGTCGGCCATGGTCACTTCGTCCACTGCTTGCGGCCAAGCAGCCGCTGCGAGATGAGCAGCGCCACCGGCTGCTCGGCGAGGAAGGCATCGTCGATGGCGGCCTGCACCGCCTCGGGCATCTGCGCGGCATCGTCCACCCGGCGCACGGTCACGCCCATGGCGCTCAGCGTGGTCTGGGTGGCCCGGCTCATCGGCACCTGCCAGGGGTTGAACTCGGCCCATTCGCCGCGCATGGTCACCAGCATCAGCAGCGGGAAGCGGCAGTTCTCGATCAGGCTGAGCATGTTGATGCAGTTGCCCACGCCGCTGCTCTGCATCAGCAGCGCGGCACGCTGCCCACCCAGCCAGGCGCCGCAGACTGCGGCCACGCCTTCTTCCTCGGTGGTGAGCGGATAGGCGCGCATGTCGGGGTCGGCATGGGCCATGCGGATGAGCGCGGCGTGGCCGGCGTCGGGCACATAGGCCACCTGCCGGATGGCATTGCGCCGGAAGACCTCGAAGACCTGCTCTCGCCAGTCGGGACCGGCATCGGGTTGGGCGGACATGGGGCGTGCTGCCTGCGTGGATGCGATCCCGCTTTCTACCCCAGGCGCGGCCCGGCGCAAAACCGCAGGCCCGGCACGCGGTGGCATTCCGGACCGCGGCGCGGGCAGACCACGCGCGTGTGTCGGTGCCGATTGCGCCTGCGCAATCCGCGTCGGCCGGTTTGACAGCCACCGCGGGGCCGGCCGCGGGCGGCGCACGCAAGCCGCTGATTTCGCGGCCTTATTGCCGGTGGGCGAGGGCGGGCACGGAACCTGCGGTGCCGTGTCAGGCAAGGCCTGCCAGCCCTGTCACTCACCCGGAGAACGCCATGAATCCCCGCAAGCTGATCGCCACCGCCCTGGCTGCCGTTGCCCTGAGCGCGAGCGGACTCGCCGCTGCCGAGGCCACGCTCACCATCACCAACACCAGCCCGTCGCGCACCGAGGAAACCGGCGACCCCGGCGCCTCGGTGTTCCCCTGGACCAACGGCACGATCGGCGTCGGTCCGGGTGTGCCCTGGCAGGTGCGCGATGCGCAGAACAATGTCACCTCGGGTTGGCCTACCGGGCCCGGCATGGCCCTGGACCCGGTCTTCATGCCCAACTGGGGTACCGCCGGCTGGCTGGGGGCCTACCTGAACCTGGATGCCGACAGTCATGTCAGGTTCCAGTACATGGGCAAGGGCGACTCGATCTTCCTGAACATCTTCGAGGTGTACGTGGGCGGGGTGTGGACCATGCTCTTCAGCACCGATATCGCTCCCTGCGGCGCCTCGGGCGCGGCGCCCACGCAGCCGGTGTGCACGCCGGGCGTCAACGAGTTCGTCTTCCCGTTCCAGGCCGGGCTGCTGCCGTTCCGCTATGTGACCGGGCCCGGCATCATCCTGACCAACGATGGCCTGAGCAATCCGGTCAATACCCTGATCGGCCCGGGCTACTTCGTGGGCCTCGATCCCTATCTCGCCCCGGGCCCGTATCAGAACACCGGAACGGTTGCCTATGTGGCCCTCACCGACCAGCTCGATGTCCATGACCGCGATTTCCAGGACCTGGGCGTGCGGGTGAGCACGGTGCCCGAGCCGGGTACGATGGCGCTGATCTGCGTGGCCCTGGGCGCGCTCGGCGCGCCGGGCCTGCGTGCCCGACGAAGGAACCGTACATGAGCATCAGGGATTGCCGCCTGCCTCCATCGCTGACGGCCTGAGCGATCAGGCGGCGGCCGAGCGCCTGGCCGCCGAGGGGCCCAACGAACTGCCGCAGACCCGGCGGCGCGGCTGGCTGCGCATCGCCGGCGAGATCGCGCGCGAACCCATGGTCCAGCTGCTGCTGGCCGCGGGTCTGGTCTACCTGGCCCTGGGCGATCGGGCCGAGGCCGCCATGCTGCTGGCCTTCGTGCTGATCACGGTGTCCATCACCCTGGTGCAGGAGCGCCGCACCGAGCGCGTCCTGGAAGCCCTGCGAGACCTCAGCAGCCCGCGCGCGCTCGTGCTGCGCGGCGGGCGCCGCCTGCGGGTGGCCGGCCGGGAGCTGGTGCGCGGCGATGTCATCCTGCTCGCCGAAGGCGATCGGGTGCCGGCCGATGCGCTGCTGCTCGAGGCCAATGACCTGCAGGCCGATGAGTCCCTGCTCACCGGCGAGGCGGTGCCGGTGCGCAAGCGTGCGGGGCGCGAGGCCGAGCCTGCCTGCGCGCCGGGCGGCGATGACCTGCCCTGGGTGTACAGCGGCGCGATGATCGTGCGCGGAAGGGGTCTGGCGCAGGTGAGCGCCACCGGGGCGCACACCGAGCTCGGCCGCATCGGCCGCGCGCTGGCCGAACTGCCCGAGCAGCCCACGCCGCTGTCGCTGCAGATCCGGCGACTGGTGCGCGTGTTCTCGGTGCTGGGCTTGCTGCTCAGCGCGGTGGTGGTGCTGGCCTGGGGGCTCACCCGCGGCGACTGGCTGGGCGGCGTGCTGGCCGGCATCTCGCTGGCCATGGCCATGCTGCCGCAGGAGTTCGTGATGATCCTGACGGTCTTCATGGCGATGGGCGCACATCGGCTCTCGGGGCAGCGGGTGCTCACGCGTCGCGCCGCGGCGATCGGCGCCCTGGGCGCGGCCACGCTGCTGTGCACCGACAAGACCGGCACGCTCACCCACAACCGCATGCGGATCATGGCGCTGGTGGGCTGGGGCGAGGGCAGGGCGCTCAGCTGGCGCGACACGCAGACGCAGGCGCAGGGCGGGCCGCCACCGCCCGCCGATGCCTCCTCGCCCGAGCTCCCCGAGGCTCTGCGTCCGCTGCTCGGCCAGGGCATCCTCGCCTGCGAGGCCGAGGCCTTCGACCCGATGGAGAACGCCTTCCATGCCCTGGGCGAGCGCTTCGCCCGGGCCGATGCGCCCTGGCGCGTGCCCGACGCGGTGCTGGTGCATGAATACCCGCTCACCCCGGCCGTGCCGGCGATGACCCATGTCTGGCAGCGGCCCGGCGAGGCGCAGTGCCAGGTGGCGATCAAGGGCGCGCCCGAGGCGGTGCTCGGGCTGTGCGGGCTTGGCCCCGATGAGCGCGCCGCGGTGCTCGCGCAGGCCGACGCGCTGGCCGCGCAGGGCATGCGGGTGCTGGGGGTGGCCGCCGCGCGGGCGGTGTCGGGTGCTCCCTGGCCCGCCGACCCCGCCGGCTTCGCGCCGGCCTTCCTGGGTCTGGTGGCCCTGGCCGACCCCCTGCGCGACGCGGTGCCGGCCGCAGTGTGGGAGTGCCGCGCTGCCGGCATCGATGTGGCCATGATCACCGGCGACTACCCGGTCACTGCCCGGGCAATCGCTGATCAGGCAGGCATTGCCACGGCAGCGGGCGTGCTCACCGGCGCGCAGCTCGATACGCTCGATGAAGCGCAGCTGCACGAGCGCCTGGCCCGGGTGCGGGTCTTCGCGCGGGTGTCGCCGCAGCACAAGCTGCGCCTGATCCAGGCCTTTCGGGCGCGCGGCGAGGTGGTGGCCATGACCGGTGACGGGGTCAATGACGCGCCCTCGCTGCGTGCGGCGCAGATCGGCATCGCCATGGGCGGGCGCGGCACCGATGTGGCCCGCGAGGCCGCGGCCATCGTGCTGCTCGATGACCAGTTCGATGCCATCGTGCGCGCGGTGCGCCTGGGCCGGCGCATCGGCGACAACCTGCGCAAGGCCATGGCCTATGTGCTGTCGGTGCATGTGCCCACCGCCGGCCTGTCCCTGCTGCCGCTGCTCTTCGGCCTGCCGGTGATGCTCGCGCCGGTGCACATCGCCTTCCTGGAGCTGGTGATCGACCCGGTGTGCTCGATCGTCTTCGAGGCCGAGCCGGCCGAGCGCGATGCCATGAGGCGCCCGCCCCGCGACCCGGCCGCGCCGCTCTTCGGTCTGGCCGACATGAGCGCCGCCTTCGCGCAGGGCGCGGTGGTGCTGGCGGCGGTGGCAGGCCTGGCAGCGTGGCTACTGCACACCGGCCTGCCCGAGGCGCAGGCCCGCGGCACCGGCTTTCTGGCGCTGGTGCTGGCCAATCTCGGACTGATCGTGTTCAACCGCTCCTTCGGGCGCTCGCCGCTTGCCGCGCTGGCGCGGCGCAACCCGGCGCTTTGGTGGGTGACGGCCGCGGTGGGCGCGCTGCTCGCGCTGGTCTATGGCTGGCCACCGCTGCGCGAGCTCTTCCGGTTCGCGCCGATCACCGCGCAACAGGTGGGCATGGCGCTGGCGGTGGCGGTGGGTGTCACCGGGCTGCTGTTCATGGCGCGGGCACTCGGGGGATTGAGCCCGCGCAATCCCGGTCGGCAGGCTTGACAGAGACACCGCAGCGGACTCACAGGAGACTTTTCAAGCCGTTGATCCGAAAAGGAAAAATAGAATCGATCGCGTATGGCATGGAACCTGCGGACATCGGTGCGCGGCGCCCTCGTCGGGCGTTGCCAACCCAGCACGGAGGTTTCGATGATCAACACACGCAAGACCCTGGCGGCCGCCCTGGCCGCTGTCGCGATGGGCGCGGCCGGCATTGCCGCGGCGCAGTCCACCCTCACCATCACCAACACCAGCCCCACCCGCGAAGAGCACATTGGTGACCCGGGGGGCTCGGTCTACCCCTGGGCCAACGGCGCTGGCGGGCCCGGCGCGGGCATTCCCTGGCAGGCACGCAACGAGCAGGGTGTGCCCACCGGCGGCTGGCCCACCGGCGCGGGCATGGGCCCTGACGCGACCTTCGCGCCCAACTGGGGCACCTCGGGGTGGCTGGGCGCCTACCTCAACCTCGATGGCGACAGCCGGCTGAGCTTCCAGTACATGGGCAAGGGGGATTCCTCTCTGCCGAACGCCTTCCAGGTGTTCGTGGGCGGGGTCTGGACCACGCTGTTCAACGCCGACACGGCGCCCTGCGGCGCCTCGGGGGCGGCGCCGGTCACGCCCGACTGCACCGGCGGCGTCAACGAGTTCACCTTCGCGTTCACCTCGGGCTATGTGCCCTTCCGGTATGTCACCGGCAACGCGGTGGTGGTCACCAATGACGGCACCAGCAACCCGCCGGATGTGAGCGGCGGCCCGGGCTTCTTCCTGGGGCTCGACCCGTACCTGGCCACCGGTCAGCATCAGACCACCGGCCTCGCCGCCTATGCCGGCCTGACCGACCTGCCCGGCGCCGGCGACCATGACTTCCAGGACTTCGGCGTGCGCATCAGCAGCGTGCCCGAGCCGGGAACCCTGGCACTGATGGGTCTGGCGCTGGGCGGCCTGGGTCTGCGTCG
>CAIZPE010000238.1 GCA_903934795.1 uncultured bacterium | reverse complement strand
GCGGCATGCTCACCGCCTGAACCTGCGGCCCGGGGCAGCGTGCGGCAGCGGGCGTGGGGCGCGCGCGTCCCGGCTCAGCGCCAGTGGGCCTGGGCGAGCGCGATCCAGATCGGCAGGCTCACCGCGGCCGTCAGCGTGGACAGGGTGATCAGGCGTGCCGCGAAGGGCCCGTCGCCGCCCATGCGGCTGGCCAGCACCGAGGCCGCCGGTGAGGTGGGCGCCGCCGCGAACAGCACCACGATCACCGCCGACAGGCTGTCCAGCCCGAGCAGCCGCGCTGCTGCGAAGGCCACCGCCGGCATCGCCAGCAGCTTGGCGGCGGTGAGCCAGCCGGCCAGTCGGCGAGCGCTGCGCGCGAGGTTCGGATCGGCCGGGCCGGCACCGCCCAGACGCAGGCTCGCGCCTACGCACAGCAGACCCAGGGCGAGCGCGCCCTGGCCGAGCCGCATCAGGGTGGCGTCCACCGGTTCGGGCATGCGCAGCCCGAGCGTCTGGGCGGCCAGCCCGCCCAGGGTGGCCAGCACCAGCGGGTTGCGGGCCAGCGCCTTCCACACGCTGCCGCCGCCCTGGCGCGCCAGCGGATAGACCGCGGCCATGTTGGCCAGCGGCACGATGAAGCCCACGATCAGCGCCGCCAGCGCCAGGCCCGGCGCCTCGCCCACCCGCGCGGCCACCGAGAGCGTGATGTAGGAGTTGAAGCGGAAGCCGCACTGCGCGGCCGAGGCGAACTGCCGCGGATCGCTGCCCAGCAGGCGGGGTGCGGCATAGCTCAGACCGATGCCGGTGGCCAGGGCCGCATAGGCGGCGGCCACCAGCGGCGCGGCCTGATCGAGGGCCAGCGACGCCCGGCAGATCGAGCCGAACAGCAGGCTGGGGAACAGCACCCAGTAGACCAGCGCCTCGGCGCCGTCCCAGAAGCTCGCAGGCAGCCAGGCGCGGCGGGCGAGCAGCCAGCCGAGCGCGATCAGCGCGAGGTCGGGGAAGAGCAGGGCGACGGCGGACATCGGTGAGGGGCGTGTGCGGGTGACGGTCCGCCGACGAGGACGACCTGGCGGCGGGCCGCCGATGGGCGGGGGCTGGCGGCGGCCCGTCAGTGTAAGAGCGCAGCCGGGCAGGGCAGAATGCGCGGGTCATGCCTGCCGCGAAACCGAAACCCGCGCCCGCTGCCGGCCCGCGGCCTGCGCCGCGCCGGCGCCTTCCCGGCCGAACCGCGGCGGCGACCGCCGGTCTGCCGTCCGCGCTGGCGGCCGATGAGGTCCGCGCCATCGATCGCTTCTGCGAGGCGCTGCTGCTCGAGGACGGGCTGTCGGCCAACACGCTCGCGGCCTATCGCCGCGACCTGTCGGCGCTGGCGGCCTGGCTGGCCGAGCCGCCACGCGGCGTGGGCCTGGCCGCCACCGATCCGGGGCTGCTGCAGGCCTATGTGGCGCATCGCTTTGCCGACTCGCGGCCGAGCAGCGCCAACCGCCGGCTCACGGTCTTCCGGCGCTTCTTCCGGCATCAGGTGCGGCTGGGCCTGCGCCGCGACGATCCCACGCTGTCGGTGCGCTCGGCCCGCCAGGCGCCGCGCTTTCCGAAGACCCTGTCCGAGGCGCAGGTCGAGGCCCTGCTCGCCGCGCCGCCCACCGACACCCCGGCCGGCCTGCGCGACCGGGCCATGCTCGAGACGCTCTACGCCAGCGGCCTGCGCGTGAGCGAGCTGGTGGGACTCACCGGCTCGCAGGTTGGTCTGAACGAGGGGGTGGTGCGGGTGGTGGGCAAGGGCGACAAGGAACGGCTGGTGCCGCTGGGGCAGGAGGCGCAGCACTGGATCGTGCGCTACCTGCGCGAGGGCCGGCCGGCGCTGCTCGGCCGGCGCGCGAGCGACGCCCTGTTCGTCACCCGACTGGGCGGGCCGATGACCCGGCAGATGTTCTGGAAGCTGATCCGCGCCTACGCGCGGCGGGCTGGCATTGCGCTGACCATCTCCCCGCATGTGCTGCGCCATGCCTTCGCCACCCACCTGCTCAACCACGGCGCCGACCTGCGCGTGGTGCAGCTGCTGCTCGGCCACGCCGACATCTCCACCACGCAGATCTACACCCATGTGGCCCGAGAGCGGCTGCGCCAGCTGCACAGTCGCCACCATCCGCGCGGCTGAGGCCTCGCGCTACACTCGGCGCCATGAAAGTCTGCGTCTTCGGCCTGGGGGCCATCGGTGGTTTTCTGGCGGCCCGGCTCGCGCTGGCCGGCCATGAGGTCTCGGCGCTCGCGCGTGGCGCCACCCTGGCCGCGGTGCGCGCCCAGGGTCTGCGCCTGCTCTCCGGCGGCCAGGAGCACACCGTGCCCATCCGGGTGACCGACTCGCCGGCCGAGCTCGCCGGGGCCGATGTGGTGGTGCTGTCGGTGAAGACCACCGCGCTGCCGGTGGTGGCCGGCCTGATCGGCCCCATGTTCGGCGAGGACACCGCCGTGCTCTCGGCCATGAACGGCGTGCCCTGGTGGTTCTTCCACGGGCTCGATCCGCGCTGGCGCGGCACCCGTCTGCGCGCCACCGACCCCGACGGCGCGCTGGCTGCGGCCATCCCGCCGCGGCGGGTGATCGGCGCGGTGGTGCACATGGCCGCCTCGTGCCCGCAGCCCGGCGTGGTGCGGCATGCCTTCGGCGAGCGCTTCATCCTGGGCGAACCGGGCGGCGCGGCCACCGATCGCCTTGCGAAGCTGGCCGCCGCCATGGCCGGGGCCGGCCTTCAGGTGGAGATCGACGCCGCGATCGAGCAGGCGGTGTGGGTCAAGCTCTGGGGCAACATGACCATGAACCCGCTGTCGGCCCTCACCGGCGCCACCATGGACCGCATCCTCGATGATCCGCAGCTGCTGCGCTTCGTGTGCGATGCCATGACCGAGGCCGCGCGGGTGGGCGAGCGCTTCGGCCTGCCGATCGCCATGAGCCCGCAGGAGCGCAACCGCATCACCCGCCAGCTCGGCGCGGTGCGCACCTCCATGCTGCAGGATGTCGATGCCTCTCGCCCGATCGAGCTCGATGCCATGCTCGCGTCGGTGGCCGAGATGGCGCGTCTGGTCGAGGTGGATGTTCCCGCCATCGACGCCCTGCTCGGCATGACCCGGCTCTTCGGGCAGGTGCGCGGTCTCTACCCCGCGGCGCCGGCGGTCTGAGGGAGCCACGCGGTGTCGCGCCATGTCTCCGAGACCCCGGCCACGCAGTGGCTTCGCCGCCATGGCGTGAGCTTCGGGCAGCACCCCTATGACTATGTCGAGCACGGCGGCACCGCGGAGTCTGCCCGGCAGCTTGGCGTCGACGAGCACTGCGTGGTCAAGACCCTGGTGATGCAGGACGAGCGCGCCCGCCCGCTGGTGGTGCTCATGCACGGGGATCGCACCGTGTCCACGAAGAACCTCGCGCGGGCGATTGCCTGCAAGACGGTCGAGCCCTGCACGCCCGAGGTGGCCCAGCGCCACTCCGGCTATCAGGTGGGCGGCACCTCGCCCTTCGGCCTGCGCAAACCCCTGCCGGTCTATGTCGAGTCCAGCGTGCTCGATTGCGCGCTGGTGTACATCAATGGCGGCCGGCGCGGCTATCTCGTGTCCATCGATCCCGCGGTGCTCACCGACACGCTGCGGGCCACGCGGGTCAGTTGCGCGCTGGCTCCCTGATCGCGCACTGCCCCTGCGTCACCGCATTCGCCCCTTCGTCCTCCACGCCCCTCCGCCCCTCCGCCGCCATGAACGCCGCCTCCCTGCTCGCCGTGCTCGGCGCCTACCTGATCGGCTCGGTCTCCTTCGCGGTGGTGGTCAGCCGCGTGATGGGGCTGGCCGACCCGCGTACCTACGGGTCGGGCAACCCCGGCGCCACGAATGTGCTGCGCACCGGCAACAAGCGTGCCGCGCTGCTCACCCTGCTCGGCGACGCGCTGAAGGGGGCGGTGGCGGTACTGCTGGTGGAGGCCGCGGCACCGCGCTTCGGCATCGGCGAGATCACCGTGGCGCTGGCGGCGCTGGCGGTGTTCGTCGGCCATCTGTTCCCGGTGTTCCACCGGTTCCAGGGCGGCAAGGGCGTGGCCACCGCCGCCGGGGTGCTGATGGCGCTGCATCCCCTGGTGGGCGGCGGCGTGCTGCTCACCTGGCTGATCATCGCCTTCTTCTTTCGCTACTCCTCGCTTGCGGCGCTGGTCAGCGCGGTGTTCGCGCCTTTCTGGCACAGCCTGCTCTACGGGTTCGATGCCGCGTCCGCGGCCATCGCCGCGATGGCCGCGCTGCTGGTCTGGCGCCATCGCGCGAACATCGCCAATCTGATGGCCGGTCGCGAGAGCCGCATCGGCCAGAAGAAATCCTCATGAGCCTGCGCCTGGGCGTCGATCTCGGCGGCACCAAGATCGAGATCGTCGCCCTCGAGGGCGAAGACACGGTGCTCGCCCGCCGGCGTGTGCCCACGCCGCAGGGCGACTATGCCGGCACGGTGCGCGCCATCATCGGGCTGGTGCTCGAGACGGAATCCGCGCTCGGGCGTCGCGGCACCCTCGGCATCGGCATCCCCGGCGCACTGTCGCCGGCCACCGGCCTGGTGCGCAACGCGAACTCGGTATGCCTGATCGGTCAGCCCCTGCGCGACGACCTGCAGGCCGCGCTGCAGCGCGAAGTCCGCATCGAGAACGATGCCAACTGCTTTGCGGTGGCCGAGGCCCAGGCGGGCGGCGCGGCTGAGGGCGTGGCCACGGTCTTCGGCGTCATCCTCGGCACGGGGGTGGGGGGTGGCCTGGTGGTCGAGGGTCGGGTGCTGCGCGGTGCCAATGCCATCGCCGGCGAGTGGGGACACAACCCCTTGCCCCTGTTCGCGCCGGCCGACGCCCCGCCGGGCCGGCCCAGCCGCGAGTGGCCGGGCGAGCCCTGCTACTGCGGCCATCGCGGGTGTCTGGAGACCTGGCTGTCGGGGCCGGCGCTTGCCCGCCTCGGGGGGCGCTCCGATCGTGATGCGGCCGCGGTGGTGGCCGCGGCCCGGGCCGGCGAACCGATGGCCGTGGCGGCCATGGCTGACTACATCGACCGGCTGGCGCGCGCGCTTGCCAGCGTCATCAACCTCGTCGACCCGCAGGCCATCGTGCTCGGTGGCGGCCTGTCGCAGATCGCCCGGCTTTACGACGAGGTGCCGGCGCGGTGGCCGCGCTATGTGTTCGCCGACTCGGTGGGCACGCGGTTGCTGCACAACCGGCTGGGCGATTCCGCCGGGGTGTTCGGCGCGGCCCGCCTGTGGCCGGCCGGGGCTTCCATCGGCTGAGCCTTCGCCGGGCCCAGGCCGGGCTCCCTACGCGGCCTGGGCCGCCGGCTCGCCGAGTTCCTCCAGCGGCCAGCGCGGCCGGACCGAGAACGCGCCGGCAAACCCGGCTGTGTGTCCGGCCAGGCCCCCGGCCTGCAGTCGCAACGCCGCCGCGAACGCGATCATCGCGCCGTTGTCGGTGCACAGCGCGGGCTCCGGGAAGAACACCGACATCCGCTGTTCGTCACTGGCCCGGGCCAGCGCGGCACGCAGCCGCTGATTGGCGCTGACGCCACCGGCAATCACCAGCTGGCGCAGGCCGGTGTGGCGCAGCGCCGCCAGGCTCTTGGCGACCAGCACATCGACGATCGCCGCCTGCACCGCGAAGGCGAGGTCGGCGCGGGCCTGGTCGTCGGCCAGGCCACGGCGCACCACCGTGAGCACGGCGGTCTTCAGGCCGCTGAAGCTGAAGTCGAGATCGCCGGAATGCAGCATCGGCCGCGGCAGGCTGACCGCGCCCTCACGACCCCGGCCGGCCAGCGCGGCCACCGCCGGACCGCCGGGATAACCCAGCCCGAGCAGCTTCGCGCTCTTGTCGAAGGCCTCGCCGGCGGCATCATCGAGGGTGTCGCCCAGCAGTTCGTAGCGGCCCACCCCCGAGACCCGCATCAGCTGGGTGTGGCCGCCGGAGACCAGCAGGGCCACGAAAGGGAACCCGGGTGGCCGGCTGGCCAGCAGCGGCGAGAGCAGATGGCCCTCGAGATGATGGATGCCGATCAGGGGCCGGTCGAGCGCCGCAGCCAGGCCGCTGGCCACCGCCATGCCGGCGAGCAGCGCGCCCGCCAGCCCCGGGCCCTGGGTGCAGGCCACGGCATCGATGTCACCCAGGCGGCGGCCGGCATCGGCCAGCGCCTGTCGGGTGAGCGGCAGCAGCCGGCGGATGTGGTCACGCGAGGCGAGCTCGGGCACCACGCCGCCGTAGCGCTCGTGCATGGCCACCTGCGAATGCAGGCCCTGGGCGAGCAGGCCCTCGCGGGTGCAGTAGAGCGCGACGCCGGTTTCGTCGCAGGAGGTTTCGATGCCGAGCACGAGCATGGCGCGATTGTGCCCCAGCCCCGCCGCCCGGGGCGACCGAAGGCTTCTCGGCCGGAGCCGTTGCGTGCTATAGTGGTGAGCTTCGCCTGTGGGGGAGCGGCCTGATGCCGCCCCCAGGCCCGGCTCCCTCATGGGCGGCCGGGAGGTGCCGCGGCCATCGCCGCAGCCACAACCGCCGGGTGAAAATCGCAGCGAAAGGAGGTGATTTGATATGCCGACCATCAGGGTCAAGGAGAACGAACCGTTCGATGTGGCGCTGCGCCGTTTCAAGCGCACCATCGAAAAGACCGGGATCATCACCGAGCTTCGCGCCCGCGAGTTCTATGAGAAACCCACCTCCGAGCGCAAACGCAAGAAGGCGGCCGCCGTCAAACGCCATTTCAAGCGCCTGCGCAGCCAGATGCTGCCGAAGAAGCTGTACTGATTCTTCACCGCGGCACTGAACCGGGCCCGCGAGCGTCAGCGCCGCGGGCCTTTTCGTTTGGCGCTGCCGCGCGCCGCGCGCGGCCCGCCTTCCCTCGCACGAGGAGCGTCCCAATGAGCCTCAAGGACCGGATCACCGAAGACATGAAGGCCGCGATGCGTGCCCGCCAGACCGAGCGTCTGTCGGCGATCCGCATGCTGCTGGCCGCGATCAAGCAGCGCGAGGTCGACGACCGGGTGCTCGCCGACGACACGCTGGTGAGCGCGATCGTCGACAAGCTGATCAAGCAGCGCCGCGACTCCCTGTCGCAGTTCGAGCAGGCCGGTCGCGAGGATCTCGCCCAGCGTGAGCGTGGCGAGATCGAGACCTTGTCGGCCTACCTGCCCCGGCAGGCCGACGCGGCCGAGATCGAGGCGGCGATCGCCGCGGCGGTGGCCGAGACCGGCGCGGCCGGGCCACAGGACATGGGCAAGGTGATGGGCCTGCTCAAGCCGCGGCTGGCCGGACGGGCCGACCTGTCGGCGGTGTCGGCGGCGGTGCGCGCCCGGCTTGCCGGGCACTAAACTGCCGGGGTGATCCCGCAGTCGTTCATCCAGGAGCTTCTCGCCCGCGTCGACATCGTCGACGTGGTCGGCCAGCATGTGAAGCTGCGCAAGGCCGGCGCCAACCTGCTCGGCCTGTGCCCCTTCCATGGCGAGAAGTCGCCCTCGTTCACCGTCAGTCCCACCAAGCAGTTCTACCACTGCTTCGGATGCGGCGCGCACGGCTCCGCGGTGGGCTTCCTCATGGAGCACGCCGGGCTGTCGTATGTGGATGCCATCGGCGAGCTCGCCCGCTCGGCGGGTCTGGTGGTGCCGCAGGAGCCTGGGCGCGGCGGTGACGCACCCCGTGCGGCGCCCGATCTGCTCGAGCTGCTGCAGGCGGCCACTGACTTCTACCGGCTCCGCCTGAAGGACTCGCCCAGGGCGATCGACTACCTGAAGGGCCGCGGCCTGTCGGGCCGCACCGCGGCGCGATTCGCCATCGGGTATGCCCCCGACGGATGGCGCGGCCTGCAGGCCGCGGTGCCCGACTATGACGCGCCGGGCCTGGTGGCGGCGGGCCTGGTCATCGAGGCGGCTGCCGACGAGGCCGAGCCGCCAGCTGCCAGTGCCGCGCCCCGGCGCCGTTACGATCGTTTCCGCGACCGGATCATGTTCCCGATCCGCAACCCCCGCGGCCAGGTGATCGGTTTTGGCGGACGGGTCCTGGGGGCGGGCGAGCCCAAGTACCTCAATTCGCCCGAGACCCCGCTCTTCACCAAGGGCCGCGAGCTCTACGGGCTGTTCGAAGCCCGCGAGGCGATGCGCGCGGCCAACTGCGCGATCGTGGTCGAGGGCTACATGGATGTGGTCATGCTTGCCCAGCACGGCGTGGGCAACGCGGTGGCCACCCTGGGCACCGCCACCACCGGCGAGCATGTGCGCAAGCTGCTGCGCAGCGTCGATCGGGTGGTCTTCTCCTTCGATGGCGATGCCGCCGGGCGCAAGGCGGCCTGGCGGGCGCTGGAGGCCTGCCTGCCGCACGCGCAGGACAGCAAGCGGCTGGAGTTCCTGTTCCTGCCGCCGGAGCATGACCCCGACAGCTTCGTGCGGGAGCATGGCGAGGCCGGATTCCAGGCGAGTCTCACGAAAGCCATTCCGCTCTCGGAACTGCTGGTGCGGGAGCTCAGCGCGCAGGTCGACCTGGAGGAGTCCGAAGGCCGGGCGCGGCTGCTCGCGCTCGCGCGACCGCTGGTGCAGCAGCTGCCGCGTGAGGCCCTGCGGCTGCAGCTGGTGCACCGGCTGGCCGGCCTTGCACGCATCAGCGCCCCGGAGTTCGAGGGCTTCCTGGCAGCGGGCCCCTCGGCGGGGCGTGGCCCCGGAGGGGGCGCCGCCTGGCCCGATGGCTCTGCCGAGCGCTCGCGAGGCCCGGGACAGGGCGTCCCGGGCGCATCGCGGCGATCAGGGGGGGCCGGGGGGGCGGG
>CAIZPE010000237.1 GCA_903934795.1 uncultured bacterium | reverse complement strand
GCACGACCTGGCCGCGATGGCCGCGCCGGTGACCAAGTGGAGCACCGAGGTGCGCCATGCCGACGAGATGGACGAGGTGCTGCGCCGCGCCTTCAAGATCGCCAATGATCCGCCCTTCGGGCCGGTGTTCCTGTCGCTGCCGATCGATGTCATGGCGCAGACCACCGCCAACGGCCCGCAGCCACCCGCGCGGCTCTACCGCGCCGGGCCGCCCGATCCGCAGGGCATCGCCGCCGCCTGCGAGCTGCTGCTCTCCGGGCGCGAGCCGGTGATCGTGGTGGGCGACGAGGTCGCCCGCAGCGGCGCCGCCGCCGAACTGATCCGCGTGGCCGAGCGCCTGGGTGCGGCGGTGTGGTTCGAGGGCATCCGCGGCCATGTGTCCTTCCCGGCCACCCATCCGCATGCCCGCAGCGGCCTGCCCTTCGATGCCGCGGGCATCCGCAAGACCCTGGGCAATGCCGACCGGGTGCTGCTGGTGGGTGGCGCCTTCTTCGAGGAGGTCTGGTTCGCGCCGGGCAGCCCCTTCCCCGAGTCGGCGCGGGTGATCCAGCTCGAGGCCAGCGCGCGGCCGGCCGGCTGGAATCACGCGGTCGACGCCGGCGTCGTCGGCGCCCTGGGCCCGTCGCTGCAGGCGCTCGATGACGCGCTCGCGCAAGGCGCGAGCCCTGCCTGGAACCTTGCTGCAGCGGCCCGGCGCGAAAGCCTCGCCGCGCAGAAGGCGCGTGAGGCCGCCGCCTGGCAGTCGCGTCAGGAAAAGGCCTGGTCGCGCCTGCCCATCTCCATGCCACGGGTGATGACTGAGATCGCGCGGGCCACGCCGGCCAACGCGCTGATCGTCGAGGAGTCGATCACCGCCAGCGTGGACTTCGCCTCGGCCTTCCAGCTGGACACCGACGAGCGCTTCCTGGGTGCGCGCGGCGGCGGCATCGGCCAGGGTCTGGCGGGTGCGATCGGCGCGGCAGTGGGTCACCCCGGGCGGCCGGTGCTGTGCCTGTCGGGCGACGGCTCCGCGATGTACTCGATCCAGGCGCTCTGGACCGCGGCCCACCATCAGCTGCCGATCGTGTTCGTGATCCTGAACAACCGCGAGTACCGGGTGCTCAAGCACAACCTCGACATCTACCGGCAGCGCTTCGACGCGGCCTCCGACCGTCCCTACCCCCACATGGACCTGGGCGGCCCCGGGCTGGGCTTCGTGGCCATGGCCGCCGGCATGGGCGTGCCCGGCGTGCGGGTGGAGAACCCCGATGAACTGCCCGCGGCGCTCGCCGCGGCCTTCGCCGCCGGCGGACCACGCCTGGTGGAGATCCAGATCGAGGGCAAGCGCTGAGCGCGCCCGCTGCAGACCCGGCCGCTGCCGTTGCGGCAGCGGCGCGCGCCCTTACTGCCCTTCCAGGAAGCTCTTGAGCTTGTCGGCCCGCGAAGGGTGACGCAGCTTGCGCAGCGCCTTGGCCTCGATCTGGCGGATGCGCTCACGGGTGACATCGAACTGCTTGCCGACCTCTTCGAGCGTGTGGTCGGTGCTCATCTCGATGCCGAAGCGCATGCGCAACACCTTGGCCTCGCGCGGGGTGAGCGAGTCGAGCACTTCCTTGACCACATCACGCATCGAGCCGTGCAGCGCCGCATCGGCCGGCGCCAGCGTGGTGGTGTCCTCGATGAAATCGCCCAGGTGCGAGTCGTCGTCGTCGCCGATCGGCGTCTCCATGGAGATCGGCTCCTTGGCGATCTTCAGGATCTTGCGGATCTTGTCCTCGGGCATCTCCATGCGCGCCGACAGGGTCTGCGGATCGGGCTCGATGCCGGTCTCCTGCAGGATCTGCCGGGATATCCGGTTCATCTTGTTGATGGTCTCGATCATGTGCACCGGGATGCGGATGGTGCGGGCCTGATCGGCGATGGACCGGGTGATCGCCTGGCGGATCCACCAGGTGGCGTAGGTGGAGAACTTGTAGCCGCGGCGGTACTCGAACTTGTCCACCGCCTTCATCAGGCCGATGTTGCCTTCCTGGATGAGGTCGAGGAACTGCAGGCCGCGGTTGGTGTACTTCTTGGCGATGGAGAT
>CAIZPE010000236.1 GCA_903934795.1 uncultured bacterium | reverse complement strand
CGGGGGCGCCGGGCCCGGAGCAGGCGCTCAGCCGGGGCAGGGCGCGGCGCCGGGCGGCAACCGGGGCTCGGGGCGTCCGGGCGGCCGCTCGCGCTCGCGTCGGCGCGCTGATCCGGCTCGCAAAGCGCCTGAATAAGCGCTATAATCTTAGGATTCCAAGCGCCTGCTCGACCATGCACCGGCAGGCGTGCTCAAAAAAATGGGCTGGCCAGCCCATTTTTTTTTGCGCAGGCGCTTTGTGATGTCGCCCTGCAGCGCGCTATCGGGCCGCAGGCGGCATCCCGGTCAACTCTCTCACGGGAATCAGTCTGTTGGGTTCGTGGCAGTCCGCCGTCGAGTCGACGGTCGTCGGCATGGGTTATGAGGTGGTCGACGCCGAAATGGCGGTCGGGGGCGTGCTGCGCGTGTTCATCGACCGGCCTGAAGGCATCCGGATGGAAGACTGCGAGGCGGTCAGCCGGCAGCTCTCCGCGGTGCTGGGCGTCGAGGATGTCGATTACAAGCGGCTGGAGATTTCCTCGCCGGGCCTTGATCGGCCGCTGAAGAAGCCGGCCGACTTCGTGCGGTTCGCGGGCGAGGAGGTCACGGTCAAGCTCAAGCGCCCGCTGGAAGGGCGGCGGCACTTCGAGGGCATTCTCGAGGTCGAGCCCGATGGCCGTTTCGGGCTGGTGCTGATCGAGCCCGCACCGGCGCCGCGAGGCGGTGCCCGGGTGGCGCCACCCAGGCCCGGGGCGGCGCGCCGGGTCTCCCGCGATGCAGTGGCCGTTGGCGGCAAGTCCCGGGCGGTGACGGGCGAGCAGCCGGCGGCGCGAAAGCTGGTGTTTGCGCTCGACGAGATCGATCGGGCACGTCTGGTGCCCAAGGTGGCGTTCTAGGAGGCCTGGCCATGAGCCGTGAAGTCCTGTTGCTGGTAGACGCGCTGGCGCGCGAAAAGAATGTGGCCCGAGAGGTGGTGTTCCAGGCCCTCGAGAGTGCGCTCGCATCCGCGACCAAGAAGCGCTTCAAGGAAGACATCGATGCGCGGGTCGCCATCGACCGCATGAGCGGCGACTACGAGGCCTTCCGCCGCTGGCAGGTGGTGCCGGACGGCGAACTCGAGGACCACGACCTGCAGATGATCGTGTCCGAGGCCCAGAAGCAGATCCCCGATGTGCAGGTGGGTGACTTCATCGAAGAGGAACTCGACGCGATCGATCTCGGCCGCATCGGGGCGCAGGCCGCCAAGCAGGTCATCCTCCAGAAGATCCGCGATGCCGAGCGCGAGCAGATCATCGCCGACTTCCTCGCCCGCGAAGAGCCGATCCTCTCGGGCACGGTCAAGCGCATCGACCGCGAAGGCGCGGTCATCGAGGCTGGCAAGCTCGAGGCGCGGCTGCCGCGCGACCAGATGATTCCCAAGGAGAATCTACGGGTGGGTGACCGGGTGCGTGCGATGTCCCTGCGGGTCAACCGCGAAGGCCGCGGGCCGCAGCTCATCCTGTCGCGCACCTCGCCCGACTTCATCCGCCACCTGTTCGCGCTCGAGGTGCCCGAGATCGAGCAGGGTCTGCTCGAGATCAAGGCTGCCGCGCGCGACCCGGGCGTTCGCGCCAAGATCGCGGTCTTCACCAAGGATCGTCGCATCGATCCGATCGGCACCTGCGTGGGCGTGCGCGGCTCGCGCGTGCAGGCCGTCACCGGCGAGCTCGCCGGCGAGCGGGTCGATATCGTGCTCTGGTCCGAAGACCCGGCGCAGTTCGTGATCGGCGCGCTCGCGCCGGCCAATGTGTCTTCCATCGTGGTCGACGAAGACCGCCACAGCATGGATGTGGTGGTCGACGAGGACAACCTCGCGCTGGCGATCGGCACCGGCGGGCGCAATGTGCGCCTGGCCTCCGAGCTCACCGGCTGGCAGATCAACATCATGAGCGCCGACGAGTCGCAGCAGAAGTCGACCTCCGAGCGCATGGTGGTGCGCGACCTGTTCATGCACAAGCTCGATGTCGACGAGGAGGTTGCCGACATCCTCATCGACGAGGGCTTCACCAGCGTCGAGGAAGTGGCCTATGTGCCGATCAACGAGATGCTCGAGATCGAGGCCTTCGACGAAGACACGGTCAACGAGCTGCGCAACCGCGCGCGCAATGTGCTGCTGACCGAGGCGATTGCCACCGAGGAGAAGATCGAGAAGACCGCGGAAGATCTGCTCACCCTCGAGGGCATGGACCGGCAGCTGGCGGCCCGCCTGGCCGACAGCGGCGTGTTCACGCGTGACGAGCTGGCGGAACTCGCGGTCGACGAGCTGGTCGAGGCCACCGGCGTCGACGAGGAGCGGGCCCGCGAGCTGATCCTCAAGGCGCGTGCGCACTGGTTCGAGAACGAGTCGGCCTGAGACGGCGGGCGCGACCCAAAGGATGACGATGGTGCTGACCAACGTAGCGAAATTCGCTGCCGAGCTGAAGATGCCCGCTGACGTGCTGCTCGAGCAGCTGCGTACGGCCGGCGTGAACAAGTCCTCTCCGCAGGACAGCCTCACCGAGGCCGACAAGGAGCAGCTGCTCACGGCGCTGCGGCGGGCCCACGGCGCCGACGACCCGCTCAAGAAGAAGAAGATCACCCTCACCCGCAAGCAGACCTCCGAGATCAAGCAGGCCGATGGTTCGGGCAAGGCCCGCACCATCCAGGTCGAGGTCCGCAAGAAGCGGGTGTTCGTCCAGCGTGACGGCGCCGACGGACTGGCCGATTCGGCAGCTGCCGAGGCCGCTGCCGCTGAAGCCGCTGCCGCCGAGGCCGCCGCCGCCGAAGCGGCTGCCGAAGCCGCCCGCGCCGCCGAGGAGGAGGCCCGTCGCCTCGCCGAAGAAGAAGAGCGCAACCGCCAGTTGCTCGAACAGCAGGCGGCCGAGTTGCAGGCCAAGCAGGAGGCCCTCGAGCGCGAGCGCGAGCGCG
>CAIZPE010000235.1 GCA_903934795.1 uncultured bacterium | reverse complement strand
GCCTGCAGGCGCCACAGGCCGCGTCGGGCGGGCCGGTGCCGCGGGTGCCTTGGCCGCCCTGGTTGCAGCCTTGGGTGCCTTGGCTGCCGGCTTGCGGTCGGCGGCCCTGGCAGGCTTGCGGGCAGCGGGCTTGCGCGCCGATGCGCCGCGGCCGGACTGCGGCAGTTTGCCGCCAAGCGCCTCGAGCGCCGCGGTGAGTTCATCGACCCGCTCCATCAGGGCCTGCACATCCTTGGTCGCCGGCACGCCCAGCCGGTCGAGCGCCCGGGCCACGCGGTCTTCGAAGACCTGCTCGAGCCGGTCCCAGGACTCGGCCGCACGCTGGCCGATCTGGCTCTTCACCTGGCTCACCTTGCCGCCGACCTCGCCGAGCCGCTCACCCGCCATGGCGCGGGTCTTCGACTGCAGGCTGAGGCCCTCGCGCACCAGCGTCTCGAAGGCCTTGCCCGGCTCCATGCGCGCCTTGGCGAAGGCGCCCAGGCCGGCCAGCCAGATCTTCTCGGCCGATTCGCGGATCACATCGGCGATCTGGCCGCCTTCGTCCTTTTCCTTGGCGAGCTGCTTGAGCTTCCTGACCATGCTGGATCACTCCCTGTCTGCGTGCCGGCGGACCATCCGCCAGCGATGGGGCCGAGTGTAGACCCGCGTGTCTAGGGGGCGCACCCTAAAGCGGCCCGGGATGAGTCGGCGCACCGCCGCGGCCGCTTGCCGCTGCCGCTGCCCGGTGCAATCATCGGCCGGCTTCCGGGCCGGCCCGGACACCCACATCAACACCCTGCGCGGAGACACCCCATGGCCTACTTCCTCACCGGCGCCACCGGCTTCATCGGCAAGCGTCTGGTCCGCAAGCTGCTCGCGCGACGCGGCGCGGTCGTGCACTTCCTGATCCGCGATGCCTCGCCCGAGAAGCTCGCCGCGCTGCACGAGTTCTGGGGGGTGGACGGCCGCCGGGTGGTGCCGGTGGTGGGCGACATCACCCGCCCCGGTCTGGGCCTGAAGGCGGCCGAGCGCCGCGCGCTGGTCGGCAAGATCCGCCATGTGTACCACCTGGCTGCGGTGTATGACCTCGGCGCCGACGCCGAGTCGCAGGGGAAGGTCAATGTCGAGGGCACGGCCAATGTCGTGGCCTTCGCCAACGAGATCAAGGCCGGCTGTCTGCATCATGTGAGCTCGATCGCCGCCGCCGGCCTGTTCGAGGGCATCTGGCGCGAGGACATGTTCGACGAGGCCGAGGGCCTGGACCATCCCTACTTCGCCACCAAGCACGAGTCCGAGGGCATCGTGCGCGCGCAGGCGAAGGTGCCGTTCCGCATCTACCGGCCGGGCATGGTGATCGGTGATTCGGTTACCGGCGAGATGGACAAGATCGACGGCCCCTACTACTTCTTCAAGCTCATCCAGCGCATGCGCCGCCTGCTGCCCTCGTGGATGCCGACCATCGGCATCGAGGGTGGGCGCATCAACATCGTGCCGGTGGACTTCGTGGTCAACGCGCTCGACCACATCTCCCATGCCCGCGATCTCGACGGACGCTGCTTCCATCTGGTCGACCCCGAACCGATGCGCGTCGGTGATGTGCTCAACACCTTCGCCAGCGCTGCCCACGCGCCCTCGATGACGCTGCGCATCAACGCCGCGCTGCTCGGCTTCATTCCGCGCGGCGTCAAGAAGAGCCTGCTCGCGCTCACCCCGGTGCGGCGCATCCGCGATGTGCTCATGAAGGACCTCGGCCTGCCCGAGGACATCCTGCAGTTCGTCAACTACCCCACCCGCTTCGACTGCCGCGAGACCACCGCCGCGCTCAAGGGCTCGGGCATCGCCTGTCCGCGCCTGGCCGACTATGCCTGGGTGATCTGGGACTACTGGGAGCGCCACCTCGACCCCGACCTGTTCATCGACCGCAGCCTGCGCGGCCAGGTGGCCGGCAAGGTGGTGCTGGTGACCGGTGGCTCCTCGGGCATCGGCCTGGCGGCGGCGATCAAGCTCGCCCAGGCGGGTGCCATCACCATCGTCTGCGGCCGCGACGAGGACAAGCTGGAGGAGGCCCGCCAGCAGGTGGCCGCGCTCGGTCACGAGCTGCATACCTTCGCGGTCGACCTCGCCGATCTGCAGGATGCCGACCGCATGGTGAAGTGGCTGCTCGACACGCACGGCGGGGTCGACTTCCTGGTCAACAACGCCGGTCGCTCCATCCGTCGCGGCATCGAGAACAGCTACGACCGCTTCCACGACTTCGAGCGCTGCATGCAGCTCAACTACTTCGGGGCGCTGCGCCTGACCATGGGCCTGCTGCCGGCGATGCAGGCGCGTGGCGGCGGCCAGGTGATCAACATTTCGTCGATCGGCGTGCTGACCAACGCGCCGCGCTTCTCGGCCTATGTGGCCTCCAAGGCCGCGCTCGACGCCTGGACCCGCTGCGCCTCCTCGGAGTTCGCCGATGTGGGCATCAAGTTCACCACCATCAACATGCCGCTGGTGCGCACGCCGATGATCGCGCCCACCCGTCTCTACAACAATGTGCCCACCCTCTCGCCTGACGAAGCCGCCGACCTGGTGGTCGAGGCGATCGTCAGCAAGCCGGTGCGCATCGCCACCCGGCTGGGCGTGGTCGGTCAGGTGATGCACGCGCTCATTCCGCGGGTGGCGCAGGTGGTGATGAACACCTCGTTCCGGATGTTCCCTGACTCCGATGCCGCCAAGGGCCGCGAGGGCGGGCGCGCGGCGCAGCTCAGCGCCGACCAGGTGGCGTTCCAGCAGCTGATGCGCGGCATCCACTTCTAGCCCGCGCATGAGCGTCTCTGCGGGCGGCCCCGGCAGCCTCGACGACGACCCGCCCGGTCGGCCCGGTCATGGCGGACGCGGCCAGCCCGACCCGCCCGACGACGCCGGCGAGCGTCTGGCGCGCGCCGCCGCGCAGGTGGCGAGCCTGCGCCGGGCGATCGCGGCTGATGCCGGGCTGCGCGAGGCCACCGGCGCCGTCAAGCGCTGGCAGGCTGCGCGGCTGGCCCGCACCCATGCCGACCTGCTGGCCGATGCCGGTACGGCGCCCGCGGCCCGCTTCTTTCTCGACGACCTCTACGGCGCCAAGGACTTCTCGCGCCGTGACACCGAGCTGATCCGGCTGCTGCCCACGCTCAGCCGCCTGCTGCCCGAACGTGCCCTGCATACTGTGGCCGATGCGGTGGAGCTCGATGCCCTCACCGAGCGGCTCGACGAGAGCCTGGCCCGCGCCCTGGGCGAGACCGCCGGGCAGGGCCTGGACGAGGCCGCCTATGCCCGCGCCTATCGCCAGCCCGGCGCCGCCGAGGCCCGCGCGCATCAGCTCGACCTCGTGCTGCGCATCGGCCGCTCGCTGGAGGGGCTGGTGTCGCATCCCGCCATCGGGCGCCTGCTCTCGGCGATGGCGCTGCCGGCGCGGCTGGCCGGGGTGGGGCAGATGCATGACTTCCTCAGCCGGGGTTTCGCGGCCTTCGCCGGCCTGCCCTCGACCAACGCCTTCCTGGCGCGGATCGACCGCCGCGAACGGGCGATCATGGCCGCGCTGCTCGGTGGTCAGGACCGCCACTGGATCAGTCAGCCCGATTCGGGTTAGAATCTGAGGCTTTTCGTCATCCTTGCCGCGGTGCCTGACGCCGGCCCGCGGCCTTTGCCGGTTTCCGGCCTTCGTCCACAAGGAGTCCTGATGCGTCACTACGAAGTCATTTTCATCGTCCACCCGGATCAGAGCGAGCAGGTTCCCGCCATGATCGACCGGTACAAGGCGATGGTCGAAGCCCAGCAGGGCAAGATCCACCGGGTGGAAGACTGGGGCCGGCGCCAGCTGACCTATCCCATCCAGAAGGTGGCCAAGGCCCACTATGTGCTCATGAACATCGAGTGCCAGCCAGCCACGCTGGCCGAACTCGAGCACGCCTTCCGCTTCAATGATGCCGTGCTGCGCCACCTCACCGTGGCCATGCGCAAGGCCGAGACCGGCCCGTCGCCCATGTGGAAGCAGATCCAGCGCGAGGAGGCCAAGAAGGCCCCCGAACCCCAGCCCAGCGCCGCCTGACGCGTCCCGGCCCCACGCCGTGACTGCGCCCGGCAGCGTCACCGCCGCCAACCGGCTGCGACTGCAGGCCCGTCTGATCGCCAGCGAAGGTCTGCGCCACACGCCGGCGGGCATCCCGGTGGTCGATGCCACCCTGGCGCACCAGTCGGCGCAGTCCGAGGCGGGTCTGGCCCGAACGGTCGAGCTGGAACTCGCAACGCGGTTTGCAGGGGCGCTGGCCAAGCGGGCGGCGGTGCTGCCGATGGGTACGGCGCTGCAGGTGGAGGGCTTTCTGGCCCCCCGGCGGCGGCAGTCCCGGCAGCTGGTGCTGCATGTCAATGAATTTGAACTGATCGAGGTGTGATATGGCGTTCTTTCGCCGTGGTCCCAAAGATGGCAAGAAGAAGCGTCCGGCTCAGAACGCGCTGTTCAAGCGCAAGAAGTTCTGCCGGTTCACTGCAGAGAAGGTGGAGTACATCGACTACAAGGATGTCGAGCTCCTCAAGGATTTCATCACCGAGACCGGCAAGATCATCCCGGCCCGTCTCACCGGCACCAAGGCCCGCTACCAGCGTCAGCTGACCGAGGCCATCAAGCGCGCCCGCTTCCTGGCGCTGCTGCCGTTCACCGACAACCACTGATCGACGCCGGAGCACACCATGCAGATCATTCTGCTCGAACGCGTCCTGAACCTCGGCTCGCTGGGCGATGTCGTCCGCGTCAAGGACGGCTACGCGCGCAACTACCTCATCCCCACCGGCAAGGCGCGTCGCGCCACCGCCTCGGCCATCAAGGAATTCGAGGCGCGCCGCGCCGATCTCGAGAAGGCCCAGGCCGACAAGCTCGCCGCGGCCCGCGCCGAGGGCGAGCGCCTTGCCGGCTCCAGCGTCACCATCGCCCAGAAGGCGGGGGTCGACGGCCGGCTGTTCGGCTCGGTCACCAACTTCGACATCGCCACCGCCCTGGGCGGTCAGGGCTTCAAGGTCGACAAGGCCATGGTCCGGCTGCCCAACGGCCCGATCAAGGCCATCGGCGAGCACGGCGTGCAGGTCGCGCTGCACTCCGATGTCGTGGTCGAGGTCACCATCGCGGTCACGCCCGAGGCCTGAGCCTCGCGCGTCGCGGGCGCATGGCGCCCGCCCTGACGGGGGCCGCTGGCCCCCGTTTTCATGGCAGCCTGCGTCGGACGGGCGGCCTGCCGGGCAGTCCCCGCCGGGGCCGGGAGCCCGATAAGATAGGCCTCGCGCGCCAGGTGACCCCCTCATGAGCAGCCCCGACGACTCCTTTCCCCCGCCCTCGGCGCCCATCGACCGCGAGGTCGCGGCGCTGCGGTTGCCACCCCACTCCATCGAGGCCGAGCAGGCGGTGCTCGGCGGGCTGATGCTCGACAACCAGGCCTTCGAGCGGGTGGCCGACATCCTGCGCGAGGATGATTTCTACCGTCACGACCATCGTCTGGTCTGGCAGCAGATCGCCCGCCTGATCGAGCGCAACCAGCCTGCCGATGTGGTCACGGTCTTCGAGGCCCTCAAGACCGCCGGCAAGGCCGAGGAGGCGGGCGGGCTGCAGTACCTCAACGCCCTGGCCCAGGAGACCCCCTCGGCGGCCAATGTCCGGCGCTACGGCGAGATCGTGCGTGACCGCGCCATCCTGCGCCGGCTGATCGCCACCTCCGACCAGATCGCCACCGAGGCCTTCAACCCGCAGGGCAAGGACACCCGCCAGCTGCTCGACGAGGCCGAGTCACGCATCTTCAAGATCTCCGAAGACGGCTCGCGCGGCGCGGCCGGCTTCCAGCCGCTCACCGCGCTGATCAGCCAGGTGGTCGAGCGCATCGACACCCTCTACAACCGCGGCGGCAGCAGTGATGTCACCGGGGTGCCCACCGGCTTCTCCGATCTCGATCGCATGACCTCCGGCCTGCAGCCCGGCGATCTGGTGATCGTGGCCGGGCGGCCCTCCATGGGCAAGGCCCAGCCCGATGACGCGCCGGTGCGCACCCCGCAGGGCTGGGTCCGCATCGACAGTCTGCGTGTGGGTGATGCCATCGCCTCGGTCGATGGCCGGCCCTCCCGGGTGACCGGCGTCTACCCGCAGGGGCGATGCCCGGTCTGGCGGCTGCGCTTTTCCGACGGCCGTCAGGCGGTGGCCTGCGCCGAACATCTCTGGCGGGTGCGGGTGGGCCGTGGCGTGCGGCCGCGCGTGGTCAGCACCGCCTGGCTGGCCCGGCAGCTCGCCCGGCCCGGCACGCGCGTGCCGCTCACCATCGACCTGCCGGAGGGCCGCTTCGGTCATCACGATCCGTTGCCGTTCGACCCCTTCGCGCTCGGCCTGCTGATGCGCTCGGCCGATGAGGCCGCCGACGATGATGCCGCGCGGCGCGAGGCGGTCTGGGCTCAGGCCCTGGCCGGTCTGCTCCAGGATGCGGCCATGCGCGCGCGGCTGGGTCGGATGATGCGCGAGGCGAGGGTGCCGGCCCTCCACGGAGACGAACCGCTCGCCGCCAGCGCAGATGCCGTCGCTGCGGCCACCGCCACCGCCACCGCCACCGCCACCGCCGCCACCATCGGGATCCCTGCCGATGCCTCTGCCCAGCCGGATGCCCGAGCCCTGCGCGAGCGCCTGCGCGTCCTAGGTCTGTGGGCGGCCGACTTGCAGGCGCTGCGCTTGCCGGCGTGCTTCCTGGAGGCCGGGCGCGAGTCGCGCATCGCGCTGCTCGACGGCCTGCTCGGCGCCTCGGCGCAGGCGGGGCGCGACGGCCTGCTGCGGCTCAGGGTGCGGGCGTCGGGTCTGGCCCGCGACCTGACCGCGCTGGTGCGTTCGCTCGGGGGCTGGTGCCGTGCGCGCGCGGCCACCGGCATGGCGGCGCACAACCTCGCGCCGGTGCATCTGGCCATGAGCCTGCCCGCCCTGCCGGGCCTGGGCTGCCAGCGTGTGCATGGCCTGCCCGCGCGGCCGCCGCGTCGCCCGGCACTGGTCGCCATCGAGCCGGCCGGCGAGGCGCAGACCCGCTGCATCTCGGTCTCCCATCCCACGCGGCTCTACATCACCAGCGACGACTGCGTCACCCACAACACCGCCTTCAGCCTGAACATCGGCGAGCATGTCGCGGTCGATCAGGGCCTGCCGGTGGCGGTGTTCTCCATGGAAATGGGCGCCACCCAGCTCGCCCTGCGGATGGTCTGCTCGGTGGGGCGCCTCGACCAGCAGCGGCTTCGCACCGGCCGCCTGGTCGACGACGACTGGCCGCGGTTGACCAATGCCATCCAGAAGATGCAGGAGGTGCAGCTGCACATCGACGAGACGCCCGCGCTCAATGCGCTCGAGCTGCGCGCGCGGGCGCGCCGGCTGTCACGCCAGTGCGGCCAGCTTGGTCTGGTCATCGTCGACTACCTGCAGCTGATGAGCGCCAGCTCCTCCGGCGAGAACCGCGCCACCGAGATCTCCGAGATCTCGCGCTCCCTCAAGGCCCTGGCCAAGGAGCTCAACTGCCCGGTGATCGCGCTCTCGCAGCTCAACCGCTCGCTCGAGCAGCGGCCGAACAAGCGCCCGGTGATGTCCGACCTGCGCGAGTCCGGCGCCATCGAGCAGGATGCCGATGTGATCCTGTTCATCTACCGCGACGAGGTCTACAACCCCGACTCGGCCGAGAAGGGCACCGCCGAGATCATCATCGGCAAGCAGCGAAACGGCCCGATCGGCACGGTGCGCCTGACCTTCGTGGGTCAGTACACCAAGTTCGAGAACTTCACCGCCGGGTCGGTGTGACCAGGGGCTGCGCTCAGAGCGCCTCCCCGGCGTAATCGGCCAGCCGCGAGCGCTCGCCGCGCTGCAGGGTGATGTGGCCGTTGTGGGCCCAGCCCTTGAAGCGGTCGACCACATAGGTGAGGCCCGACGAGCCCTCGGTGAGGTAGGGGGTGTCGATCTGCGCGATGTTGCCCAGGCAGACCACCTTGGTGCCGGGCCCGGCGCGGGTGATCAGCGTCTTCATCTGCTTGGGCGTGAGGTTCTGCGCCTCATCGATGATCAGGAACTTGCTCACGAAGGTGCGCCCGCGCATGAAGGACATGGCCTTGACCTTCACCCGTGAGCGGATCAGGTCCTGGGTAGCCGAGCGGCCCCAGTCGCCGGCGCCCGGGTCGCCATGGTTGAGCACCTCGAGGTTGTCCTCGAGGGCGCCCATCCAGGGCTGCATCTTCTCTTCCTCGGTGCCGGGCAGGTAGCCGATGTCCTCGCCCACCGGCACCGTGGCGCGGGTCATGATGATCTCGTTGTAGCGCTTGGCCTCGATGGTCTGGGTGAGGGCAGCGGCCAGGGTGAGCAGGGTCTTGCCGGTGCCGGCCTGGCCGAGCAGCGACACGAAGTCGATCTCGGGGTTCATCAGCAGGTTCAGCGCGAAGTTCTGCTCGCGATTGCGCGCGGTGACGCCCCAGACCGCGTTCTTCTGGTGGGCGTAGTCGCGCAGGGTCTGCAGCACCGCGGTGCGGCCGGTGATCTCGCGCACCTGCGCGGCCAGCGGCATGTCGCCTTCCAGCCAGACGAACTGGTTGACCAGCATGCTGGCCACCAGCGGCCCGGTGATCCGGTAGAAGGTGAAGCCGCCCTGCTGCCACGATTCCACGCCCTTGCCGTGCCGTTCCCAGAAGTTCGCCGGCAATTCGAGCCGGCCGCTGTAGAGCAGATCGGTGTCCTCGAGCACCTGGTCGTTGCGGTAGTCCTCGGCGGGCAGGCCCAGCGCGCGGGCCTTGATGCGCATGTTGATGTCCTTGGACACCAGCACCACCTCGCGCCCGCCCATCAGTTCCTGCAGGGCGCGCACCACGCCGAGGATCTGGTTGTCGGCCTTGCCCGCGGGCAGGCTCTCGGGCAGGGCCGCAGCCACGGCCTGGGTCTGGAAGAACAGGCGCCCGGCGGCCTCGCGGCTGCCCAGGGCGGACAGCGCGATGCCCTCGTCAATGCGGTCATGGGCGGCCGCGATCAGCGCATCGATCGAGCGGCTCACCTGGCGTGCATTGCGCGCCACCTCCGACATGCCCTTCTTGTGGCTGTCGAGCTCCTCGAGCGTCATCATCGGCAGGTAGATGTCGTGCTCGGCGAAGCGGAACAGGCTGCTCGGGTCATGCATCAGCACATTGGTGTCGAGCACGAAGAGCTTGCGCGCGCCCGGACTCGTGCGCGGCGCGGCGGCGACCACCGGCTTGACGACTTCCGGCCTCACCGCGCCCCCGGGCCTGGCGGCGACTGCCGCCGCTGCTGCGGCTGCCGGGGACTCGGTCGCTGCCATCGAGTCTGCGGGCGCAGACCCACGGCCGGCGCGGCGCCGCACCTTCGCCGGTTCGGCGGCCGCCCGGGCTGATGCGATGGGTGCCGGCGTCGCTACCGGCGTCACCGCCGGCGCCAGTGCCGCAGCGGCTGCAGCAGCGGGCGCGGGCGCCGCGGCCGAGGCGGCTGGCGGCGCGGCTGCCTCGTTCACCGCCGCGGGCGCCGCAGCCGGCCGTTTGCGGCGAACCCGGGCGGTCGGCTCGGCGCTCAGGTCGAGCAGGGTGGCGGGCTTGGTC
>CAIZPE010000234.1 GCA_903934795.1 uncultured bacterium | reverse complement strand
GTGTGGATCGGCAGTGCGCGCCTGTTCACCGAAGCCGGCGTGGCCGATGCCGGCCTGCAGGCGGCCGCCCAGGTGCATGCCGCGGCCGGCGCGACCGTCTCGCTGGTGGGCATCAGCCCGCCCACGGCCGACGCGCCCGTGCAGCTGGTCGGCCTGCTCGCCTTCGGCGACGCCATCCGCCCGGGATCGGCCCGCGCGATCGCGCGGCTGCGCGCCCTGGGCATCCGCACCGCCATGCTGAGCGGCGACAACCGTGGCGCGGCCGAGGCGGTGGCTGCGCAGCTCGGGGTCGACGAGGTACGCGCCGAGCTGCTGCCCGAGCAGAAGTCGGCGGTGATCGCCGGCTGGCGGGCCGAGGGCCGGGTGGTGGCGATGGTGGGTGATGGCGTGAACGACGCGCCGGCGCTGGCCGCCGCCGACATCGGGCTGGCCATGGCCAGCGGCACCGATGTGGCCATGCACACCGCCGGCATCACGCTGATGCGCGGCGAGCCGGGTCTGGTCGCCGATGCGATCGCGATCTCGCGCCGCACCTGGACCAAGATCCGCCAGAACCTCTTCTGGGCCTTCGTCTACAACCTGATCGGCCTGCCGCTGGCGGCCATGGGCCACCTTGACCCGGTGATCGCCGGCGGCGCGATGGCGCTCTCGAGCGTGAGCGTGGTGGGCAATGCCCTGTTGCTGCGGCGCTGGCGTCCCCTCGCCTAGAGCGGCTGCCCGCCGAGGCGTTCGATCAGGGCCACCAGCGCCGCCCGGTTGAGCTGCGCCTTCACGCCGATGCACACCAGCCGGCCGGCGGGCGCGGCCGCCGGATCGGCGAGGGCGGCAGGGCTGGCGGGGTCGGTGGCGGTGACGGCATCGCCAGGGTCCGCCGCGGGCGCGGGCGACACGCTCACCGAGCCGCCGGCGAGCTCCACCGCCCACGGGCGATCGCCAGGGCCTTGCACGATGCCCTTGGCGCGCTCCAGCCCCAGACCGGGATCGGCGAGCGCATGGGCCAGGTCGGCCAGGTCGACCGGGCCGTCGAAGTGCGCCGACAAGCTGTCGAAGGCGAGGCGGGCATCGCCCGCGGGCCGGCGCGCGGCCGTCGGCTCGGCATGCGGGTGTGCCGCGCCCACCGGCAGCGGCGCCTCGCGCGCCAATGCCAGCGGCACGCCGGGCGCGATGCCGGTCAGCCAGGCGCGCACCGCGGCCTCGCGTTCGCGATCGACCAGATCCTCGCGCGTGAGCAGCAGCCGGTCGGCCCGCGCGATCTGCCGCAGCACGGTGTCGCCCACATAGGTGTCGGCCGCGCGTTCGCGCACGGTGTTCAGATCGGCGAGCACGATCACCTCGCCCACCGCAAAGCCGCGGGCCAGGCGTGCGGTGGCGGCCACCGTGCCGGGCAGAGCCACGCCGCTGGTCTCGAGCAGCACCGCGTCGGGCCGCGGCTGGCGGTCATGGAGCCGGCCGAGCGCCGCCACCAGATCGCTGCCGAAGCTGCAGCACACGCAACCGCCGGCCAGCTCGATGACATCGTCACGCCGGGTGACGATCAGGTCGGCATCGATGCCCACCTCGCCGAAGTCGTTGACCAGCACCGCGATCCGCAGCCCACGGGCGCGGGCCTCGTGCAGCCAGCGGTTGACCAGCGTGGTCTTGCCCGCGCCAAGGTAGCCGCCGATCACCACCAGCGGCAGGGTGTCGTTCTCGCTCATGCCCGCGCCGCCTCGAACACCCGGCCTGCCTGCACCGTGCCCCACACCGCCACCTCGCGGATCGCGGCGGGCTCGACCGCGAGCGGATCGTCGTGCAGCACCGCGAAGTCGGCGCGCTTGCTGGTCTCGATCGAGCCGACCTCGCCGTCGAGGTGCAGGGTGTGGGCCGGGCCCAGGGTGACCGCGTGCAGGGCCTGCGCGGGGCTGATCCGCTCGTGGCTGCCCTGCACCCGCCCCGAACCGGTCAGCCGGTTGACCGCGCACCAGGCGGTGAACAGCGGGCTCATCGGCGTGACCGGCGCGTCGGAGTGGATGGCCATGGGCAGGCCGAGCTCGAGCGCGCTGCGGCACGCGTTCATGCGCTCGGCCCGCTCGGGCCCCACCGTGGTGGCGTAATGCTCGTCACCCCAGTAGTAGTGGTGATTGGCGAACAGGTTCACCGCCATGCCCAGGGTCTTCATGCGCCGCATCTGCGCCTGGCTGGCGAGCTGGCAGTGCTGCAGGGTGAAGCGATGGTCGGGGCTGGGGTGGCGGGCAAGCGCACGGGTGAGGGTCTCGATGGCGAGCTCGGTGGCCTCGTCGCCGTTGGTGTGGGTGTGGATCTGCACCCCCTGCGCGAGCGCCAGCTCGTAGGCCTGGGCGAGCTGTTCGGGCGCGATGTACCACAGGCCGTTGGGCGCGCCGTTGTGATAGCCCGGGGGGCGCAGCCGGGCCGAGAAGCCCTGGATGCTGCCATCGGCCACCACCTTCACCCGGCCCAGCCGCAGCCGGTCGGTGCTCTCGGCGCGCAGCGCCGCCGCGCGGGCGATGGTGGCTGAGGGCGGCTGGTCCATCAGGCGCAGCAGCGGCACCAGGCGCACCGGGAAGTCGCTCTCGGCCGTGACCCGCTGCAGCATCTCCAGCGCGCCATCGGGCAGCGGACTGGCCAGGTCGGTGGCGGTGGTGACGCCCTGGCGCACGCACAGCCGCGCGAAGCGGCGCACCGCATCCTCGTCGCCGGCCAGGGCGGCGCGGTCAAGGCCCACGCGATCGGCGACCGCGCCCATCGCCTCGGGGCCCTTCATCTCGCCGGTGGGCAGGCCATCCGCGCCCAGCGGCACGCCGGGATGATCGATGCCGGGCCGCAGCCAGCCGGCGGCCTGCAGGGCGGCGCTGTTGACATTGAGGATGTGCAGGCTGGCATGGGCCACGCCGATCGGCCGGGTGCGGCTGACCTGATCGAGGTCGGCGCGGCTGCAGCGCTGGTTGCCGAAGTAGATCGGGTCGAGGCCCCAGCCGACCAGCGGCGTGTCGGGATGCGGCAGGGCGCGCTGCGCCTCGCGCAGCCGTTCGATCACCGCGGCGATGGAGCGCGCGCCCGGCCAGGTGCGGCCGTCGGGGTCGGTGCGGTCGTGCCAGCCGACATAGACATGGCGCCAGAGCGCGCCTTCCATGAGGTGGGTGTGGCCCTCGACGAAGCCGGGCACCAGCACCTTGTCGGCGAAGCGTTCGTCGAGCGTGGCGGGGCCCCAGCCGGCGAGTTCGGCCGGGGTGCCCGCGCCCAGCACGATGCCCTCGCGCACCGCCACATGGGTGGCCTGTGGACGGGCCGGGTTGAGGGTGTGGATGAGGCGGGCTCGAAACAGGGTGATGGTCATCGGGCGAGTGTAATCGCCCCGGGCGTGGGATCATGGCAGCCTGATGCGGCGCTGGAACAGGCCGGCCCGATGGAACGCGTGATCCGATCATGACCGCAGGCGTCGATGTTCTGGTGGTGGGGGGTGGCAATGCCGCGCTGTGCGCCGCGATCACGGCCCGGGAGGCCGGCGCCAGCGTGCTGCTGCTCGAGTCGGCGCCGCGCGAGTGGCGCGGCGGCAATTCCATGCACACCCGCAACCTGCGCTGCATGCACGAGGCCCCGCAGGATGTGCTCACCGAGGCCTACCCCGAGGAGGAGTACTGGCAGGACCTGCTCAAGGTCACCGGCGGGCTCACCAACGAGCCGATGGCCCGCATCGCCATCCGCGATTCCTCGCGCTGCCGCGACTGGATGCGCCGCCACGGCGTGCGCTTCCAGGAGTCGCTCTCGGGCACGCTGCATCTGAGCCGCACCAATGCGTTCTTCCTCGGCGGGGGCAAGGCGCTGGTCAATGCCTACTACCGCAGCGCGCAGGCGCTCGGCGTGCAGGTGCGCTACCAGGCTGGCGTCAGCGGCCTGCGTCTGCGCAACGGGGTCTTCGAGGCCGCGCTGTGCCAGGGCGAGCCGATCACCGCGCGCACCTGCGTGATCGCCAGCGGCGGCTTCGAGTCCAACCTCGACTGGTTGCGCGAGGCCTGGGGGCCGCCGGCCGACAACTTTCTCATCCGCGGCACCCGCTACAACATGGGCGTGGTGCTGCGCGCGCTGCTCGATGCCGGCGCCGACCGCATCGGCGACCCCACGCAGTGCCATGCCGTGGCCATCGATGCGCGCGCCCCGAAATTCGACGGCGGCATCTGCACGCGGGTCGACTGTGTGTCGCTCGGGGTGGTGGTCAATCGCGACGGCGAGCGCTTCTATGACGAGGGCGAGGACTTCTGGCCCAAGCGCTATGCCATCTGGGGTCGGCTGGTGGCGCAGCAGCCCGACCAGATCGCCTACTCGATCATCGACGCCAAGGCCGCCGGCCGCTTCATGCCGCCGGTGTTCCCCGGCGAGCGCGCCGACACGCTCGAGGCGCTGGCCGATCAGCTCGGCCTGCCGCGCGAGCGGGTGCTGGCCACCGTCGAGGCCTTCAACCGGGCCTGCCGCCCCGGGACATTCGATCACGCGGTGCTCGATGACTGCCGCACCGAGGGCCTCGCGCCGGCCAAGACCCACTGGGCGCTGCCGATCGACACCCCGCCGTTCTCGGGTTACGCGCTGCGCCCGGGCATCACCTTCACCTACCTGGGCGTGAAGGTCGATGCCACGGCGCGCGTCAGCTTCGACGGGCAGACCAGCCCCAACCTGTTTGCCGCCGGCGAGATCATGGCCGGCAATGTGCTCGGCAAGGGCTACCTCGCCGGCATCGGGATGACCATCGGCACGGCCTTCGGCCGCATCGCCGGCGCGGAGGCCGCTCGTGCAGCGCTTGCTTGAGACCATCGAACTCACCCGCGCCGAGACCGAGGTCGGACGGGTGCTGCAGATCTGCAATGCCTGCCGCTACTGCGAGGGCTTCTGCGCGGTCTTCCCCGCCATGACCCGTCGCATCGCCTTCGAGCGCGGCGACATCCACTTCCTCGCCAACCTCTGTCACCAGTGCGGCGCCTGCCTGCATGCCTGCCAGTACGCGCCCCCGCATGAGTTCGCGGTCAATGTGCCGCAGGCCATGGCCGCGGCCCGCCTCGAGACGTACCAGCGCTACGCCTGGCCGGCGCCGCTGGGCGCGCTGTACCGGCGCAGCGGCCTGACGCTGTCGCTGGCGCTCGCGCTGGCCTTCTCGCTGATCCTGCTGATGGCGCTGCAGGGCGGCCAGGGGCTGTGGCGCCCGCCCAATGGCGGCAACTTCTACGCGGTGTTCAGCCACGGCACGCTGGTCAGCCTGTTCGGCGCGGTGTCGGCGTGGGCGGTGCTCGCGCTCACGCTGGGCATCGTCCGGTTCTGGCGCGAGGGCTGGCGCGAGATCTCGGCGGGTTCGCCGCGGCCCGAGCCCGGAAAGCCCGGCCCGGGTCTGGCGCCGGTCGGCGAGGCCGCGGTCCAGGCCCTTAGCCTGCGCTTTCTCGACGGCGGCCATGGCGAGGGCTGCCATGATGCCGACGATCGCCCCACCCACTGGCGCCGGCGGTGGCATCACCTGACCTTCTGGGGCTTCATGCTGTGCTTTGCCGCCACCTCGGTGGCCACGGTCATGCACTACGGGCTCGGCCAGCCGGCGCCCTATCCGGTGACCAGCCTGCCGGTGCTGCTCGGCATTGCCGGGGGCATCGGCCTGGTGGTGGGGCCGCTCGGGCTGGCCTGGGTGGCGCGCCGCACCGACCCCCGGCAGTCCGATCCGCGGCAGCGCGCGCTCGACCGCGGCTTTCTCGCCCTGCTGTTCCTCACCTCGGTGACCGGCCTCGCCCTGCTCGGCTTTCGCGACACCTCGGCCATGACCCTGCTGCTGGTGGCGCACCTCGGCGTGGTGCTGGCGCTGTTCGCCACGCTGCCTTACGGCAAGTTCGCCCACGCGCCCTTCCGGGTGGCGGCGCTGCTGCGTCACGCGCTGGAGCGTCGGCTGCCCGACCGGCTGCGGCTGGCCGGCGATTGAACGGCCAGGGCCATGCTGCGACAGCTCTTCCAGTTCGACCAGAGCCATCTGCACGCCTTCGAGCGCGAGATCGCCGCTCGCAGCAACCGGCTGGGCGCGGCCTATGCCTCGCTCGCGAGTCTCGCCTACGCGGTGGTGTACTGGCTGATCGGCCCGCCCGAGTTCGTGCCGGTGAATGTCGTCGGCGGCTTGCTGCTGGCGGCGATCGCGCTGCGGCCGCCGGCCAATCCCGGGCTCGGCATCTTCCTGGTGGTGAACCTCGCCCTGGTGGTGCTCGCCTACCAGATGGTGCTGATCGGCGGTCTCATGCACGCCGCGGTCGCGTGGCTGGTGGTGCCCTCGGTGACGGTGCTGATGATCGGCATGCGGGCGCTGGGCATCTACCTGGCGCTGATCAACATCGCCCTGGTCCTGCTGGTGGTGATCGGCAAGCACCTCGGCTGGATCGAGCCGCGGGTGTCGCTGGTGCACGGCGAACTGCAGCTCGCCATCTCGCTGATCGCGGCGCAGGGCCTGGTGCTGCTCATCGGCCTGCTGATCCTGCGCGCCCGTGATCTGCTGATCGTCGAGATCGGCGAGCGCACCCGTCAGCTCGCCGAAGCGCTCGAGCATGCCCGCGCTGCCCGCGCCGAGGCCGAGGCTGCGCGCAACGAGACCATCGCCGCCAGCCGCGCCAAGGAGGAGTTCTTCGCCAACCTCACCCATGAGATCCGCACGCCGCTGGCCGGGGTGGTCGGCGCGGTCTCGCTGCTGCGGCCGGGCGAGCTGCCCGAGAGTCAGCGCCGGCTGGTCGATGGCATCACCTCCAGCGCGGCCGAGCTCGCCGAGGTGGTCGATGCCATGCTCGATCACGCCAAGCTGAGCGCCGGCCGCTTCAGCACCGATCTCGCGCCGCTGCGCCTGGCCGAGCTGCTCGAGTCGCTGTCCTCGCTGATGGCCGACCGTGCCCAGCGCCGCGGCCTGCACCTGTCGCTCGAGATCGAACCCGGGACGCCCGAGCGGCTGGTGGTCGACCGGATGTGGCTGCGCCGCATCCTGGTGAATCTGCTCGCCAATGCCATCAAGTTCACCGGGTCTGGCTCGGTCTTGCTGCGGCTGCGCCTGGGCCGGCCCGACGAGCCGGCGCTGCCGGGCAGCGCCATGGCCCTGGTCGCCGAAGTGACCGACACCGGCATCGGCATTCCCGCCGACAAGCTCGAGGCGGTCTTCCAGCCCTTCGTGCAGGCCGACGCATCGATCACCCGGCGCTTCGGCGGCACCGGCCTGGGGCTGGCCATCTCGCGCCGGCTGGCCGAACTCATGGGCGGCACGCTGGGCGCCACCAGTGTCGAGGGCCGGGGCTCGCGCTTCGTGCTGCGGCTGCCTGTGGCCCTGCCTGGCGAGGCCGCTGGCGAGCATCCGACCCCGGCCGTGACCGTGACGCAGCGGGCGGACGGGCCCGCCGCCGCAGCGGGCGCCACCCGGCCCGCGCAGCGTGTCCTGCTGGTGGAGGACAACCCGGTCAACCGCATGGTCGCCGGCGAGATGCTGTCCATGCTCGACTGCGAGGTCGTCCTGGCCGAGAACGGGCGCGAGGCGCTGGCCCTGCTTGCGCAGGCTCCGGTCGATCTCATCCTCATGGACCTGCAGATGCCGGTCATGGACGGCATCAGCGCCACCCGTGCCCTGCGGGCGCGCGAAGTCGCGCAAGGCCTGCCCCGCACCCGGGTGATCGCGTTCAGCGGCAACTCCGCGGCCGATTATGGCGATGCCTGCACCGAGGCCGGCATGGACGGCTTCCTGGTCAAGCCGGTGTCGCTCGAGTCCCTGCAGTCGGTGCTGCGCCCTCCGCCGGCATCCGACATCGGCGCGTAGCATGGCGTGGTCAGGCTGGCGGGCTGCCGGCTTTCGCTCACCACCCATGTCCGTCCGACGCTTCGCCTTCGCCTTGTCCGTCGCGCTGCCCGCGTGGTGCGCCACTGGCGCGCGCGCCGAGACCGCGCCCGAGGATCGCGGCCTGTGGGTGCAGTCCACCTATGTGCGGCAGTTCAAGGATGGTTTTTCCGCGCCCTACACCGGCCCGCGCAGCCTGCAGCCGCAGGCCGAGGCGAGCTACTCCTTCACCACCACCGTAGCCCTCGGCGGGCGGCCGGCGTCGGGCCTCGAGCTCTACCTCAATCCCGAGTTCAGCCAGGGCGTGCCGCTGTCGGGGCTCTCGGGTCTGGGCGGCTTCACCAACGCCGAACTCACCCGCGCCGGCAGTCCGCACCTGGCGAGCTATGTGGCGCGCGCCTTCCTGCGCCGCACCTGGGGCCTGGGGGGTGGCGCCGAAACCGTGGAGGCCGAACTCAACCAGTTGCCGGGCAGTGCCGATCGCCGACGGGTGGTGCTCACCCTGGGCAAGCTGCCGGTGATGGACCTGTTCGACGACAACACCTACGCGCACGATGCCCGCACCCAGTTCCTGAACCTGGCCTTCACCACCCACGGCGCCTTCGATTTCGCCGCCGATGTGCGCGGCTACTCCTGGGGCGGGGCGGTGGAATACTTCGACGGTGACTGGGCCATCCGCGCCGGCCGCTTCGCCCAGCCGCGCGAGCCCAACCAGATGGCGCTCGATCCGCGCATCGGCACCCACTATGGCGACCAGATCGAACTCGAGCGCGGCCACCGGCTCGGCGAGCGGCCAGGGCGCTTGCGGCTGCTGGTGTTCCGCAACCAGGCGGTGATGGCGTCGTACCGCGATGCGCTTGCCCGCGCCCAGGCCCTGGGCGGCCCGCCGGCGCTCGATGCCGTGCGGGCCGGCCGGCGCGACAAGCGCGGCGTGGGCATCAGCCTGGAGCAGGAGATCGCGCCCGGCCTCGGGCTGTTCGCGCGGGCCATGCGGGCCGATGGCGCCACCGAGGTCTATGCCTTCGCCGAGATCGACCGTTCCCTCTCGGCGGGCCTGCTGCTGCAGGGCGGGCGCTGGGGCCGGCCGGCCGACAGCGTGGGCCTCGCGGTGGCGCGACACGACATCTCGGCGGCGCACCGCGACTATCTCGCCGCCGGCGGGCTCGGCTTCTTCGTGGGCGATGGCCGGCTCAACCCCGGCGGCGAACGCATCCTCGAGGCGTTCTACCGGTTCTCGCTGGGCGCCGGCGTCTGGCTGAGCCTGGGGCATCAGCGCATCGCCAACCCCGGCTACAACGCCGATCGCGGGCCGGTCTCGGTGACCTCGATGCGCCTGCAGTGGCAGCGCTGAGGGCATCACCCCGGCGGCGGAACCCCGGCGGGCTCTGCCCGTCCGCGATTCGGGCAAGATGCGCCGCACACGCGGACCACCGCGGCCCATCCCCGGAGACCCAGCCTTGAACGCCCCCGAGCCCACTGACCTCTCGTCGATCCCGTTCCGGCCCGTCCGGTTCCTGCCCCGCGACATCGAGACCGAGCGCCGCGCCGACGGCACCGTGGTGTTGCGATCGCGCATCCCGCTCGCGCCTTACGCCGAGCATGTGCCCTCGCTGCTGCGGCGCTGGGCCCGTGAGGCGCCCGAGCGCACCTGGCTCGCGCAGCGCCGCGGCCCGGCGCGCGAGTGGCTGAGGGTGAGCTACCGGCAGGCACAGGCCACCGTCGACGCGCTTACCCAGGCCCTGCTCGATCTCGCCGTGCCCGATGCCCGGCCGGTGGTCATCCTCAGCGGCAACTCCATCGAGCACGCGCTCATGGCGATGGCCGCGATGCAGGCCCGGCTGCCGGCCGCGCCGGTCTCGCCGGGTTACTCCCTGATGAGCCAGGACCATGGCGTGCTGCGCCATGTGTTCGAGCTCTTGCAGCCTGGCGTGGTCATGGTGCAGAACGCCCGGCAGTTCGAGCGCGCGCTGCGCGCGCTGAACCTCGAGGGCGTGACGCTGGTGCATGTCGACGAGCCCCTGCCCGAGCTGCCCAGCCGCGCCTGGGCCGACATGGCCGCCACGCCGGTGACCCCGGCGGTGCAGGCCTCGGTCGACGCCATCCGGCCCGAGACCGTCGGCAAGTTCCTGCTCACCTCGGGCTCCACCGGCACGCCCAAGGCGGTGATCAACACCCAGCGCATGATGTGCGCCAACATCACCATGGGCCAGCAGGCGCGTCCCCGACAGCCCGGCGACCCGGTGCCCGTGGTGCTCGACTGGATGCCCTGGAACCACACCATGGGCGGCAACGCCAGCTTCAACGCGGTGCTCGCCGACGGCGGCACCCTGCACATCGACGACGGCCGGCCCACGCCCGAGCTCTTCGGCGAGTCCTTGCGCAACCTGCAGGAGCTCTCGCCCACCTACTACGCCAACGTGCCGGCGGGCTACGCCATGCTGGTGGCCGCGCTCGAGAAGGACGACGCGCTCGCGCAGCGCTTCTTCGCCGACCTGCAGATCGTGGGCTACGGCGGCGCCACCCTGCCCGATGACCTCTACCTGCGCATGCAGCGTCTGGCGGTGCGCCACACCGGGCAACGGGTGGTGTTCTTCACCGGCTGGGGCTCCACCGAGACCGCGCCCACCGCCACCTGCACCTACTGGGCCACCGAGCGCGTGGGCCTGATCGGCCTGCCCTTCCCTGGTGTGGAACTCAAGATGGTGCCGATCGCCGACAAGTACGAGCTGCGTCTGCGCGGGGTTACGGTCATGCCCGGCTATCACCGCCGGCCCGACCTCACCGCCGCCGCCTTCGACGAGGAAGGCTTCTACCGGATCGGCGATGCCGGGGTCTTCGTCGATCCCGCCGATCCCTCGCAGGGGCTGGTGTTCCGCGGTCGGGTGGTCGAGGACTTCAAGCTGATGACCGGCACCTTCGTGCAGGTGGGCTCGCTGCGGGTGGCCTGCGTGGCCGCGGCCTCGCCGGTGGTGCAGGACGCGGTGGTCACCGGCCACGACCGGGAATGGGTCGGCCTGCTCGCCTGGCCCAACCTGGTGGCCTGCCGACAGCTCATCGGTGAGCCCGATGCCAGCTTCGCGCAGGTGATCGCCGATGAGCGGGTGCGCGCCCGCGTGCGCGAGGGTCTGGCCGCCCACAACCGGGCCTTTCCGGGTTCCAGCACGCGGATCCGCGCGGTCATGCTGATGGCCGAGCCGCCGTCCATCGACGGTCGCGAGCTCACCGACAAGGGCTACATCAACCAGCGCGTGACGATCGAGCGGCGGGCCGCGCTGGTCGAGCGTCTGTATGCCCGGCCGGTCGATCCCGAGGTCATCCTGATCGACTGAGCAGGCGGCGCGGCGCCGCTGCGCCTCAGCGCCGCGCCTGCTGCACCTGCGGCACCGAGACCGGCGTGGCCTGATGGCCCCAGCTTGCCCGCAGCCACGAGACCAGCGCAGCCACCTGCGTGTCGTCGAGCCGGTGTGCGAAGGGCGGCATGCCGTGGGGCCGCGGCTCGCCGGGGATGTCGGCGGCGAAGCCGCCGCGCAGCACCACCGTGATCAGGTTGCCGGGCTCGGGCTGAGTCACCGCGCGGTTGCCGGCCAGGGCTGGCCAGGCGCCGCGGCCCTGGCCCTGGTTACCGTGGCAATCGGCGCAATGCTCGCGGTACAGCGCCGCGCCGGCCGGGCCGGCGGGCACCGCGGCCGCGGGCGGGCGGGCAGGTTCGGGCCTGACGACCGGCAGCGCCCGCAGATAGGTCGCGATCGCCAGCCGGTCGGGTTCGGTCAGGTGCCGGGTGCCAAGGCTGATCACCTCGGCCATCGGCCCCATGGCGCTGGCGCCAGCCGTGCGGCCGGTGGCCAGCCACTGCGCGATCTGCCCGGCCGGCCAGTGCTGGACGCCGGCCTCGCCCGGCGACAGCAGCGAGGGCGCCAGCCAGCGTCCCGTGCCCACCGGACCGCCTGCCAGCGGGCCCTCGGGGCGTGTGGCGCCCAGGCGGTCGCGGGGCGCATGGCAGGCGCCGCAGTGGCCCACCACCTCGACCAGATAGGCGCCACGCTGCCAGTCCGCCGGGCGTGAGGCGTCGGGTTGCGCACCGCCCGACCGGAATGCCAGCGATCGCCAGATGGTGAGCGCCCACTGCGTACCGAAGGGCCAGCGCATCTCGTGAGGCCGATCCGGCTGGCGCACCGGCGCCTGGCTGCGCAGCCAGGCAAAGATCGCGTCGGCATCCTGCGCGGTCATGCGCGTGAAGTAGGGATAGGGGAAGGCCGGCGAGAGCAGCCGGCCGTCGCGGGAGCGACCCTCATGCAGCGCGCGGCGGAAGTCCTGCGCGCGCCATGCCCCCAGCCCGGTGTCCGGATCGGGGGTGAGGTTGCTGCTGTAGACCGTGCCGAAGGGCGTCTCGATCGCCCGTCCCCCGGCCAGCGGGTCGCCCCCCGGGGCGGTGTGGCAGCTCACGCAGTTGCCGGCCCGCGCCAGATAGGCGCCACGGGCCAGCAGCGGGTCGGCGGTGGCCGCGGACGAGGGCAGGGCGGAGCCCGCCGCCGGGCTGCGCGGGGTCGATGCGCTCGCGGGGCGGGCGGCCGGGGCGCCGCCCACCGCAGGGACGCTGCCGCAGTCCATCGGCGCGGGGCTCGGCAAACGCGCAGCGGGCGCGTGCAGCGCCGGCATCGGCTGCGAGGCCAGCCAGGTGGAGACCGCGCCCACATCCTCCGGCGTGAGCCGGGCCGCGATCCGGGCCATGCAGTCGGGCTCGGCGGCGCGGCGCTGCTGGTTGCGCCAGGCGCCTAGCTGGGCATTGAGGTAGTCGCGCGGCAGCCCGAGCAGGCCTGGCGTGCCCGGCAGCACACCGGTGAGCGTCGCACCGTGGCAGGCCGCGCAGGCCGGAATGCCGCGGGCCGGGTCGCCACGGGTGGCCAGGGTCTCGCCGTGACGCATCAGCGCCGCCGGCGCGCCGCTCACGGCCGGCGGCGGATAGGGCGGGTCGCTGGCGGCGAAATGACCGGCGATCTCCCGCAGCGTGTCGTCGCGCAGCGGCGCCAGCAGCCACTGCATCGGCGCGTGCTGGCGCTGGCCATCGCGAAAGGCGAGCAACTGCCGGTAGAGGTAATCGGCGGGTTTGCCGCCGATGCGCGGCAGGAAGCCGGCGCTCGAGGCGCGGCCCTCGGCGCCATGGCAGGCGGTGCAGGCGGCCAGCCGGCGGGAGGCCTCGCCATCGTCGGCGTGCGCGCTCACCGCGGCGGCGGCCAGCAGGCCTGCGAACAGCGCAATCAGCACAGAGGGCATCGGGTCCGTCCCGTGGCGGCGCGAGTTGGCCGTCCCGGCAAAACCGTGCATCTTAGCGGGATCGACAATCCGGGAGACGGCATGACACGGGCGATGGTCAGCGCGGCGCAACCCGAGGCGGTGGAAGCCGGCCTCGATGTGCTCAGGGCGGGCGGCAATGTGATCGATGCCGCGATCGGCGCGGCGCTGGTCCAGACCGTGGTCGATCCGCAGATGTGCGGCATCGCCGGCTTCGGTTCGATGCACATCTGCCTGCCCTCGCGCGGCGTGCACACCGTCATCGACTTCCACGGCCGCGCGCCGCTGGCCACCCGACCCGAGATGTGGGCCGACCGCATCCTGGGCGAGTGCGACGACGGCTTCGGCTTCCTGCTGCGCGATCAGGTCAACGAGATCGGCTACCAGTGCATGACCACGCCGCTCTCGCTCAAGGCCTTCGACGAGGCGCTGCAGCGCTTCGGCACCCGCTCGCTGGCCAGCCTGATGGACCCGGCCATCGCCTGGTGCGAGGACGGCTTCGCGGTGCGCCCCCGCGTGCACGAGTTCTGGATGCAGCCGGCGATCTGCGGCCGCATCGAGCGCATCCGCGTGCTGCGCGACCATCCCGCCGCCGCGAAGATCTACCTGCGCGCCGACGGCCGTCCGCACCGGGTGGGCGACATCCTGCGCAACCCCGACATGGGCCGCACCCTGCGCCGCATCGCGCAGCACGGCGTGGCCGACTTCTACGAGGGCGCCATCGCGCGCGAGATCGCCGATGACATGGCCGCGCATGGCGGCCTGATCGGCCTTCAGGACCTGGCCACCTGCGCCACCGAGACCGGCGCGCCGCTGGTCACCCATTACCGCGGCCACCGGGTGGCCACCAACCCGCTGCCCGGTGGCGGGGTGATGATCGTGCTGATGCTCAACATCCTCGAGCACTTCGATCTGGCGGCCATGGGCCACAACTCGCCCGAGTACATCGCCACCGTGTCCGAGGCGATGAAGATCGCCACCGTCGACAAGGACAGCCGCATCGGCGATCCGCGCTTCGTCGATGTGCCGCTGGCCGAGCTGTGCTCGAAGGAGTACGCGGCGCGCATGGCCGAGCGCATCCGCAGCGGCCAAAAGACCGCCGTGCCCCGGCTCAACCCCGGTGGCCGCGAGAGCCGCGAGACCACCCATGTCTGCGTCGCCGACCGTGACGGCAACAGCGTCACCATGACCCACTCGCTGGGCTCGTCCTCGGGCGTGGTCACCGAGGGCCTGGGCTTCATGTACAACAACTGCATGATGGTCTTCGACCCGCGCCCGGGGCGGCCGGGCTCGCTCGCCGCGGGCAAGGCGCGCTTCTCGGCGATGTCGCCCACCATCGTGTTCCGCGATGACAAGCCCTTCTTCCTGGTGGGCGCCCCCGGGGGCACCACCATCACCATGGGCAACCTGCAGGCCATCCTGAACGCGGTCGATTTCGGCATGAGCGCCCACGATGCAGTCAGCGCGCCGCGCTTCTGCACCACCTCCGACACCATCGAGCTCACCAACCGCATCCTGCGCAGCACCGAGTCGGCGCTGCGCGCGCGCGGCTATCCGGTGCAGCGGCATCCCTTCAGCTACATGGCGCCGCTGGTGCATGCCATCCGCCTGGCTGACGGCCGCCTCGATGGCGGCGCCGATCCGGCCGGCGACGGCATGGCCCTGGGCCTCTGAGGCGGCCGCCGCGCATGGCCCGCGCTGACAGCCGGCTGCCGCAGCTGCTCGATGCGGCGGCTGCGCAGTTCGCGCTCAAGGGCTTCCAGGCCGCCTCGGTGCGCGACATCGTGCAGGCGGTGGGCATGCTGCCCGGTTCGCTCTACTGCCATTTCGCCACCAAGGACGAGCTGCTGCTCGCGGTGTACGCCGAGGGCGTGCGCCGGATCACGCTCGCGGTCGATGCCGCCGTCGCCCGCCAGACCGATCCCTGGCGGCGCCTGGAAGCGGCCTGCGCCGCGCACCTCGAGTCGCTGGTCGATCGCAGCGCCTACGCGCTGGTGGTCACCAGCGTGACCCCGGCGAGCGTGCCGGCGGTGGCGGTACAGCTGCGGGCGCTGCGCGATGGCTACGAGCAGCGTTTCGTCGACCTGGTGGCCGGGCTGCCGCTGGTCGGCCGCGGGCAGCGTCGCAGCCTGCGGCTGATGCTGATGGGTGCGCTCAACTGGGCGCCGGTCTGGTACCGGCCCGATGGCGCCGGCACGCCGCGTCAGCTGGCGCGCGCCTTCGTGCGGCTGCTGCGCGAGCCCGCGCTCAGCGGCGCAGGTTCTCGATGAGCGTGGCCATGCCCATGCCCGAGCCCAGGCACATGCTGATGATCGCGTAGCGCCCGCCGGTGTCGGCCAGGTGCTGCATGGCGGTGATGGTCATGCGCAGGCCGGTGGCCCCGGGCGGGTGGCCGATGGAGATGCCCCCGCCGTAGAGGTTGGTGATGTCGCGCGGGATGCCCAGCTCGCGCTCGGCGTGCAGGTTCACCACCGCGAAGGCCTCGTTGATCTCGAAGTAGTCGATGTCGGCCACCGACAGCCCGGTGCGCTGCAGCAGCTGCGCGATGGCCGGCACCGGCCCCACGCCCATGATGTGCGGCGGTACGCCCGCCACCGCGTAGTCGATCAGCCGGGCCTCGGGCTGGATGCCCAGTTGCTCGGCGTGCTCGCGGTCGGCCACCAGCAGCGCGGCCGCGCCGTCGGTCACGCCGCTGGCATTGCCGGCGGTGATCACACCGCCGGGCTTGCGGAAGGCTGGCTTGAGCGAGGCGAGCTTCTCGCGGGTGACGCCGGGCCGGGGGAATTCATCGGTGTCGAACAGCCGGGTGCCGCCGCGGCCGTCGGGCACCTCGATGGGCGCGATCTGGCGCGCGAGGAAGCCCGAGGCGATCGCCTTGCCGGCGCGCTGCTGGCTCATCCAGCCCCAGTCGTCCATGGCCTCGCGGCCGTGGCCGTGGAGTTGCGCGAGATTCTCGGCCGTGTCGCCCATGAGCTCGCCGGAGAACGGGCAGCGGTAGATGTAGTCGAGCCCGTCGATGAACTCGAAGGGGCCACGCTGCGCGCCCCAGCGCACCTTGTGCGCAAGGTAGGGCACGCGGCTGTAGTTCTCGGCGCCGGCGGCCACCGCCAGTCGGCTGTGGCCGGTGAGGATCTGCCCGGCGGCGCTGATGATCGCCTGCGAGCCGGTGCCGCAGGCCCGCACCACCCCCAGCGCCGCGCTCTCCACCGGCAGTCCGGCCTGCAGCGCCACCTTGCGGCTGATGAACAGGCCGTCATGGTCCACCGGGGCGGTGACGCCGAACACGAGATGGTCGACCTGCGCGGCATCAACCCCGGCCCGGGCCAGGCTGGCCCTGACCGCGTGCGTGCCCAGGGCCGACAGGGGCACCTCTCGCAGCGAGCGGCCGAAGTCGCCGAAGGGCGTGCGTACGCCGGCGGCAAGAACGATGCGGGACAGGCTCATGGCTCTCTCCGGGAAGCTTGGAATCCGGCGCAGTATAGGCAGCGCTGCCGGTCGGCACAATCCGGAAAGACGAACGATTGTTTGCCCTGCTGCCCGGGTCTAGACTGCCGCGTCACCGGCCATCACCCGGCGCCGCCCGGCGCCGGCGGCTGTCTCCGGCGAGGTCCCCCATGAGCCTTGACTGGCACCCTGAAGACCCGGCCACGCTGGCCGATCCCTATCCCGTCTATGCCCGCCTGCGCGACGAGGATCCCTGCCACTGGAGCCCGCGGCTCAAGGGCTGGGTGCTCACCCGCTATGACGATGTGCGCCGGGCCTGCCACGACCGCGAGCGCTACTCGTCGGATCGGCTGCGCCCGTTCTTCGGGGCCATGCCGGCCGATGAGGCCGCGCGCATCGCCGACATCATCCGCTACCTCTCGCTGTGGATGGTCTTCAAGGATCCGCCGGAGCACACCCGGCTGCGGCGCCTGGCCGGCAAGGTCTTCACCGCGCGCGCCATGCAGGGCATGCGCCCCGAGATCACCGCCATCACCGCACACCTGCTCGAGGGCCTCGCCGGCCGCGAGCGCTTCGACTTCATCGCCGAGTTCGCCGGCCCGCTGCCCTGCCTGGTGATCATGTCGATGCTCGGCGTGCCGCACTCGGATCTGGCCCTGCTCAAGCGCCTGTCCGATGACATCGCACCCTTCATCGGCTCGGCACGCACCTCGGCGGTCAAGTACGCCGCGGCGCAGACGGCCACCCGCGAGATGGCCGACTACTTCCGGGAGCTGATCGCGCTGCGCCGCCGCCGCGAGCACACCGACCTGCTCGCCGGGCTGGTGGCGGTGCGCGACGGCGAAGACCGGCTTTCGGAGGATGAGCTGGTGGCCACCTGCATCCTCATGCTCTTCGCGGGCCATGAGACCACCACCAATCACCTTGCCAACGGTCTGGCTGCGCTGATGCGCTTCCCGGATCAGCTGGCCGCGCTGCGCGACGATCCCGCGCTCGCGCCGGCCGCGGTCGAGGAACTGCTGCGCTACGAGGGGCCCTCGGGTGCGCAGGCCCGCGTGGTGGCGCAGGCCCATGAGCTGCACGGCCGCGCGCTGCGCGAGGGCGACCGGGTCTTCCTGCTGCTCAACGCTGCCAACCGCGATCCGCGCGCCTATGCCGACCCCGAACGGGTCGACCTTCGCCGCGAAGGCGTGCCGCATCTCGCCTTCGGTTACGGCCCGCACATCTGTCTGGGCTTTCCGCTGGCGCGCACCGAGGGCGAGGTGGCGCTGCCGGCCGTGCTGCGGCGCTTCGCGCGCATCGAGCCCGCGGACCCGCCGCCGCGCTGGCTGAATTCGCTGGTGTTTCGCGGCATGGATGCGCTCACCGTCCAGGTTCGCCCGTCCTGAGCCCCGTGCCGGGGCGCGCCCAGTCGGCCACCAGCGAGTCCAGGATCGCCCGCGGATCGGCCTGGCCCCGCACCCTGACCCGTTCGCCGATCTGCCTGCCCAGCCGGGCGGCCAGCCGCGTCAGCGGGCGACCCGAGGCCCAGTGGCGCAGTGGCGTGTGCCCGGAGAGCACCTGCGCCACCCGCGCCGGGTAGTGGCGGGTGATCTCGTCCAGCACGGTCAACGGCGCCAAGGGTGCAGTGGCGTCGCGCCGGAAGACCACCTGGATGTTGCCGCCGCCGGGGCTGGTCCATGTCGAGGCCACCGACAGTCCGCAGGCAATACCCAGGCGCGACAGCGTGGGCACGCCCCAGGTGGTGAGGTGCGCGCGGTGAAAGCTGTGGGCAGGTGACTGGCAGGTGGCTTCGGCGTTGGGCACCTCGATCACCAGGTGGCCGCCCGGCGCGAGCCAGTCGCGCAGGACCTCGATGACCGCACGCGGCGCGGCCAGGTGCTCGAGCACGTGATAGAGGGTGATCAGCCGGTAGGCGCCGGCTGATCGGGCATCGCGCTCGACAAACCCCTGGCGCACCGGCAGGCCGAGCCGCTGGCGCGCATGGTCGCCGTAACCCTGGTTGGGTTCGAGCCCCTCGGCGGGCAGCCCTGCGGCGTGGATCATCAGGTAAAGGGTCTCGCCGCCGCCGGCGCCGACATCCAGCGCGCACGGCCGATCGGCCAGCAGCGGTCGGATGCGCGCGAGCCGCTCCAGTGCCACCCTGCCGGCGCGCAGCACATGGTGGCTGCGAGGCGTGACCACCCCCTTGTAGTCGGTGCGGTAGGCGTGCTGGTACCAGGTGTCGAGGTCGGTCTGTGCCGGCATGGGGTCGACATGCACCAGCCCGCAAAGGCCGCACAGCACGTTGCGCAGCGGATGTCCGTCGCGGTCGCGCTCGGATACGGTCTGTCTCAGCCTGCCGCTGCACAGCGGGCAGGCGCTTGAATCGGTCATGGATGGCTCCTGAACGGCACGGAACGCGCGCACAGGTGCGCGCGAAGGCGCCGTTCCGGGCGCGACGACGCGGCCGGAACGGCGAGGCGGCGAAGTTCAGGCGGCGGCCGGCGGGCCGCGGGGTGGTCTCGCGCAGGCGCGCGGGGCGGGCGGTGGAGGGGTATGGTCGCGCGCGCGGGGCGGGATCCCGCCGTCGTCGCTGACGCGGGCGAGCAGGCCCGCCTGACCGGGTGCGGGCGCGGCCGGCGGGTCATCGGAAAGTCGGCTGCGGTCGTCCTGCGCGGTGATCGTGGGCGCCGGCCGTGCGCCGCTCGTGCCGCCCTCGACGAGGGACTGCCGGTCGGGCAGATGCAGCCCGATGGGCGCGCCCTCACCGGTCGCTCGCGGGCCCTGGGGGTGGGCATGCAGCAAGGGCAGCAGGCCCTGCAGGAGGGCCAGCCACGCAATGGCGATCAGGCGCGCGGCCAGATGCCGGTGGTTCGCGATCGGATTCATGGTCGGGTTCATGCGGCCACGGCAGTCTCGCAGAATCGCCCCGCCCTTACAGCAGTGGCCGCAACGGCGTACGGTTACAGTGGCAGGCCCTGCCGCGGCGAGCGCGGCCCGCCCATCGGGAGACGACATGGATCCGCAAGCTGACCCGCTGCCGCTGGCCGGCATCCGCGTGGTCGAGTTCACCCACATGGTGATGGGCCCCACCTGCGGCATGGTGCTGGCCGACCTCGGTGCCGAGGTGATCAAGATCGAGCCGCTCGCCGGCGACAACACCCGCCGACTGCTCGGCTCGGGCGCCGGATTCTTCCCGATGTTCAATCGCAACAAGCGCAGCCTGGCGCTCGATGTGGCCGATCCCCGCGGCCTGGAGATCGTGCTGCGGCTGGTCGGCGGGGCCGATGTCTTCAGCGAGAACTTCAAGGCCGGCGTGCTCGAGCGTCTGGGGCTGGGATGGCCGGTGCTTTCGGCGCTCAACCCCCGCCTGGTGCATGTCTCGCACAAGGGATTCCTGCCGGGGCCTTACCAGCACCGCACCGCGCTCGACGAGGTGGTGCAGATGATGGGTGGCCTGGCCTACATGACCGGCCCCCCCGGCCGGCCGCTGCGCGCCGGTGCCAGCGTCAATGACATCATGGGCGGGCTGTTCGGCGCGGTGGGCGTGCTGGCTGCGCTTCGCCAGCGCGAGGCCACCGGCCGCGGCGCGCAGGTGCACAGCGCGTTGTTCGAGAACACCGTGCTGCTGGTGGCCCAGCACATGATGCAGCAGGCGGTCACCGGCAAGCCGCCCGCGCCGATGCCGGCGCGACTGTCGGCCTGGGCGCTCTACGATGTCTTCACGGTCCGCAACGAAGAGCAGATCTTCCTGGCCGCGGTCAGCGACACCCAGTGGGCCCTGCTGTGCCGGGAGTTCGGTTTCGACGACCTGCTCGCCGACGCCCGGCTGGGCTCCAACAACGACCGGGTGCGCGCCCGCGACTGGCTGATCCCGATCCTGCGCGAGCGCTTCGCCGGGTTTGCCGCCGCCGAGCTTGGCGCGCGCTTCGAGCAGGCCGGGCTGCCCTGGGCACCGATCACCCGCCCGCAGGATCTGTTCGCCGACCCGCACCTGCAGGCCACCGGCGGGCTGGCGCCGATGCGGGTGCCCGCCGATGCGAGCAGTGCCGGCCAGCCGGTGGAGACCCTCACCGCCCTGCTGCCGATCAGCATCGACGGCCGGCGCCTGCCGGTGCGTACCGACCCACCCACCATCGGCGCCGACAGCCGGGCGCTGCTCGGCGAGCTCGGACTGAGCACCGAACTCATCGATGAACTCGTGGCGGCCGGTATCGTGGGGGTGCCGGCGGATCCGGCCTGATCGACCTTCACCGCCTGGCGCCCGCCGTCCTCCTGTGCGAGTCGCATGACCGAGACCGAACTCAAGCTGCAGGTGCCGCCCGAGGCGCGGGTCGCGCTGATCGCTTCGCTGCGCCGCGGGGCGCTGCAGCGCACCCGCCTGCGGGCGGTCTATGTCGACACCGCCGATCGGCGGCTCGCCGCGGCCGGCATCGCCCTGCGGATGCGCCAGGAGGGGCGCCGCTGGATGCAGACCGCCAAGGCGGCTGGCGAGGGCCTGCTCGAGCGGCTCGAGCACGAGGTGGTCGTGCCGATCCGTGCGGGTGCTGGGGCCGCGGCGGGCCCGCGCGACGCCCGCCGCGTGCCGATGGTCGATCCCGCACGCCATGCCGGCACGCCGGTGGGCCTGCGGCTCGCCGAGGCGCTCGCGGTGCCGACGGGTGAACCGGTGCCCGAGCTGGTCGCGATCTATCGCACCGATGTCGTGCGCCTGCACCGCCCCTTGCGTGACGCGGTCGGTACGGTCGAGCTCGCGCTCGACATCGGCAGCCTCGAGGCCGACGGCCGGCACGAGCCGCTGTGCGAGCTCGAGATCGAGCTGCTGCGCGGGCGGCCCTGGGCGCTCACGGCGGTGGCCACACGCTGGGCGGGGCGTCACGGCCTGTGGCTCGACCCGCGCAGCAAGGCCGAGCGAGGCGAGCGCCTGGCGCGCCAGTGGCCGTCGCTGCCGCCGGTGCGCGCGGCTGCGTGGCCGGCGCTCGCGCCCGACGGCGATGCGGCCTCGGCGCGGCGGCGGCTGGTGGCGGCCTGCCTTGCGCCGGTGCTCGGCAATGCCGGCGAGATGGCCGGCGGGCGTGGCACGCCGGAGCACCTGCATCAGCTTCGGGTCGGCCTGCGCCGATTGCGCGCCCTGCTTCGCCTGTACCGGGGCTGGGTGGCGGACGTCGATCCAGGCTGGGAAGCGGCGCTGGCCGAGATCTTTCGCGCCCTGGGCGCGCAACGCGATCGCGATGCACTCGCGCTCACCCTGCTGCCGGCGCTGCAGGCCGCCGGCGCGCCGCTCAGCGCCTGGCCTGCGGGCTACGCCCCGGATCCCGGGGCTGTGTTGCCGCCGACGGTGCTGCGTGGGCCTGCGTTCACCCGGCTGATGCTGTCGCTGCTCGGCTTCTCGCTGGGTGCACCGGGCACGCCTGCGCCGGCCACCACCACGGCCGCACCCCATGCCGATCGCGAGCTCCCTGCACGCCTGCACCGCCGTCTCGCGCGCTGGCACCGCCAGGCCATGCGCGAAGCCCGGTGCTTCGATGCGCTCGACGAGCCCGCCCGCCACCGGCTGCGCAAGCGCATCAAGCGGCTGCGCTATGCCGCGGAACTCTCGGCACCGTGGCTGCCACGCAAGCCGCTGAGGCGCTACCTGGCCGTGCTCGTGCCGCTCCAGGCCGCCCTGGGCGAACTCAACGATCTGCGGGTGGCTCGCGAGATGTTCCGGCGGATGGCGTCGGACGATCCGCGCGCCTGGTTCGCCGTCGGCTGGCTGAGCGCCCGCGCCGAGGTGCAGGCCCGGGCCTGCGCTGCGCCGCTGCGCGCGCTGCGACGGCAGGCCACGCCCTGGTGAGGCGCCTCAGGCCGCGGCCGGGATCGGTGTGCCCTGCACCGTGATCCGGTGCATCACCCGGCGGTGGCCGTGGTAGTCGTTCAGCGCGTAGTGCCAGGTGGCCCGGTTGTCCCAGAACGCGATCGATCCGGCGCGCCACTGGAACCGGCAGCTGAACTCCGGGCGGGCAGCATGCTGGTAGAGCATGCGCAGCAGCGGTTCGCTCTCGGCCGCGGTCCAGCCCTCGAAGCGCAGGGTGAAGGCGGGATTCACATAGAGCGTGCGGCGGCCGGTGTCCGGATGGCGGATGATCACCGGGTGCACCACATCCTGCGTGGCCGCGGTGCGGTTGCCGATCCGATCGCCGGTGTCGCCGATCGCGGCGTAGCCGCTCTTCTCGCCGAACACATGCCGCGAGGAGTGCACCGCGCGAAGACCCTCCAGCGTTCGCTGCAGGCCTGGCGAGAGCGCCTCCAGCGCCAGGCTCATGCTGGCGAACAGCGTGTCGCCGCCGCTGGGCGGCACTTCGCGCGCCAGCAGGATCGAGCCCATGGCCGGCGCCTCGTCATAACTGTGGTCGGTGTGCCAGCCGCCGCCGATGTTGCTGGTCTGCTCGGGCTCCTTGCGAACCTCGGCGATCTCGGGATGGCCAGGCACCGCCTTGAAGAACCGGTTGATGTCGATCGGTGCCCAGCGCCTCGCGAACGCGATGTGCTGCTCGGGGGTGAGCTGCTGGTCACGAAAGAAGATCACGCCGTGGTCGAGGAAGGCCTGGCGGATGCGCGCGAAGGCGTCATCGGTGAGCGGCCCGGTGAGGTCGACGCCATCGATCTCGGCGCCCAGGGCGGTGGAGAAGGGCGTGATGCGCAGGGTGCTGTCGGACATGGCGAGGCTCCGGGATGGCTGATGCAGGTTTGGATCACTCTAGCCCAGTGCTCCCGATACGGGCACCGTCCGCGGTCACGCCGTGTGGCCCGCGGTGCCGGAATTTCACTCTCCCTGCGTCGACATGCCGGCTTGGCGCATGCCATCATCGATCGCCTCCGAATGGCGGGGGTGCCCCACCCCTCAGGAGATCCGCATGACCCAGGACCATTCCCGTCGTCGTCTCATCCACGCCGCAGGCGCGGCTGGCCTTGCTGCAGCGGGTCTGCCGGCGGCTCGGGCACAAGCCTGGCCGAACAAGCCCATTCGCATCTTCGTGGGGTTTCCGCCGGGCGGCACCAGCGATCCCTACGCCCGCATGATCGGCGAGCACATGGGTCAGAAACTCGGCGTGCCGGTGCTGGTTGAGAATCGGGCGGGTGCCAGCGGTTTCATCTCCCTTGAAGCGCTCGCGCGCGCGCCAGCCGATGGCCACACCATCGGCGTCACCACTTCCACATCGGTCTGGGGCAGCCGTGCGCTCTACCGGAAACTGCCTTTCGATGCAGACAAGGACTTCGTTTCCATCTCCTGGCTGCCGGTTGGCCCGCTGCTCTTCGCCGTGCCTGCCAGTCTGCCGGTCAACTCCGTCAAGGAGTGGCTCGACTATGCCCGCGTCAAGCCGGTTGGCATGGCCAGCTACAACGTCGGGTCGGTGCCGCACATGGTGGCCACCGAATTCAACAACAAGCTCGGGCTTTCGATCAACGTGATCCAGTACAAGGGCGAGGGTCCGATGTGGCTCGATGTGGCCACTGGCATCGTGCAGGCCGGCGTGGGCAGCTATGTCGCGCTCGCCCCGCATATCGCCCGCGGGACCGTGAAGGTGCTCGCGTCCCTTGGCTCGGAGCGATCGCCCAAGCTGCCGGCCGTGAAGTCGATGATCAGCCTGGGCTATGACGCGCCGATCTTCCGACTGGACGGGGGTCTTATCATGCTTGCGCCTGCCGGTACGCCGGCCGAGGTTGTGAAGCGCCTGGGCGACCTCTGCGCCGAATCCGCCGACACACCCAAGGGCCAGGCTCTCAAGGACGCCTTCGCGATCGATGCCAGGCCGTCCACCGCTGCCGACATGCAGCGCAAGTGGCGCGAGGAGAGTCCGCTCTGGATCCGCATGACCGAGGCGCTCGGCGTGAAGATCGACTGATCGCGCCGGTGGCCGGCTGGCGTCGCGCCTGCGCGGCACAGCCTGGCACGCCGGCAGCGCCCGGGCGCCCGCCCGACAGGTGACGGCTGCGTCCGCTTGTGGTTCCATTGCGGGTTTTGCCACCGGAGCGCTCGCCTTGACCAGGGGATTGACCACCACCGTGCTGCATGCCGATCGGCAATCGCCGATCGAGCATGGCTCGGTCCACAAGCCGATGCACGCCGCGGTCGCCTTCGGCTACGCCGCCTCGCGCGACCTGGCCGCCGTCTTCCAGGGCGAGAAGGCCGGCCATGTCTACGGCCGGCAGGGCAACCCCACCACCTCGGCTCTCGAGGCCAAGGTCTCGCTCATGGAGCAGGCCCAGGGCACGGTGTGCTTCTCCACCGGCATGGCCGCCATCGGTTCCATGATGGTCGCGCTGCTGCGCGCGGGCGACCATGTGGTCTCCAGCCAGTACCTGTTCGGCAACACCAACAGCCTGCTGCAGACGCTCTCGGCGATCGGGGTGGCGGTGAGCCTCGTCGATGCCACCGATGCCGATGCGGTCGAGCAGGCCCTGCAGCCGAACACCCGCCTGGTGTTCGTCGAGACCATCGCCAACCCGGCTACCCAGGTGGCCGACCTCGCCGGCATCGGCGAGCTCTGCGCGCAGCGCGGCGTGCTCTATGTGGTCGACAACACCATGACCTCGCCCTGGCTGTTCCTGCCGCGCAGCGTCAAGGCCTCGCTCTCGGTCAACTCGCTCACCAAGTGGATCGGCGGGCACGGCAACGCCCTGGGCGGCTCGGTGTCCGACACCGGTCTGTTCGACTGGTCCGTGTACCCGAACATCGCCGCGCCCTATCGCAAGGGCAACCCCGCCAACTGGGGCCTGCAGCAGATCCGCAAGAAGGGCCTGCGCGACTTCGGCGCCACGCTCTCGGCCGAGCACGCGCACCGGCTGGCGGTGGGTGCCGAGACCCTTGCGCTGCGCATGGACCGTGCCTGCGACAATGCCATGCGCCTGGCCACCTGGCTGCAGGCGCAGCCCGGCGTGGCCCGCGTGGCCTACCCCGGTCTGCCGGGACACCCCCAGCACGCGCGGGCGGCGGCGCTGTTCCGCCGCTTCGGCGGGCTGCTCTCCTTCGAGCTGCGCCAGGGCATCGACTGCTTCGATTTTCTCGACGCGCTGCAGGTGGTGATCAAGTCCAGCCACCTCGGCGACACCCGCACCCTGTCGATCCCGGTGTCCCACACCATCTTCTTCGAGATGGGAGCGGCGCAGCGCGCCAAGATGGGCATCGCCGAATCGCTGATCCGGCTGTCGGTGGGCATCGAAGATTACGACGACCTCCAGGCGGACTTCGCCCAGGCGCTCGCCCGGGTGGAGGCCTGAGCCGCGCCCTTGCTGCCGGCCCTGCGCCTTCGCTGCGTGCTCGGCGAGTGCTCGCTGGGCAGGGTGCTGGTCGCCTCCAGCCGTGCCGGCGTGAGGGCCATCGCGCTGGCCGATGGCCACGAGGAACTGCTCGACGAGCTGCGCGGGCGCTGGCCGTCCGCGGCGCTCCAGATCGCCGACGATGCCACTGACCGGGCGCTGCTCGCGCGGGTGACCGCCGCGCTCGAGCAGCCGGCCAGCGCACAGGCCCTGCTCGCCGACCTGCCTCGGGACACGCCCGGCAGTGCCTTCCGGCAGCGGGTCTGGCAGGCGCTGCTCGCGCTGCCGCCCGGCGCGCCCACCACCTACACCCGCCTGGCGCAGGGTCTGGGTCTGCCACTGGCGGTGCGGGCGGTGGCCAGCGCCTGCGCGGCCAACCCGCTGGCGGTCTGGGTGCCCTGTCACCGGGTGGTGCGCAGCGACGGCTCGCTGGCCGGCTACCGCTGGGGCCTGGCCCGCAAGGCAGCGCTGCTGCGCCGCGAAGCTCAGGCCATGACCGGTGCCGGGGCGGCTGCGCAGTGACGCCCGCCCCGCCGCCGGCCACGCCCGACTGGCTTGCGCCCCAGCCGCTCGCGCAGGCCTGTGCCCTGCCGGCCCGCTGCTACACCGATCCGCAGGCCGGTGAGCGTGATCGCGTTGCGGTGCTGGCCCGCGGCTGGCAACTGGCGGCCCGCGAGTCCGAGCTCGCCTGCCCGGGCGACCACACCCTGGCCGAGGTCGCCGGTGTGCCCCTGGTGCTGGTGCGTGACCGCGAGGGCGTGCTGCGCGCGCTCCACAATGTCTGCCGCCATCGCGCCGGGCCGCTGGCAGCCTGCGCCGGCAGCGGTCTTGAGCGCCTGAGCTGCCGCTACCATGGCTGGACCTATGCCCTCGATGGCCGTCTGCTCGGCGCCCCCGGCATGGCCCGTGTGCCGGGCTTCGATCCGCGCGAGATCCGCCTGCCGCAAGCCCGGCTGGCCTGCTGGCAGGGTCTGGTCTTCGTCTGCCTTGATGCGGCTGCGCCGGCATTCGCCGAGGTGGTCGAGGGCATCGATGCGCGGCTGGGCGGCGTGTCGCTGGCCGCGATGCGTCCCGAGCGCCGGGTGGTCTATCGGGTGGACTGCGACTGGAAGCTCTATGTCGACAACTACCTCGAGGGCTACCATGTGCGCTGCGTCCACCCTGGGCTGAGCGGCCTGCTCGATGCCCAGGCCTGCGCCACCACGCTGTCGCGCTGGCACAGCCTGCAGGCCAGCCCGCTCGACAGTGCCGATGCGCTTTACGGCTCGGGCGAGGCGCTCTACTGGTTCATCTATCCCAACACCATGATCAACCTGCTGCCCGGCCGACTGCAGACCAACCGGGTGCTGCCCGACGGTCCGGGCCGCTGCACGGTGGTCTTCGATTACGCCTACCTGCCCGGTCAGGCCGACCCGCAGCGCGTGGCGGCCGACCTCGCCTTCAGCGACACCGTGCAGGCCGAGGACGCGGCCATCTGCGCTGCGGTCCAGCGCGGCATGGCCAGCGGCTCGTGGCCGCCCGGGCGACTGAACCCGGCGCAGGAGCAGGGCGTGTGGCACTTCCATGAACTGCTGCGCGCGGCCTGGCGGAGCGCGCCATGACCCGCCTCACCCGCGAGCTGGTGCAGGCGGTGCATCCCGGTCCGGTCGATGACCAGGGCGAGGCGGTGGAACTGGCCACGCCGCAGGAGCTTGCCGAGTCGCTGCGGGCCTGCCAGCGCTCGCGGCCGGCCGGTGGCCCGGTGTGGGTCTTCGCCTACGGCTCGCTGATGTGGAAGCCCGAGGTGCCGGTGGTCGAGAAGCGGCGTGCCGTGCTGCACGGCTGGCATCGTCGCTTCTGCCTGTGGCAGTGGCGGCACCGTGCCACCCGCGAACGGCCCAACCTCATGCTCGGCCTCGACCGTGGTGGCTGCTGCCAGGGCATGGTGCTGCGGTTGCCGGCGCGTGGCGTGGCCAGCCTGCTCGAGCGCCTCTGGCAGCGCGAGATGATCGGCCGCGGGTACCACGCCCGCTGGGTGCGCGCGGCCACGCCCGCCGGACCGGTGACCGCGCTGGCCTTCGTGGTGCGCCGCGAGGGCTTGCGCTATGCCGGGCGTCTGCCCGACGAGCAGGTGGCCGACTACATGGCCCGCGCCTGCGGCTACGCGGGGTCGGCGGCGGAGTACCTGCTCAACACCTGGGAGATGGCCGAGGCCCACGGCCTGTCCGACCGCTACCTGCGCCGCATGCAGGCGCTGGTGGCGGCCCGGCTGCGCGGGATGCGCGAGGTCTGAAACGCGGCGCTGGCGCCAGCCACGCCCGGCAGGCGCGCGAGTTGATCGCGCGGGTGAATCTGGTCGAACGCTCGCCAGGGGTGCTCGATCGGGCGCTGCTGCCTGTCCTTGCCACCTGCGACCAGCGGCTTGCCGCCGCGGCCGCCGCCCAGGAGTTCATGCTCGCCGACGGCCAGCAGGCGGCGACCCCCCGGGGGGTGCCGCTGACTCAGTCCAGCTTGGCGCCTGCGTCGCGCACCACCTTTGCCCACTTCGCGATGTCGGCGCGCAGCAGCCCGGCGAATTCCTCGGGCGGGATCAGGAAGGCATCGGCGCCGGCCTTGGCCACCTTCTCGGCCACCTCGGGCGTGCGCACCGCCTCGGCGACATCGGCATTGATCTGCCTCGCCACCGCCGCGGGCGTGCCGGCGGGCGCGAACAGCCCGAACCAGGGCGTGACCTCGAAGCCCGCGATGCCCGACTCGGCGATGGTGGGGATGTCGCGGAAAGCCGGTGAGCGCTTCGGGCTGGTGACCGCCAGCGGCCGGATCGTGCCGTTGGCGATGAAGCCGGCCACCGAGGGCAGGCTGGTGAACACCACATCGATCTGGCCGCCGATCAGGTCGTTGAGCGCCGGCGCCGCGCCGCGGTAGGGCACATGGTCGACCCGAACGCCTGCGGCGGCGTTGAACATCTCGCCCAGAAGATGGTTGACCGAGCCGTTGCCGGCCGAGCCGAAGGTCAGGCGGCGGGCGCGGGCCTGTGCGGTGAAGTCGGCCACGCTGCGCGGCCCCGTCTTCGCGTTGACCGCCATCACGAACGGCACCGTGGCGATGGTGGCCACCGCGGCGAAGTCACGCTCCGGATCGAAGGGCAGGTTGCGGTAGAGCGCGCCGTTGATGGCATGGGTGCCCACATAGCTCATCAGCAGGGTGTGGCCGTCGGCCGGTGAACGCGCCACCGCTTCCATGCCGATGTTGCCGCCGGCACCGGGCCGGTTCTCGACCACCACCGGCTGCTTCCAGAGCTCGGCCAGACGCTGGCCGACGATGCGCGCCAGCGTGTCGGAGGCGCCGCCCGGGGTCTGCGGCACGATGATCTTCACGCCGCGGCTCGGGAAGGTCTGGGCGCGCGCCGGCGCGGTCAGCGGCGCGAACGCGGCCGCCGCGGTGGCGGCGAGCAGCTGACGGCGTCGCGTGAGGCGGGCGGTCGCGCTCATGCCGCGTCTCCGTCGTAGGCGATGCCGTGCTCCACGGTGTTCCAGATCCAGCGCGCGCTGGGACGCTGGCGCTCCTCCCAGATGTGGCCCACCAGCCCGGCGGCGCGGCTGATCACCGCGATGCCGCGCATCACCGGTTGCGGGATGCCGATCTCGCCCAGCACCGCCGCGATCGCGCCGGTGGCGTTGATGGTGAGGTGCCGGCCGAAGGCGCGGTCGATCTCGCGCGAGAGGGTCTGCAGCGCGGCGATGTGCCGGCCCGGCACGCCTTCGCGCAGGGCCACCTCGAACAGTCGCGGTGAGCGCGGGTCGTCGGGCTTGTGGTGCGGGTGGCCAAAGCCATGCGCCGGCTTGCGCTCGGCGCGCAGCCGGTCGGCGATGGCGGCAGCCCGCGTGGGCACGCCCTCGGGGGCCTCCAGCATCTCGGCGATCAGGGCCGAGCAGCCCTCCATGGTGCCGATGAAGGTGCTGCCCACGCCCAGCACGCCGGCAGCCACCGCCGATTGCAGCGCCTCGGGCGCCGAGTCGTAGATCAGCCGCGTGGCGATCGCGCTCGGCGTGAGGCCGTGCTCCATCAGCGTCACCAGCACGGCGTCGAGCAGCACGGTCTGGGTCCGCGTGGGCCGCTGCCCGAGCATCTGGAACAGGATCATCTCGGTGAAGCTCACCTGCCCGATGAGCTCGTCGACCAGGTTGGCGCCGCGCACGAAGATCGCCTCGGGCGTGGCATGGCAGATGGCGGTGGTGGGCGGGGGCTGGCTCATGGCGGATCTCGCTGACAGGGTGCGTCGCGGGGGCGGCGCCGGTGAAGGGAGGGAAGGGCGCAAGGATGCGGCATGCGCCCGCGGCCGTCCACGGCGGGCGGGGCAGCAGCCGCTGCGCCGCGCGGCGCAGCGTTCCGCTTCGGCACCGGCACCCGTTCCCGCGGCG
>CAIZPE010000233.1 GCA_903934795.1 uncultured bacterium | reverse complement strand
GCGCCCGGCCGGTTCTCCACCACCACCTGCTGTCCGAGGGCCGTGCCCAGTCGTGTGGCCAGGGTGCGGCCGATGATGTCGGTGGCGCCACCCGCCGGAAAGGGGATGACCAGCCGCACCGGGCGCGCGGGCCACGCCTGCGCTCGGGCCGGCGATGTCAGCGCGGCGGCCAGGGCCGCGGCCGGCAGACCGGCGATCAGCCGGCGGCGTGAGGGAGGGAGCATGGGATGCGCGGCGGGAGGAAAGCCGCGCAGTCTAGCAAAGCCGCGGCCCGCGCCCGAAGGCGCCGGCCGGGAGGGGCGGGTTCCGGGGCGTCAGGCCCGCCCCGGCTCCGGCCCGGACTACTCGTCGACGAAGGCTTCCTCGCGCTTCTTGGCGATGGCTGGCAGGAACACGATCACCAGCAGCAGCACCGCAATGCCCAGCAGCGTGGCCGAGAGCGGCCTTGTGATGAACACCGACCAGTCGCCGCGAGAGATGGTCATGGCCCGTCGCAGGTACTCCTCCATCAGCTTGCCGAGCACGAAGCCGAGCAGCAAGGGTGCCGGCTCGCAGTCGAGCTTCTTGAAGACATAGCCCAGGATGGCGAACGGGATGGTCATGAACACATCGAACACGTTGTTGTTCAGCGAGTACGAGCCGATGCAGCAGAACAGCAGAATGGCCGGGAACAGGATGCGGTAGGGCACCGTGAGCAGCTTGATCCAGATGCCGATCAGGGGCAGGTTCAGGATCACCAGCATCAGGTTGCCGATCCACATCGACACGATCAGACCCCAGAACAGCTTGGGGTTGCTGGTCATGACCTGCGGGCCGGGCTGGATGTTGTGGATCATCATGGCCGCGACCATCAGCGCCAGCACCGGGGTGGTCGGGATGCCCAGGGTGAGCATCGGGATGAACGAGGTCTGCGCACCGGCGTTGTTGGCGGCCTCGGGACCGGCCACACCCTCGATCGCGCCCTTGCCGAACTCCTCCGGGTGCTTGGAGAGCTTCTTCTCCATGGCATAGGTGGAGAACGAGGCCAGCACCGCGCCGCCGCCGGGCAGGATGCCCAGGATGGAGCCCAGGGTGGTGCCACGCAGGATGGGGAAGATCGCGCGCTTGAACTCGGCACCGGTGGGCAGCATCTTGCCCACCTTGCTGGTGAAGACCTCGCGGTTCTCGCGCTGCTCGAGGTTCAGGATGATCTCGGCGAAGCCGAACATGCCCATGGCCACCACGGCAAACTCGATGCCGTCGGAGAGCTCGGGCACATCGAAGGAGAAGCGCGCCACGCCGGAGTTCACATCGGTGCCGATCATGCCCAGCAGCAGGCCCAGCACCACCATGGCCAGTGCCTTCCAGATGGAGCCGTTGGCGAGCACCACCGCCGCGATCAGGCCCAGCACCATCAGCGCGAAGTATTCGGCCGGGCCGAACTTGAAGGCGATCTCGGCCAGCGGCGGCGCGAAGGCAGCCAGCAGGAAGGTGGCCACGGTGCCTGCGAAGAAGGAACCGATGGCGGCGATGGACAGGGCCGCGCCGGCCCGGCCGCGCCTGGCCATCTGGTAGCCATCGAGCGTGGTCACCACCGATGAGGACTCGCCCGGCAGGTTGACCAGGATGGCCGTTGTGGAGCCGCCATACTGCGCCCCGTAGTAGATGCCCGCCAGCATGATGAGCGCCGAGGTCGGGTCGGTCATCTTGTAGGTGGCCGGCAGCAGCATGGCGATCGTGGCCAGCGGGCCGATGCCGGGCAGCACGCCGATCAGGGTGCCGAGCAGCACCCCCACGAAGCAGTAGAAGAGATTGTCGACCGTGGCCGCGGTGGCGAAGCCGATGGCCAGATTGCCGAGAAGTTGGTCCATGGTGGTGGGTCCTGGGGCGCTTTACTTGGTCATGAACTTGGGCAGCAGCGGGAACTGCAGCTCAAGCCCCTTGACGAACACGAGGTAGGACATCACCAGCAGCACCGCCGCCGAGATGAGGGCGTCACGAAGACGAAACTCGAAGCTGGCCGTGGAGGCCACCACCACCAGCACCACCAGGGCCACGACGATGCCGAGCTGGGGCAGGAGGGTGGCAAAGAGCGCCACCGATACCAGCACCAGGATCAGCTCGCGCCAGCCGACCTTGGCCACGCGGGCATGCTTGGCCTTGGAACTGAACGCACCGGCGGCGATCACCAGGCCCAGCAGCGTGCACAGGCCGCCCAGCATGGTGGGGAAGTAGCCGGGGCCCATCTTGGCGGCCGAGCCCAGCTGGTACTGCTGGGACAGCGCCATGAACAGCAGGCCGAAGCCCGCGAACATGATGCCCGCCCACAGGTCGTGGTGGTTGCGAAGCTGCATGCTGTGTCTCTCCTGGTTATGCGGGACAGCGATTCGTGCCACCGCCCATCGCTGGCGCGAAGGATAGCCGGAACCTCGGCCCGGGCCAACCCTGGGCATCCCGCTTCGCGATGGCGCCCGCTTTCGGTGCCGTCAGGGCGCGATCAGATGGCGTCGCTCCCGCGCGAAGCGGGTGATGCCGGCCCGGTCGAGGTATTCGAGCACCTCGATGGTCAGGTTGCGGCCGATGCCGCTGGCATCGCGGTAGGCCGCGGCATCGAAGCCGCCGTCAGGCGACGCCGCTGCCAGCGATCGGGCGATGGCCGCGAGAGCGGTCAGCGCCTCGGGGGCGAAGAAGCGGTTGGGTGCCACCGCCAGCACATGGCCCAGCGCGCTCATGCGGCGCAGGAAGCTCAGCAGGTCGGCGCGCTCCTGCCCGAGGGCGGCGGCGAGTTCGCCCACGATCGGCGGGCGCAGCAGGCTGGCGCGCAGCATCGGCATCACCCGCGCCAGCAGGGCGGCATCGGCCTCGGCCAGCCGGGCTTCGTGGCCGGGCAGGCGCAGGCTGGCGCCCTCGCGCACCACCGCGCCGGCGGCGACCTGCGCGGCCAAAGCCGCGCGCGCCACCTGCCGGGCCTGATCGCGGCCCACTGGCCAGGCGCCGGTCAGGGACCTCTGCTCGTCGAGCATCGCGTCGAGCAGTTCGCGCTCGATCGGGCCGATGCGCGCCGGCTCGGTGTCGTGCTGGCGGGCAAGGCAGCGCGTGACCGAGGTCTGCCAGGCCTGCCAGCGCGCCGGGTCGATCGCCAGCGCCGGCCGAAGGCCCGCGGGACGGGTGGCCTGGCCGGCGTCGAGCATCGCCACCAGGGTCTCGGGCAGCAGATTCCAGGCCTGGGCGAAGGACTCCACGGACAGGCCCGCCGGGCTGGTCTGCAGCAGCGCCTGCAGGGAGCTTGCGGCATCGGGCAGGCCCCAGCCGGACAGCAGCAGGCGGCGATCGGGTCGGCTGCGGCCCCGGGCCGGCGCGAATGGGTCGAGCACCTCGCCGCCGCCCAGCGTGCGGGCGGCGGCCGGGTCGCGCAGCACGAGGCGGTCACCACGCAGCGCCGACACCGGCCGGGCGAGGATCAGCTGGGCCAGGCGCTGCGGCCCGGCCCGCGCCTCGTCCTCGTCGAGCCAGGCAAGCTGACAGCCCACGGCATCGGCGCCGAGATGGACCTGAAGCTGCGCACCCCGGCGTACCGACCCGCCGCCCTCATTCGGCAGCAGCCGCAGGAGGACATCGAGGCGCTGCGTGGGCGCGTGCAGCGCGGGCGCCAGCAACCACTGGCCGCGACCGGCCTGCTCGGGCTGCAGCCCGCCGCCGGCCAGATTGATCGCGCAGCGCTGGCCCTGCCGGGCCTCGCTTGCCGGGGCGCCCTGCGCATGGATGCCGCGCACCCGCCCTTCGCGGCCGAGCGGCGAGATCACGAGGCTGTCGCCGGGCAGGGCGCGGCCGCTGAGCACCGTGCCGGTGAGCACCAGACCCGCGCCGGCGACGCTGAAGGCGCGGTCGATGGCCAGACGGAAATGACCCTGCGGCTGATCGGGTGAGGCCGCGGCGGCGGCCTCGGCCAGGTGCGCGCGCAGCGCGGCCAGCCCCTCGCCGGTGGGTGTGCTCACCGGGAACACCGGTGCGTCGGCCCAGGGGCTGCCGGCGAGCAGGCCGTGCACCTGCGCCCGGGCCTGCGCCATCTGCTCGGGCGCCACCCGGTCGATCTTGGTCAGGGCCACGGCGAGCGCCCGCGCGCCGGTCAGGCCCAGGATGGCGAGGTGCTCGCGGGTCTGGGGCATGGGGCCGTCATCGGCGGCCACCACCAGCAGGGCGAGGTCGACCCGGCTCACGCCGGCGAGCATGTTGCGCAGGAAGCGCTCGTGGCCGGGCACATCGATGAAGCCGACCGGCTCGCCGCCGCCCAGCGGCGCATAGGCAAAGCCCAGGTCGATGGTGAGGCCGCGGCGCTTCTCTTCAGCCAGGCGGTCGGTGTCCACGCCGGTGAGGGCGCGCACCAGGCTGGTCTTGCCGTGGTCGACATGGCCGGCGGTGGCGATGATCATGGGCGGTCACGGTAGCGCATGGCGGGCCGCGCCGTCGGCGCGGGGGTTTCGGTAGAATGACCGATTCCTTGCAGATCAATGAATTGCCCCGCATGAACTCGGCCGAAATTCGCGAGAAGTTCCTGAAGTTCTTCGAGTCGCGCGATCACACCATCGTGGCCTCGAGCCCTCTGGTGCCCGCCAACGACCCCACCCTGCTGTTCACCAACAGCGGCATGGTGCAGTTCAAGGATGTCTTTCTTGGCAAGGAGCAGCGGCCCTATCGCCGCGCCACCACCGCGCAGCGCAGCGTGCGCGCCGGCGGCAAGCACAACGATCTCGAGAATGTCGGCTACACCGCCCGGCACCACACCTTCTTCGAGATGCTGGGCAACTTCTCCTTCGGCGACTACTTCAAGCGCGATGCCATCCGCCATGCCTGGGATCTGCTCACCGGCGTCTACGCGCTGCCGGCCGAGCGCCTGTGGGTGACGGTCTACGCCGAAGACGACGAGGCCTACCGCATCTGGGCCGACGAGATCGGCGTGCCGGCCGCGCGCATCGTGCGCATCGGCGACAACAAGGGCGCGCGCTACGCGTCGGACAACTTCTGGCAGATGGCCGACACCGGCCCCTGCGGCCCCTGCACCGAGATCTTCTACGACCACGGGCCCGAGGTCGCCGGCGGCCCGCCCGGCAGCCCCGAGCAGGACGGCGACCGCTACATCGAGATCTGGAACCTGGTGTTCATGCAGTTCGAGCGCGACGCCGCGGGCACGCTCACGCCGCTGCCGCGGCCCTGCGTCGACACCGGCATGGGCCTGGAGCGTCTGGCGGCCGTGCTGCAGCATGTGCACAGCAACTACGAGATCGACCTCTTCCAGGCGCTGATCCGCGCCGCCGCCCGCGAGACCGGGGTGAGCGATCTCTCGCTGCCCTCGCTGCGGGTGATCGCCGACCACATCCGCGCCTGCGCCTTCCTGATCGTTGACGGCGTCATCCCGGGCAACGAGGGTCGCGGCTATGTGCTGCGCCGGATCATCCGCCGCGCGCTGCGGCACGGCCACAAGCTCGGCCAGACCCGGCCTTTCTTCCATCGCCTGGTGGCCGACCTCGACCAGCAGATGGGCGAGGCCTACCCCGAGCTGCGCGCTGCGGGCGCGCGGGTGGCCGAGGTGCTGCTGCAGGAAGAGCAGCGCTTCGGTGAAACCCTCGAGCACGGCATGGGCATCCTCGAGGCCGCGCTGGCTGGCGGCACTCGTCTGCTCGACGGCGAGACCGCCTTCAAGCTCTACGACACCTACGGCTTCCCGCTCGACCTCACGGCCGATGTCTGCCGCGAGCGCGATGTGACGGTTGACGAGGCCGGCTTCGAGGCCGCCATGCAGCGCCAGCGCGAGCAGGCCCGCGCGGCGGGCAAGTTCCGCATGGGCGAGAGCCTGAGCTACGAGGGCGCGCTCACCCGTTTCGTGGGTTACGAGCATCTCGGCCATGCCGGGCGGGTCACCGCGCTTTATGTGGGCGGCGCGTCGGTGCCGGTGCTCGGCGCCGGCCAGGACGCGGTGGTGGTGCTCGACACCACGCCCTTCTACGCCGAGTCGGGCGGCCAGGTGGGCGATGCCGGCGAGATCACCGCGGGGGCGGCCCGCTTCCTCGTGGCCGACACCCAGAAGGTGCAGGCCGATGTCTTCGGCCACCACGGCCGTCTGGCCAGTGGCGAGCTGCGGGTGGGCGATGCCGTGCAGTCGGCGGTCGATCTCGCCCGGCGCTCGGCCACGGTGCGCAACCACTCCGCCACCCACCTCATGCACAAGGCGCTGCGCGAGGTGCTCGGCGACCATGTCCAGCAGAAGGGCTCGCTGGTCGACCCCGACAAGACCCGTTTCGACTTCAGCCACCACGCGCCGATGTCGGCCGAGGAACTGCGCCGCGTCGAGGCCATCGTCAACCGCGAGGTGCTGGCCAATGCGGCCACCCGGGCGCAGGTCATGGCCTTCGACGACGCGGTGCGCGGCGGCGCCATGGCGCTGTTCGGCGAGAAGTACGGCGACAGCGTGCGGGTGCTCGACATCGGCAGCTCGCGCGAGCTGTGCGGCGGCACCCATGTGCAGCGCACCGGCGACATCGGTCTGTTCAAGATCGTGGCCGAATCCGGCGTGGCGGCAGGCGTGCGGCGGGTCGAGGCGGTCACCGGCGAGAATGCGCTCGCCTGGGCCCAGCACACCGCCGGCCTGCTCGGCGAGGCGGCCGCGGCGCTCAAGGCCACCCCGGCCGAGATCTCGGCGCGCATCGTGCAGATGCTCGACCAGGCCCGCGGCCTCGAGCGCGAGCTTGCCCGGCTGAAGTCGCGGCTTGCGGCCTCCCAGGGCGATGACCTGGCTGCCCGTGCGGTCGAGGTCGGCGGCATCCGGGTGCTCGCCGCCAGCCTCGAGGGGGCCGATCCCAAGACCCTGCGCGAAACCATGGACAAGCTCAAGGACAAGCTCAAGACCGCGGCGGTGGTGCTGGCCGCGGTCGACGGCGCCAAGGTCAGCCTGATCGCCGGCGTCACTGCCGATGCCACCGCCCGGGTCAAGGCGGGCGATCTCGTCAACTTCGTCGCCCGTCAGGTGGGCGGCAAGGGCGGTGGCCGGCCCGACATGGCGCAGGCCGGCGGCACCGATCCCGCGGCGCTGCCGCAGGCCCTGGCCGGCGTGGCCGCCTGGGTGGCCGGACAGGTGGGCGCCTGAAGCGCACCGGGGCCCGCATGAGCCCGGCGGGCCCGTCCGGTACCGATCACCCGCCCCGGCTGTGGCCGGTGATCTGCCTGGGTGTCATCGGCCACACCGCCTTCAGCGCCAGCCGCATGACGGTGTCGCTCGCGGCCATCTCGCTGCAGGCCTCGGCCTTCGTCGTCGGGCTGCTGCTGTCGCTCTATGCGCTGCTGCCCATGCTGCTGTCGGTGTCAGCCGGCCGCTGGATCGACCGGGTGGGCACCCGCGTGCCGATGCTGCTCGGCTCGGCGGTGGTTGCGGTGGGCTTCGTGCTGCCCGCCATCTGGCTGAGCCTGCCGGCGCTCTTTCTCAACAGCCTGCTGGTGGGCACCGGCTTCATGTTCTTTCACATGGCCGTGCAGAAGCTCACCGGCGATCTTGGCGAGGGCGCCCAGCGCATGCGCCACTTCGGCCATCTCGCGGTGGGCTACTCGGTCTCGGCCTTCTGCGGGCCGGTGCTCGCCGGGCTGCTGATCGACCGCTGGGGCGCCGGCTCGTCCTTCGGCGCCTCCTTCGCTGCCTCCACGCTCCTGATCGCGGCGGCCTTTGCGCTGCTGCGCTGGCGCTGGACCTTCTCCGGCCAGGCCTCGCGGGTGGCGCCGGCGCAGGCACGACGCGGCCGGTTGCTTGACCTGCTCGCCTCGCGGCCGTTGCGGCTGCTGTTCCTGTCGGTGGTGGTCACCTCCACCGTCTGGGACGTGCACATGTTCCTCACGCCCATCCAGGGCAGCCGCATCGGCCTGAGCGCGAGCCAGATCGGCGCGGTGCTCGGCGCCTTCTCGGCGGCCACCTTCACCGTGCGGCTTTCCCTGCCGCTGATCTCGCGCCGGCTGCGCGAGTGGCAGCTGATCGGTGTGGCCCAGCTGGTGGCCGCTGCCGTGTTCCTGGTGTTCCCGCTGGTCACGAGTTTCTGGGGCCTGATGGGGCTGTCCTTCCTGCTCGGGCTGGGGCTGGGCGTGGGCCAGCCGGCGGTGATGTCGCTCCTGCACGAGGTCAGCCCGGCGGGCCGGGTGGGCGAGGCGGTGGGCCTGCGCATGAGCCTGGTCAACGGCACGCAGGTGGTGCTGCCCACGCTGTTCGGCGTGGTGGGCACGCTGCTGGCCAGCGTGATGGGTGGCGCGCTTGCCTATGCGCCGCTCTTCTGGTGCGTGTCCGTCGGTGCCGTGGCCGGTGGCCTCACCGCGCTTCGGCAGCGCACGCAGCGCGGCGATCCGGTCGACCCGCCCGCCGCCAGCGGCTAGACTGTCGGGTTTCCCGCCCGGTAGCGCACGACCGGCCTTCGGCCCCGAGGCCTTGCGTGTCTCGTCGTGTATGCGCCACCGGCACCCGTCCTTCCTGGAACCCTGTCATGAGCACCACCGCCCCTTCGCCCTCGGCCGACAAGGAAGTCGATGCCCGCGGCCTGAACTGCCCGCTGCCCATCCTGCGCGCCAAGAAGGCGCTGACCGACCTCACCAGCGGCCAGGTGCTGCGGGTGATCTCCACCGACCCCGGCTCGCAGCGCGACTTCACCGCCTTCGCGCGCCAGACCGGCAATGAACTGGTCGCGGTCGAGCAGGGCGACCGTGAATGGTCCTTCTACCTTCGCCGTCGTTGAGGAGCGCGCCATGACGGTCCAGTTCGACTTCAGCGGCCGCACGGCGCTGGTCACCGGTGGCGTATCGGGGATCGGCGCGGCGGTGAGCCCGGCCTTCGCGAAGGCCGGCGCAACGGTCATCGCCTGCGGCCTCACCGAGGCCGAGATCGGCGCCGCGGCGGCCGACCCGGCCTTTGCCGGCATCACCCTGCGTCAGCTCGATGTCACCGACCGATCGGCAGTCGATGCCCTCGTGGGCGGGCTCGATCGGCTCGACTTCGTGATCAACAGCGCCGGGGTCATCCGCCGCGATGCCGAGCACGACCCCGATGTCTTCGACCAGGTGCTCGATGTGAATGTTTCCGGCGGCATGCGGGTGAGCGCGGCCGCCCGCCCGCTGCTGGCCCGCAGCCGGGGCGCCATCGTGTTCATCGGCTCGGTGATGTCCTTCTTCGGCGGCCCGCGTCAGCCGGCCTACTCGGCCTCCAAGGGCGCGGTGCGCAACCTCACCATGTCGCTGGCCTGCGCCTATGCGGCCGATGGCATCCGGGTGAACGCCGTGGCGCCGGGCTGGGTGATCACGCAGCTGTCGCGCGGCGCCCGTGAAGACCCGGTGCGTTCGGCGGCCATCCTGTCGCGGGTGCCGGTGGGGCGCTGGGCGGACACCGCCGAGATCGCCGATCCGATCCTGTTCCTGTGCTCGGATGCCGCGCGCTACATGACCGGCACCGTGATGCCGGTGGACGGCGGCTATACCAGCGTGGGCTGAGGCCCCGTCTTTCCGGGAGCGCCGCGCCCGGGTCAGGCGCGGCGTCTGCCACCGCCTACTTGCGCGGGTCGAAGAAGGCCTTGGCCACCGAGGCGCACAACGGCGGGATGATGCTGCCGTGGTAGGTGCTCAGGCCACCGGCCGCCGCCACCTGCATGTCGATCACCGGCTTCAGCGTGGGCACCTGCTCGACATCCACCGCGGTCACGGTCACGCCCTGGCTGGCGAAGTAGCTCACCGCCGAGGTCATGTTCGCCACCGGCACGGTGGGGTCACGCGAGCCCTGGCAGAGCTGGGTGGGCGCCTGCGGCTTGAAGTTCAGCAGGTCGTTCTGCGCCACGCGCTTGCGTGCCCCGAAGTTGGCATCGGCCTTGTAGCGGGTGACGAAGCTGTCGGTGAGCAGGCCGCCCGCGCCTGTGAGCGTGGGTGGCAGCTTGCCCTGCAGGATCAGCTGCTCGAAGCTGAGCGTGCCCGGCAGCAGGGTCTCGATGCCATTGACCCAGGGCGCCTGGAAGACATCCGAGGCGGCGGTGTAGACATCGCCATAGGCCTTCTGGAAACCGATCAGCGCCATCGGTGTGAAGATGGTCGAGCCGGCCACGGGGGCATCGAATCCGTCGAGCACGGTCTTGGCGAGCGCGTACGGGCCGGCGAGCGGCGACGAGGCGGTCACCGGCAGCTCGAACGGATGGTCGCGCTCGAGCGCGCGCTGCGTGGCCATCGCGGCATGACCGCCCTGCGAGTAACCGCTCAGGAACAGCTTGCCGTTGTGGGCCAGGCCCTTGTCGGCGAGGAGCCGGCGACCCGCGCGCAGGGCGTCGATGCTCACCACCGCGGTGTTGTCGGCGTTCAGGTAGGGCGTGTAGCTCAGCGTGGAGCCCGAGTAGCCGAGGTAGTCGGGCATCACCACCACATAGCCCTGGGCGGCGAACATCAGCATCATGAGCTGCGCCTCACCGTTGGTGGGGCTCGACATGGTGTCGGCCTTGATGACGGTGGTGCCGTGGTGGTAGACCACGATGGGGTAGGGGCCGGTGCAGCCGGTGCCCGAGGGAATCAGCACCCCGCCGCTCGCCGAGACCTGCTGGTTGGCCGGATCGCGGGTGCCGTAAACGATCCGATTGAACGAGACATCGCACTTGGCGGCGCCGCCGATCAGGTTGACCAGGCCCGGCACGGCGGCCACGGTGGCGTCGATGGTGGCCTTGGGCACGGCGGCGGTCTGGGTGCTGCTTGCCAGCGTGCCGCGATCGGTGTCCTTGTCCGACCCGCAGGCCGCCAGGACGACGGCCACGGCCGCCAGGGATGCGAGCCGTATGGCTCGCCAGGGGGTTTGCATGATGGTCTCCTCCTCGGGGATCGGGGCCTTCCTGAACCGGAAGGTCCTCGTAGGAGGAATCCTACCCGTGCCGCGTGGCCAGGGCGAGCCGGCGGCCAGCAGCGATGGTCGGCAGGCCGCCCGGGAGGCGCCTCAGCCCAACCGCGCGAGCTGTTCGTTCAGCCGTTGCAGCAGCGCTTCGAATCCTGCCAGACGCTCGCGCTCCTGCGCCACCACCGCGGCCGGGGCGCGCTCCACGAAGCTCGCATTTCCGAGCTTGGCGTTTGCCCGCGCCGCCTCGGCCTGCACCCGCGCCACTTCCTTGCCCAGGCGCTCGCGCTCGGCCGCCAGGTCGATCGCCACCTCGAGCATCAGCCGGTTCTCGCCCACGATCTGCACCGGCGCCGGCGAGTCGGGCAACTGCTCGACCACCCGCACCGCCTCCAGGCGCGCCAGCGAGCGCAGATAGGGCGCACAGGAGCTCAGCAGGGCCGCGTCGCCGGCCGCCACCAGCGGCAGCTTCTGCGAGGGCGCGATGCCCATTTCGCCGCGCAGGGCCCGGCAGGCATCGATCAGCGATTTCAGGTTGGCCACCCAGGCGAGCGAGGCCGGGTCGATGCGACTGGCATCGCCCTCGGGCCAGGGCTGGGTGACGATGCTGAAGCGCTCCTCGGCCATGGCGGCACTCAGATCGGCACCGTCCAGCGTCTGCCGGCCGCCTTCGCCGTAACGCATGGCGAGCGGCGCGACCTTCTGCCAGAGCGCCTCGGTGATGAAGGGCATGAGCGGATGGGCCAGGCGCAGCACGGCCTCGAGGGTGCGCAGCAGGGTGCGCCGGGTGGCGCGCTGCGAGGCCGGGTCTTCGCCGGCGAGCTGCACCTTGGCGAGCTCGAGATACCAGTCGCAGTACTCGTTCCAGACGAACTCGTAGAGCGCGCGCGCGGCGAGGTCGAAGCGGTACTCGGCAAAGTGGCGGCCGATGTCGATCTCGACCTGCTGCAGCGTGCTGGTCAGCCAGCGATCGAGCAGGCTGAAGTGCAGATAGCCGCCGGGCACGCACTGCTCGGCGGTGTGCGGTGCGAATCCGTTGTCCTGGCCTTCGCAGTGCATGAGCACGAAGCGGGTGGCATTCCACAGCTTGTTGCAGAAGTTGCGGTAGCCCTCGCAGCGGTTCAGGTCGAAGTTGATGTTGCGCCCGGGCGTGGCCAGCGCGGCGAAGGTGAAGCGCAGCGCATCGGCACCGAAGGCCGGGATGCCGTTGGGGTACTCGCGGCGGGTGCGCCTGGCGATGCTCTCGGCCTGCTTCGGGTTCATCAGCCCGGTGGTGCGCTTGGCCAGCAGGGTGTCCAGATCGATGCCATCGATCAGATCGATCGGGTCGAGCGTGTTGCCCTTGCTCTTGGACATCTTCTGGCCTTCGGCGTCGCGCACCAGCGCGTGCACATAGACCTCGCGGAACGGCACCCGATCGGTGAAGGCCACGGTCATCATGACCATGCGCGCCACCCAGAAGAAGATGATGTCGAAGCCGGTGACCAGCACCGACGAGGGCAGGTACTGCGCCATCTCGGGCCGCAGGTTCGGCGCGCCCTCGCGGAAGGGTTCGGCCGGATCGACCAGGGTGGAGAAGGGCACCAGCGCCGACGAGAACCAGGTGTCGAGCACATCGGGGTCGCGCACCAGCGGGCCCTGCCAGCCGGCAGCCTGCGCCTGCGCGTGGGCCTCGGCCTCGGAGCGGGCCACGAACACCGTGCCATCGTGCATCGGCGCGCCCTGCGCATCGGCCTTGTACCAGGCCGGTATCTGATGGCCCCACCAGAGCTGGCGCGAGATGCACCAGTCCTGGATGTTCTCGAGCCAGTGGTCGTAGGTGGCGCGCCAGTTGGCCGGCACGAAGCTCACCGAGCCGTCGGCCACCACCTCGAGCGAGCGCTGCGCGATGCTGCGACCGTTCAGCGGCGTGCCCTCGGGGGCGGGCTTGCTCATGGCCACGAACCACTGGTCGGTGAGCATCGGCTCGATGATCGCGCCGGTGCGATCGCCGCGGCGCATCATCAGCGTATGGGGGCGGGTGGCCCCAAGCAGCCCGAGGCTGTCGAGATCGGCCACGATGCGTCGGCGTGCCTCGTCGCGGTCGAGGCCGCGGTAGCGCGGCGGCGCGGCGTCATTGAGCCGCGCATCGAGCGTGAACACGCTGATCATCGGCAGTCCGTGGCGCTGCCCCACCGCGTAGTCGTTGAAGTCATGGGCCGGGGTCACCTTGACCACGCCGGTGCCGAACTCGCGATCGACATGGGCGTCGGCAATCACCGGAATCTCGCGCCAGCCGGCGGCGAGGTCATCGCCCGCGCCGGTGAGCGGCAGGCGCACGCGGCTGCCCACCAGGTGCCGATAGCGTTCGTCTTCGGGGTGGACCATCACCGCGGTGTCGCCCAGCAGCGTCTCGGGCCGGGTGGTGGCCACGGTGAGGTGACCGCTGCCGTCGGCAAGCGGGTAGCGGATCTCCCAGAGGTGGCCTTGTTCCTCTTCGCTCACCACCTCGAGGTCGGACACCGCGGTGAGCAGCTTCGGATCCCAGTTGACCAGGCGCTTGCCGCGGTAGATGAGGCCCTGCCGGTACAGGCCGACGAACACCTCGCGGACCACCTCGGAGAGCGTGGGGTCCATGGTGAAGTATTCGAGCGACCAGTCGGTGGAGGCGCCCATGCGCCGCATCTGACGGGTGATGGTCGAACCCGACTCCTGCTTCCAGGCCCAGACCCGCTCGATGAAGGCCTCGCGCCCGAGGGCATGGCGGCTGCCGCCGGCAGCCTCGAGCTGACGCTCGACCACGATCTGGGTGGCGATGCCGGCATGGTCGGTGCCGGGCAGCCACAGGGTGTTGTCGCCGCGCATGCGATGGTGGCGGGTGAGCGCGTCCATCAGCGTCTGGTTGAAGGCATGCCCCATATGCAGGGTGCCGGTGACATTGGGCGGGGGCAGCTGGATGCTGAAGGCCGGCGCGCCGGGTTGCCGGCCGGCAGCGAACAGGCCGCGGGCTTCCCAGGCGCGGTACCAGCGATCTTCGATGTCGCCGGGCTCGAAGCTGCGGGCGAGCGAGCCCTGGTCGGCGGGTGCATTCATGGCGGTGCGTCGGTTCAGTGGGATTCGGGAGGGGCAGGCTCGTCTTCGCGGGCCTGCAACAGCGCGAGCTCTTCGGCCACGGCGCGCGCGACCAGGTCCTGCACCAGGTGCGAGAAGACATCATGCAGGTCGTGGGCGATCTGCACCGCGGCCTGTTCGATCAGGGGCGCTACCAGCGTCTGCAGCGAGTTCTCGAGCATGGGGCCGGCCTGCGCCAGCATGCGAGCGGTGACCCCGCGCTCGATGCGCTCGGCGAGCGCGTCCCAGTCGGCCTGGCTCAGGCCGGCAATGGTTGCGGCGTTGGCCGGGGCGACGGCGGCTGGGGTGGCGCTGGCGGCTGCCGCAGTGAAGGGCCCCGTGGAAGGCGCGGCGTCAGGCGCCGCAACGTCGGATTGGCGAGCCGGGCCCGACTCGCCGAGCGCGTGTCTCGGATCCGGCTCGCCCGGCCGCCGCAGCGGCACCACCTCGGTCAGCAGCGGGATGCTGTCGTCGTTCTGGAACGGATCATCGGACCCGGCCGCATCGGCGCGGCCGCTCATGCCGTGCCTTCGGCGCCGGCCAGGTCGAAGCTGGCCAGCGGATAGCCCCGCTCCTTGTAGAAGCGCCAGCGCTCGCGGGCCGCGGCCCGGTCCTCGTCGCGCTGCGAGACCACCTCGATCACGCGCTCGAAGCGGCTGAAGAACGAGGGGGTCTGCGGCGCGAGGTTGACCAGCACCTCGTGATGCGGGGTGTCGACCGGCTCGCTGCACAGCAGGATGGGCGTGACCGCCGCGAGCGGATCGGTGGCCGCCACATGCGGGATGAAGTCCAGCGGCGAGAGCGTCCACAGCCCGGTGTCGAGGGCGGCGATCTCCACCGGGGGCGCATAGACCACCGCGCGCTGGCCGGCCCGGTGGATCTTGCGCAGCAGCCGGCAGCCGTAATGCAGCTTGTCGGGGGCGTTGAAGTGGAAGTCGACGCGGGTCATCCCGGCGCGGGCCTCAGGCCGGCGTGGCCCGATCGATCAGGAACTGCGTGAGCAGGGGCACCGGCCGGCCGCTGGAGCCCTTCTGGGCGCCGGAGCGCCAGGCGGTGCCGGCGATGTCGAGGTGCGCCCAGTCGAACTGCCGCGCGAAGCGCGCGAGGAAGCAGGCGGCGGTGATCGAGCCGCCGGCGCGCCCGCCGACATTGGCCATGTCGGCGAAGTTGCTCTTCAGGGCCTCGCCGTATTCCTCGTCGAGCGGCATGCGCCAGCAGGGGTCGCCGGATTCGCGGCCGGCCGTCAGCAGCGCGTCGGCCAGGCTGTCGGAGGGGCTGAACAGACCGCTGCGGTGATTGCCCAGGGCGATCACGCAGGCGCCGGTGAGGGTGGCGATGTCGACCACGGCCTGCGGCTTGAATCGCTCGGCGTAGGTGAGGGCGTCGGCCAGCACCAGCCGTCCCTCGGCGTCGGTGTTCAGGATCTCGATGGTCTGGCCCGACATGCTCGTGACCACATCGCCCGGCTTGGTGGCCTTGCCCGAGGGCATGTTCTCGCTGGCCGCGATGAGGCCGACGACATTGATGGGCAGCTTCATCTCGGCCACCGCGCGCAGCGTGCCCAGCACCGAGGCCGCGCCGCACATGTCGAACTTCATCTCGTCCATCTCGGCGGCGGGCTTGAGCGAGATGCCGCCGGTGTCGAAGGTGATGCCCTTGCCGATCAGGGCCACCGGGGCCTGGCGGGCCGGGCCGCCGTTGTACTGCAGCACGACGAGCTTGGGCGGCTCTTCGGAGCCGCGGGCCACCGACAGCAGCGAGCCCATCTTGAGCGCCTCCATCTGCTTGCGCTCGAGCACCTGCACCTTGAGCTTGAACTCGGTGCCGAGCTTGCGCGCGGCGTCGGCCAGGTAGGCTGGCGTGCAGATGTTGCCGGGCAGGTTGCCGAGGTCTCGGGCCAGGTCGGTGCCATTGGCCAGGGCCACCGCGCGCGCCACCGCCGTCTGGGCGGGCGAGCTGTCGGCGCGGGCCACCAGCAGGTGCACCCGGCCGGGGCGCACCGGCTGGGTCTCCTTGCGCGATTTCAGGCGATCGAAGCGGTAGGCGAGGTCGCGACCGACCGCGACCTGCTGGCGCAGCTTCCAGGCGAGATCCTTGCCCTTGACACCGGCCTCATGCAGCAGCGAGACGGCGTCGTCGCAGGCCAGGGCGCCGGTCTGGCGCAGGCCCGCGCGCACGGCCTCGGTGAAGGCGCGCTCGCTGCACTCGGCCTCATCGCCGGTGGCCACCAGCACCGCGCGCGCCGCCTTGCGGGCGTCGCCGTACACCAGCAGGGTGGCGCCGGCCTTGTGCTGCAGGTCGCCACGGGCGAGCGCAGCGCTCAGTGCACCGCCCATGGCTTCATCGAGCGCCTTGCCGCCGGCGCTGAGGTTGCTGCCATGACTCACCGGCACCAGCACGCAGGCCGTGCGCAGGGCCTCGACGGCCGAACTCTTTATACTGAATTGCATGGCAGCACCTGTCCCTCGGAATAACGGCCGATTATATCGGCCTGCACCCGGCGCTTCGCGATGCTCTTCAAGAAATCCCTGCGCCGGGACCTGACCAACCTGGCCGGCGTGGTCTTCGCCACGCTGTTCACCATCATGCTCACCACCACCCTGATCCGCACCCTGGGTCGGGCGGCGGGTGGTCGTGTGGACTCGGCCGGGATCCTGCCGCTGCTGGTGTTCGCGGCGATCAACTTCCTGCCGGTGCTGCTGGTGCTCACCGTGTACATCGCGGTGCTCATGGCGCTGACCCGCGCCTACCGCGACAACGAGATGGTGATCTGGTTTGCCAGCGGCCGCAGCCTGCGCCACTTCATCGCGCCGGTGCTCGCGTTCGCCGCGCCATTCGTGGTGGTGGTGGGCCTGCTCTCGTTCTCGCTGGCGCCCTGGGCGAACCGGCAGATGGACGAGTACCAGCAGCGATTCGACCAGCGCCAGGACGTTTCGCGGGTCTCGGCCGGGCAGTTCCGCGAATCGGCCTCGGGCTCGCGGGTCTTCTTCGTGGAGGCGCTCTCCGAGGACGAGCGGGTGGTGCGCAATGTCTTCGTCACCCAGCGCAGCGGTGAGCGGCTCACGGTGGTGGTCTCGGCTGGCGGCGAGGTGACCACCCAGCCCGACGGCCAGCGCTTCCTGGTGCTCGACAAGGGCCGTCGCTACGATGGCGCCAGCGGCGACCCCACTTTCCGGGTGATGGAATTCGAGCGCTACGGCCTGCGCATCGACCCTGCACCGGCGCCGGCACCGCACACCGCGGCCAAGGCCAAGACCACGCTCGCGCTGCTTGCCGACCCCACCGCCTCGCACCTGGGCGAACTGGTCTGGCGCATCGGCCTGCCCTGCTCGGCGGCCCTGCTGGCGCTGATGGCCATCCCGCTGTCCTCGTTCAATCCGCGGGTGGGGCGGTCGGTCAATCTGGTGGTGGCCCTGCTGGCCTACCTGCTCTACAGCAACCTGATCTCGCTGTCGCAGGTCTGGGTGGCCCAGGGCAAGGCGCGCTTCGCGGTGGCGGTCTGGCTGGTGCATGCGGTGGTGCTGGCGCTGGCGGCTTTCCTGCTCTGGCGCCGCACCGCACTCTCGGCCTGGCGCCTGCCCCGGCTGCGGCGCGCGCCTGCCGGCGGCGCGCGGGCCGGTGCCTGAGCGCGCGGCATGATCCTGATCCGCCGCTATCTGGCCCGGGCGATCACCGGCGCGGTGGTGTTCGTGCTCGCCGGCTTCCTGGGCCTGTTCGCATTCTTTGACTTTGTCAACGAACTCGACGATCTCGGGCGCGGCGTCTACCAGCTTCAGCACGCGGTGGCGGTGGTGCTGCTTGGCCTGCCCAGCCGCATCTACGAGCTCATGCCCGTGGCCGCGCTGATCGGCGCGATCTATGCGCTGGCCCAGTTTGCCGCGAGCTCGGAATTCACCGCCATGCGCGCCGCAGGTCTGGGCCGACGCCGGGCGCTGGCCGCGGTGGTCACGGTAGGCGGGGGCTTTGCGCTGGTGACGGCGCTGGTGGGTGAACTGGCCGCGCCGCCGGCAGACCGGCTGGCTCGCCAGATCCGCTTCTCGGCGCTGTCGGCCGGCACGGGGGCGGGTGCCGGGGCCGAGCTGCGTTCAGGCCTGTGGGTGAAAGACACCCTGCGCGACGAGGCGGGGCAGGTCACCCGGCAGCGCTTCGTGAACATCGCCGAGATGCGCGCCGACACCAGCCTGCGGGCGGTGCATGTCTTCGAATTCGACGATCAGTTCCGCCTGCTGGCCCTGATCGATGCCGCTGGCGCGCGCTTCGAGGCGCCGGGTCGCTGGCGGCTGCAGCAGGTGACCCTGACCCGCTTCCAGCCGGTGCAGGCCGCCGGCGAGATCGCCGCGCTGCGGGCGGTAAGAAGCACGGCTGCGGACATGGTCTGGGAGAGCGAGCTCAGCCCCGAGCTCCTCGGGGTGCTGGCCCTCATGCCGGAGCGGATGTCGGCGCTGGCCCTGTTCCAGTACATCCGCCACCTCGAGGACAACCAGCAGCGCAGCGATCTTTATCAGATCGCGCTCTGGAAGAAGCTGCTTTATCCGCTGGCGGTGATCGTGATGCTGGTGCTGGCGCTGCCCTTCGCCTACCTGCAGGTGCGCGCCGGGGGCATCGGTCTGCGCGTCTTCGCCGGGATCATGCTGGGTGTGGCGTTCCATTTCATGAACGGTCTGTTCTCCCATCTCGGTCTGCTCAACACCTGGCCACCATGGCTGGCCACCGGCATGCCCAGCCTCTTCGCTCTGGCGCTGGGGCTCGGGATGCTGGTCTGGGCCGATCGGGCACGCTGACCGGCGGATCAATGGTTGTCATTTCGGGAATCGAAATTTCATGGACGAATACCGCGAGACCGGTTAGGATCGCGGCCAATCGGTGACGGCAAGCCCGCTCACCCGGATTCGAGGAGGAGGAGGAGAGGCAGCGAGACTGCCCTTTTCGAGGCGCGCAGCAATGCGCGCCTTTTTTCTTTTCCGGGTCCGCCGTCGCGCTGACGGGCGGGGCCCGGGCAGGGGATACCGATGACCGATGTGGATTTCCTGGTGATCGGCGCCGGCATCGCCGGCGCTTCCGTGGCCTGGTGGCTGGCGCCCCATGGCCGCACCCTGGTGCTCGAGCGAGAAGACCAGCCCGGCTACCACAGCACCGGCCGCTCGGCGGCGCTGTTCTCCGAGACCTACGGGCCGGCGCAGGTGCGGGCGCTTTCGCGGGCGAGCCGGGACTTCCTCATGCACCCGCCGGCAGGGTTCTGCGATCAGCCGGTGCTCAGTCCGCGCGGCACCCTGATCGTGGGGCGGCCCGGCCAGGACGAGGCGCTTGCCGCGCTCCACCGGGAACTGGCCGCGCAGGGTGCGGTGGACTGGTGGCGCCCCGAGCAGGCGCTGGCCGCGGTGAGCGTGCTGAGGCCGCAGCGCACCGGCTTTGCCATCCACGAGCCGGGTTCCTGTGACATCGATGTGCACGGCCTGCACCAGGGTTTCCTGCGCGGGCTGCGCCGCGCCGGCGGTGAGCTGAAGTGCCGGGCCGAGGTGACGGGCATCTCACGCGAGGGCGAAGGCTGGCGGGTGCGGGTGGCCGATGGCCGTCAATGGCGCGCGCGCCGGGTGCTCAATGCCGCGGGAGCCTGGGCGGATCGCATTGGCATGCTGGCCGGTCTGTCGCCGATCGGCTTGCAGCCCTGCCGGCGATCGGCCTTCGTGTTCGCCCCGCCGCCGGGCCTGGATTGCGCCGCCTGGCCGATGGTCACCGATCTCGACGAGAGCTGGTACTTCAAGCCCGACGCCGGCCAGCTGCTCGCCTCGCCGGCCAATGCCGACCCGGTGCCGCCGCAGGATGTGCAGGCCGAGGAACTCGACATCGCGCTGGCGATCGACCGGCTCGAGCAGGCCACCACGCTCGCCATCCGCCGTCCTGCCCGGGTCTGGGCGGGCCTGCGCTCCTTCGTGGCCGACGGCGAACTGGTGGCCGGCGCGCGTGCCGATGCGCCGGGCTTTCTCTGGGTGGCGGCACAGGGCGGCTACGGCATCCAGACCTGCGCGGCCATGGGGCAGCTGTGCGCGGCCCTGGCGCTCGGTCGGCCGGTGCCCGAGGCGCTGCTGGCGCACGGTGTGCAGGCCGCAGCGCTGTCGCCGGCCCGCGAGGGCATCGGCTGAGGGCGTGTGACCCTCAGGCGCCCAGGCAAAGCGCCGCGCTGGCCTCGAACAGCGGATTGCCCGGCGTGGCCAGGCCCTCGATCACCGACAGGTGATGACAGCCCGGCATGGGCACATCGGCGCGCAGGTTGGCCCGCCAGCGCGCGCCCAGCAGCGCGTTCTGACGCTTGAACTCGCTGCTCTCCAGGCCGCCCACCGCGGTGATCAGCGGCGCGCGCGAGGCCGGCGGCATCCAGGCCGGCGAGAGCCGGGCCACGCTGCGCGCGTCGAGCTTCAGGTCGACATTCAGGAAGCTCGCCAGTCGGATCGGCTCCAGGTCGTAGAGCCCGCTGACCGCCACGCCGCCCTTGACCAGGTCGGCGGGCAGATCCGGATCCCAGGCTGGCCACAGGGCGGCCAGGCTCATGGCGCAGAGATGGCCGCCGGCGGAATGACCGCTCACGACGATGCGCGCCGGGTCGATGCCGTGGCTGCCGGCATTCCGGTAGAGCCATTCCAGCGCCCGCAGCACCTGGCGGGTGATGGTCTCGAGGCTCACCGCCGGGGCCAGCGCGTAGTTGAGCACCGCCACGCTGATGCCCCGCGCAAGGAAGGCGGGCGCCACCCAGGAGAAGTCGTCCTTGTCGAGGCTGCGCCAGTAGCCGCCGTGGATGAACACCATCAGCGGGCTGTGGCCGCCGGCCGCGGGGAAAAGATCGAGGGTCTCCTTCTCGTGGCTGCCGTAGCGCAGCCCGGCGAGGTGCGCATGCGCGGCGCGGGCCTGCGCGGCCTGGGCCGACCACCGCACCAGGTAGTCGGCAAAGTCGGGGATCATCGCGCGGTTGTTGTACTCGCGGTTGCAGAAGTCTTCGGTCAAGTCCGGCATGGCGGGGTCCTGGCGGGATGGCGCCGCGCGGGAGGGGCAAGCGGCAGGAAGCGGGGAGGGCGAGCGGCGGGAACGGGCTTGGCCAGAGCATTCCAGCGGCGAGGCGGGGCGTCAAACCGCGGCGGCCGGGGCCAGGGACTGTGCCCGCGTCGCCAGCCGAGCCGCGTCGTGCGGCTCGCTGACCTGTGCTATTCTTACAGGCTTCGGGGCGGTAGCTCAGCTGGGAGAGCGTCGCGTTCGCAATGCGAAGGTCGGGAGTTCGATCCTCCTCCGCTCCACCACTTCCCAAAAAGCCCAACCCTCACCGGTTGGGCTTTTTTTCCTCCGTCACTGCCAAGGGCGCGTCCCATGCCCGCGGTGGCTTGCCGTCGGGCAGTGGGCATCCGCGGTTCAAGCCGCCGCGGCTTGCTGCACCAGGGCCACCAGCTGTTCCAGCGCAGCAGCCCAGCCCTGCTCGAACCCCATGGCCGCGTGGGCGTTGCGGCCCGCGGCGTCCACATGGTGCACCTGAGCCTGATGGCGCGTGCCGCCGTCGGGGAGAGGATCGAAGCGCAGCTCGCAGACAAAGCCGAAGCCGGGATGGCTGATGGCCTGCGGCTTGTAGCCCGGCCCGAGCAGGTTGGTCCACACCAGCCGATGGGGCGCTTCCACCGCGAGATAGCAGCCGACACCCTCGGGCTGCGTCTCGCCTTCCGGGGATTGCATGGTGGTGCAGAAGGCGCCGCCCGGTCTGGGGTCAAGGGTGCAGGCCACCACCCGCCAGGGGCGCGGGCAGAACCAGGGCATGAGCAGCTCCGGCACCGTCCAGCCTGCGAAGCATTGCGCCGGGCTGATCGGCACGTCGCGGACCAGCCGCAGGGTGAGGTCGGAATCGGTCGAGGAAGCGGTCATTGGTGCAGTCTACCCATTGGTCATCGTCGTCAGCGAGCCCGCACGGTGTCGCGGCATGGGCTCCCGCGGTACAGTGCGCCGGTTTCCTCCCAGGGATCGTGACATGGGCAGTCCAGTCATCCGTCGATGGACGCGCGCCGGGATTCTCGGCACGCTGATGTGTCTGGCCGGCGCGGCATCGGCGCAGACCAAGGGTTGCGCCCCGCGCCCCTTGCCCTTCGAGGGCGGCGCCACCGCCTGGGGCCATGCGCCGCTGTCCAAGCTCAAGAAGGACACCCGCTACCAGCTGCTCACGCAGGATGGCCGCCGGGTGCTGCAGGCCCACGCCGACGGCGCGGCCTCGCTCTACGGCGCGGGCTTCCAGCCGGCCCGGTCTGCCGCCACCTGGCTGCGGTGGTCGTGGAAGACCGATGCCCTGGTGCCCGGTGCCGACAACGCCGACCGCGCCCGCGAGGATGCGCCGCTGCGGGTGGTGGTGGCCTTCGATGGGGATGCCTCGAAGCTGCCGATGGCCGAGCGCGCGCAGCGCAAGCTCGCGCAGACCATGACCGGCCGCCCGCCGCCCTATGCCGCGCTGATGTACATCTGGGGCAGCCGCGAGGCGCCCGAGACCCTGATCGATTCCACCCACACCCGCCAGATCAAGATGCTGGTCGTGCAGTCGGGCAATGAGGGTCTGGGCAAGTGGCACGAGGTGCGCCGCAACCTGCGCGAGGACTATCGGCGCGCGTTTGGCGTGGCGCCCGGCCCGGTGGTGGCCGTGGCGGTGATGACCGACACCGACAACACCGGCGAGAAGGCCGACGGCCTGTACGCGGGGTTCGCCTTCGAGTGCGGGCCGACATGACGGGCCGTCGGGTCCTGCGTCGCGGGCTGTGGCTGGCCGCCGCGCTGTGCGCCTGGCTTGCGCTGTCGGGCTGCGCCCATCGTCTGCCGCCCCTGCCCGAGCGCGAGCCGAGCACCCATCTGATCGCCGGGGCCGACAGCGCCCTGGCCAGGGCCTACGCACCGCCGGGTGGCGATGCCACGCTGAGTGGTGTGGCTCTGCTGCGCGACCCCACCCAGGCCCTGGCCAGCCGGGTGCTGCTTGCCCGCACCGCGCAGCGCGCGCTGGATGTGCAGGTCTACATCTGGCGGCCCGACGCCTCCGGGCTGCTGCTGCTGCACGAGCTGCGCCGGGCCGCGCAGCGTGGCGTGCGTGTGCGACTGCTCCTCGATGACAACGGCAGCGATGGCATGGATGCCTGGCTGCAGGCTGCGTCCACCCAGCCCGGGGTGGAGGTGCGCCTGTTCAATCCCTTCGCGCAGCGCGGCTTCAAGGCCCTGGGCTACCTGACCGACTTCCAGCGGCTCAATCAGCGCATGCACAACAAGTCGTTCACCGCCGACAGCCTGGCCACGATCGTGGGCGGGCGCAACATCGGTGATGTCTATTACGGCGTGGATGCCGATCTGCTCTTCGCCGACCTCGATCTCATCGCGCTGGGCCCGGTCGCGCGCGCCACCGCGGGCCACTTCGATGCCTTCTGGAACAGCCGCTGGGCCTACCCGCTCGGCGGGCTGCTGCCGCCGGTCGAGGCGACCGAACTCGCCGGCCTCGCGCGGCTGCTCGACGATCCCGGCAGGCTGCCCGAGGTGGCGCGTCTGCTTGCCGAGCTGCAGCGCTCGCCCTGGCTGGGCGCGCCGCTCGGCGGTGATGGCCCGCTGCAGTGGGCTCCGGCAGCGGTGCTGTCCGACACGCCGGCCAAACTCGAGCCGGTGCCAGCCGGGGGTGCTGCCACCGGCCGCATGCTCGAGCCGCTCGGCCGCTGGCTGAGCAGCGCCCGCCGCAGCCTCGATCTGGTCTCGCCCTACTTCGTGCCTGGCGAGGAAGGGGTGAGGCATCTGGTGGAACTCGCCCGTCGGGGCGTGGCGGTGCGCATCATCACCAACTCGCTGGCCGCCACCGATGTGATGGCGGTGCATGCCGGCTATGCCCGGCACCGTCGTGCGCTGCTGGCCGCGGGCATCGAGCTGCATGAACTCAAGCCCGATGCCGTGGCCCAGGTCCGCCTGCCCAGGCTGCCCTGGAATGTCCGCCTGGGGGCGTCCTCGGCAGCCAGCCTGCACGGCAAGACCTTTCTGGTGGACGGGGAGCGCCTTTTCGTGGGCTCGTTCAACCTCGATCCCCGCTCGGCCCGTCTGAACACCGAGATGGGGCTCACCGTGGACAGCCCGGTGCTCACCCGTGCGCTGGCCGAGGCCATCACCCGGGACATGACGGCGGCCACCTGGCGGGTGAGCCTGTCGCGCGAGGGAACGCTGCAGTGGCTGGAGACCCGGGCCGATGGCACGCAGCAGGTGCATGAGCGCGAACCCGGCGCGCCGCTGCTGCGACGCCTGGGCGCCCGGGTGCTGTCCTGGCTGCCGATCGACGGCCTGCTCTGACCCCAGGCCCGCGCGCGGCGCCGATTCAGCGTCCGCGGGCCTTCACCCGCACCCCGTCGGCCACGGCCGGCGGCGGATAGACGATCACCGGCTCGCCGGCCTCCAGCCCAGCGCGGATCCAGGCCTGCACCCCGTTGCGGGCGCCGAGCGTCACCGGCAGGACCCGCGCGCGGCCTTCGCGCACCACGAACACCGCCATCGGCGGTGCCCCGCTCGCGTCGGGCTTTGCCGAGGGCAACGGGAACACCGCGCTCACTGGCACGGTGACGGCGTTGTCCTCCGACAGCTGCACGATGCGCACCGACACCCGGAAGCCGTCGCCGAGCGCGGCCCACTGCGCGGGCCGGCTGACGATGTCGAGCAGCACATTCACGCGCTGCTCCTCGATGCCCAGTGCCGACACCTTGGTGAAGGCCGCGGGCTCGACCAGCCGCACCGTGCCCGCCAGGATGCCGGGGCCGCCCCAGCGCTCGATCTGCGCACGGGCACCGGGCATGACCCGCAGCGCATCGGTGGTGAGCAGCTCGGCCACGATCTCGAGCCGCCGGGTGTCGCCGATTTCGAGCAGCGGCGCGCCAAGCGCGACCACCGCCTCGTTGGCCTGCGCGATCCGCAGCACCCGGCCCTCGATCGGGGAGCGCACCTCGAAGGGCGCGCCGTTGCTGCCGGTCTGCCGCACCGCGCTCAGCGCGGCGCGGGCCTGCTCGAGGTCATGCTCGGCGACATGCCGGTCCTGTTCGCCGGCCTCGATTTCCTTGCGGGCCGCTGCCACCGCGAGGCGGTCGACCTCGAGCTTGGTGGGCGCGACAAAGCCCTTGCCGGCAAGCTGCTCGCTGCGCGTGAGCTCGTTCTCGGCCTGGCGCAGGCCCACCCGCGCGCGCTCGACGCGCACCCCGGCGCGCAGCACCGCCGCCTCGGCCGACGCCACGCGGGCCTGCTGGCTGCGCACGGTGCGCTCATCGAGCAGGGGCGAGAGCACAGGCGAGAGCCGGGCCACCACGGCCCCGGCGGCCACCGGGTCGCCCTCGCGCAGCGCGATGCGGGCCAGCCGGCCGGCCAGGGGCGCTGACACCATGAAGCGTTCGCGCAGCCGCGTGCGCGCGTCTTCATCGATGGTGGATTCGAAGCGACCGCGCTCGGCCGTGGCGAGCTCCACCAGCACCGGGCGCGGCGCGAAGGCCCAGGCGAGCAGGCCGGCTGCCGCCAGAGCGATGCCGGCGGTGATGAGCAGCGTGTTGCGTTTCATGTCGGTCTGCGTCTTTCCTCGGCCGGCAGACGCGCCGGCAAGCCTTCATTCACGGGTCTTGAGCGCCGCCACCATGTCGAGCCGATCGACCCGCCGACGCACCACCAGTGCGCTGCCCACGCCCGCGGCTACCACGCACAGCGCGGCCCACGCGTAGGTGCGCGGCTGCAGCGCCACCGGGAAGGCGAACTGGTCGGAGGCCAACAACGAGACGATGCCGCGCACCAGCCCTTCGCCCATCAGCATGCCCAGCGGCAGCGCCAGCGCGATGAGCAGCGCCTGCTCGCCCAGCAGCAGCGCGGAGACCTCGCCGCGTGTGAAGCCCAGCACGCGCAGGCTGGCCAGCTCCCAGGTGCGCTCGGCCAGCGCGATGCGGGCGTTGTTGTACACCACCCCCACCGCGATCACCACCGCGAACACCGTCATGATCGAGCTCATGATGCGGATGTTGCGCGCGCTCACCTCGTTCATGTTGCGCTCGAGGCTGGCCTTGCTGAAGGTGCCCACCAGGGTCGGCAGCCCGCGGATCGCCGCGAGCGTGGCCGGTTCCGCGCCGCGCTCCAGCGCCAGCGAGTAGGCGCTGGCCACATCCGATTCACCGAGCAGCCGGTTGAGGGCGCGCCGCTCCATGTAGGCGTTCAGGCCCATCATGTCGCGCACCGTGCCCGCCAGCGGCACCAGCAGGCTCGGCTGCCTGCCCTCGATCACCTCGACCCGCAGGAAATCGCCGGGGCGCAGCCCGAGCTTGGCAGCGAGCCGGTCGCTCATCAGCAGACCTTCGCCGGGCAGGGCCACGGCGTGGCCGTCGAGATCGACCACGCGGCGCAGTTGCGGCTGCGCCTCCAGGCCCTGGATGGCGCCGCGTTCGCTGCGATGACCGGCCACGAAGCGCACCGCCACGTCGCGGCCTGATTCGACCGCGATCACCCCTGGCAGCCGGGCCAGCGCATGCCGGGCCGCATCGTCCCCGGGTTCGATCAGCCTGACGGTGAGATCGGCGCGCATCGCCACCGAGAACGCGGTGTCGACGATCACCGCGATGCTGTCGCGCGCGAAGTTGCCCATCATCACGATGGCCACCGCGGCGGCCATGCCGAGCACCGAGAGCGTGGTGCGCCAGGGGCGCCGCTGCATGTTGCGCAGGATCATCCGGGGGCCCGGGCCGAGCAGGCGCGGGCTGATGCGCTCCAGCCAGCTCACCCGGTAGCGCCCAGGGGCGGGCGGGCGCATGGCCTCGGCCGGGGGCAGACGCACCGTGGCCCAGATCGCGTTGAGCGTGCCCGTCAGCGCGGTGATCACCGCCACCAGCGCGCCGGTGACGAAGAGCGACGGGGTCATGCGATGCGCGAACTCGGGGAACTGGAAGAAGCCGGCATACAGACCGGTCATGAGCCGGCCGAAGGCCTCGCCGCCGGCAAAGCCGATGATCAGCCCCACCGTGACGATCACCGCCACCAGCTTCATGAAGTGCCCGGCGATCGTACGGTCGGGATAGCCGAGCGCCTTGAGCGCGGCGATCTGCTCGCGCTGCGTGGCCACCAGTCGGGAGATCACCACATTGAGCAGGAAGGCCGCCACGGCCAGGAAGATCACCGGCAGCACGGTGGCGAAGACCCGCTGCTCGTCGATCTCGCGTTGCAGGAACGCGTGCGAGGTCTGGTGCTCGCGCGCATGTGCGTCGCGCCCGCCATAGCGGGCGAGGTGCCGGTTCAGCGCCGCGATCACCGCGGGCGGGCTGGCGCCCGGCGCGAGCCGCACCGACACATGGTCGAAGGCGCCTTCCATGTCCCAGGCGGCGGCGAGCACCCGTTCGTCGACCCACAGCACGCCGAAGCCGCGCAGGTCGGGCATGCCGGTCATGCCGGCGAACACATACTCGGGCGAGAGCGCGATGCCGCGCACGACCAGCGCGCGCTGGCGGCCGTTGATCAGCGCGCTCAGGCGCGACCCCGGGCCAAGCCCGTGGGCCTGCGCGAACGAGGCCGAGACCAGCGCATCGATCGCGCCATCGCCGCGCACGCCCTGGCTGTCGGGGTCGAGCGGCGCGCCGCTGCGCACCATCACCGCATTGAGCCGCCGGGGCTGGCGCGGGTCGATGCCGATCATGCGCGCGAGCAGCGGATCATCCACGCCGGCGATGTCCACGCGCACCACGCGCTCGATGCTGAGCTGGATGTCGCCCACGCCGGGAATCGCGGCGAGTGTGTCGGCCATCGCGCGCGGCGCGCGTCTGACGGCCGCGAAGACATCGGCGAAGCGGCCCTGCGCATAGAAGGCATCGCGCGCCTCGGCCAGCGAGTCCACCGCCGAGAGCGCGGTGACATAGCTGCCCACGCCGCTGGCCACCACCAGCGCGATGGTGAGCGCCTGGCTCCACAGCCGGCGCAGGTCGCGCAGCAGCTTGCGGTCGAGCGCCTTCACGGCCGCCTCACCAGGACAGCTCCGAAGGCGAGAGGCGGTGCGGGTTGATGTCGATGCGCTGGATGGTGCCGTCGCCGAGGTGGATGACCCGATCGGCCATGCCGGCGATGGCCGCGTTGTGGGTGATCACCACCGCGGTGGTGCCCAGCTCGGCGTTGATGCGCGCGATCACCTCGAGCACCAGCTTGCCGGTGCGGTAGTCGAGCGCGCCGGTGGGTTCGTCGCACAGCAGCACCTCGGGCCGCTTGACGATCGCGCGCGCGATCGCCACCCGCTGCTGCTCGCCGCCGGAAAGCTGCGCCGGGAAGTGGTCGCGCCGCGGCGTGAGGCCCACCCGGTCGATGGCCTCGTCGATCGGCATGGGGTCATGCACGATGTCGGTCACCAGCGCGACATTCTCCCGAACGGTGAGGCTGGGGATCAGGTTGTAGAACTGGAACACGAAGCCGACATGCTCGCGGCGATAGGCGGTGAGCTCGGCATCGGAGGCGCCGGTGAGGCGGTGCTCGCGGAACTCGACATCGCCGGCGCTCGGCGCATCGAGCCCGCCCAGGATATTCAGCAGCGTGGACTTGCCGCTGCCCGAGGGGCCGAGCAGCACGATGAATTCGCCGGCGCCGATGTCGAGATCGATGTCATGCAGAGCCACCACCTCGACCTCGCCGGTACGGTAGATCTTGGACAGGCCCCGCGCGCGAAAGAGCGCAGGGCGTGCGACGAGGGGCGCAGCCGGGGCGCCGTTCAGGCCTGGGCCGAGGCCTGCAGCCATTCGAGCGGCACGAACGCCAGCGCGCGTTCATGGGTGCAGGCCAGCACCGCCGGCGGGGCGCAGCCATCGACCCAGGCCTGCTTCCAGCGCAGGGCGCACACGCACCAGCGATCGCCGGGCTTGAGACCCGCGAAGCGGTACGCCGCGCGCGGCGTGATCAGATCATTGCCCAGTTCGAACTGATGGTTGAGGAAGGCCGTGGTCATGCGTGCGCAGATGACATGGCTGCCGTGATCCTGCGCGTCGGTGTGGCAGCAGCCGTCGCGAAACCAGCCGGTCAGCGGATCGAAGGAGCATGCCTGCAGCGGCTCGCCCAGCACATTGAGCGCGCTCATCATTCAGGCCTTCGGGCCGCTCTTCATGAGCGTCATGGCGGTACCGATCAGCGCCGACACCTCGCTCATGTTGCCGGGCACGATCATGGTGTTGTTCGCCTTGGCGAGCTGGCCATAGGCATCGACTGCGCGCTCGGCCACCTTGAGCTGCACCGCCTGGTCACCGCCGGGCTGGCGGATGGCCTGGGCGATGCGGGTGATCGCCTCGGCGGTGGCGGCGGCCACCTCGGCGATGGCGGCAGCCTCGCCCTGCGCCTTGTTGATCTCGGCCTGCTTCTCGCCCTCGGAGCGGGCGATGAAGGCCTCGCGCTCGCCGGTGGCGATGTTGATCTGCTCCTGGCGGCGCCCCTCGGAGGCGGCGATCAGGGCGCGCTTTTCACGCTCGGCGGTGATCTGCGCCTGCATGCTGCGCAGGATCTCGGCCGGCGGGGTGAGGTCCTTGATCTCGTAGCGCAGCACCTTCACGCCCCAGTTGAGCGCCGCCTCGTCCAGCGCATTGACCACCGAGGCATTGATCATGTCGCGCTCCTCGAAGGTCTTGTCGAGTTCCATCTTGCCGACCACGCTGCGCAGCGTGGTCTGCGCCAGCTGGGTGATGGCCACGATGTAGTCGCTGGAGCCGTAGCTTGCGCGCATCGGGTCGGTCACCTGGAAGAACAGGATGCCGTCGACCTGCAGCTGGGTGTTGTCCTTGGTGATGCAGACCTGGCTGGGCACATCGAGCGGCACCTCCTTGAGCGAGTGCCGGTAGGCCACGCGCTCGACGAAGGGAATGACGAACTTCAGGCCGGGCGCGAGGGTGCGGTCATAGCGGCCCAGCCGCTCGACCACCCAGGCATGCTGCTGCGGCACGATCTTGAAGGTGCGGCTGACGAAGACGACGGCCACGATGGCGATGATCAGGGCGATTTCCACGCGAAACTCCTGGTGGTGGGCGGTGAGGGTGATCGATGCGATCGGCCGATGAGCGCAACGAGGGCGATCAGTGAGCGGAGGGCGTGGATGCGGGCGTGACATCGAGCCGCGTACCGTGCACCGCCACGATGATGTGGGCGCCGGGCTGCGGCGGCAGGGCCCCCACATGACGCGCCTGCCAGGCCGCGCCCCGGTACTGCACGGTGGCGGTGCCGTCGTCTTGCCAGGCCGCCACGCGCACCGGCTGACCGATGTCGAGCAGCACATCGGGGTTGGACGCCGCAGGCGCCGAGCGGGGATGACGGGCCCGCCGCAGATGCCAGGCGGCGGTGGCGCCGCCGGCCACCAGGGCGGCCACCACGATCTGGGCGCTCACGCCCGCGCCGGCATGAGCGCCGAGGGCGCCCGCGGCCGCGCCGAGCGCGATCATCAGCAGGTAGAAGGTGCCGCTGAGCAGTTCGGCGACGATCAGCGCGCCGCTCAGCAGCCACCACAGCGCGGGTGCGGACAGTTCCATGGGGGTTTCCGTTCATGAGCCTAGAAGGCCGATGCTGCCACGAACCGCGTGGCAAGCGACCTCAGGCCGCGGCGGGCAGCGGGGCAGGGGCGTTGCTGAGCAATTCCTCGCAGGCCTGCAGCACGGCGCGCTCGGGCAGCGTCACCAGGCAGTCGCTGACCTTGCTGTCCTGGCAGCCCGCGCGCCCGCAGGGGCGGCAGGGATGCTCGGTAGAGGCCACCACCCGGTGCAGGCTCATCGGCTGTCCCCAGGGCCCCCATTCGCGATCACGGGACGGACCGAAGATGCCCACGGTGGGCGTGCCCACCGCCGCGGCCATGTGCATGGGGGCCGAGTCCACGCCCACGAAGAGGCGTGCCCGGGCGGTGAGCGCGGCGAGCTGCTCCAGCGACAGCTGGCCCGACAGATCGTGGATGCGGGGCGCGGCTCCGCCCGCGGCCGGACAGCGCGCCAGCACCTGAGCGATCAGCGCGAGCTCCTGCGGATCGGGCGCAGCGGTGATCACCACCGGCCAGCCGCGGGCTGCCAGGGTCTCGCACAGCGCGGCCACCCGCTCGCTCGGCCAGCACTTGAAGCGCCAGCGCGACATCGGATGCACATGGATGAAGCCGCCGCGCGGCAAACCGAGCGCGGCCAGGCGCTGTTCGATGGCGGACTCGGCCGGCGCGCCGGCCACCAGCGTCACCGCCTTGTCGGCCTCACCGATCGGCAGGCCCAGGGTGCGCAGGCTGTCGAGGTTGGTCTCGACGGTGTGGTGCTCGGGATGCGACTGCGCCGGATAGCGGTGAGTGAAGCTGTTGCGCCACCAGGCATGGCGCCCGGGCCGGCTGAGCTCGGGCCCCACCGACCAGCGCGGGCGCAGCAGGCGCACCAGCCAGGCGCCGCGGGGATGCACCGAGAGATGCACCACCAGGTCATAGCGTCGTGCGCGCAGCGCCCGCAGCAGCTGCCATTCCGCGAGGGCCTGACGCCACGGCCCCGATCGCTTCCAGGCGCGGTCGATCCGGTGCACCTGCGACAGCCCGGGATGGTTGAGCAGCATGGGCGCGGTCTCGGCGTAGACCAGCGCGTCGATCTGCGCCTGCGGCGCGTGTCGGGCCAGTGCGCCGATCACCGGCGCGGCAAGCAGCACATCGCCATGGTGGCGCAGCTTGGTGACCAGCACCCGCTGCAGACGGGTGGGGTCCGGATCAGACGGCGACATGGGCGACCTGGAATCGGGGAAGGGGGGTGGCGGCCCCGGCTGGCGCGGCCGGACGGGCCGCAAGACGGACGGGATTGCCTGATCAGGGGGGCATTTTCCCCGATCAACGGTGAAATTGCCCTTCCCGTGCCAGAGGATACTTCGCGGATGACCTCGCCCCGAGCAGGCTCTTCGCTCACCGCCCACCCACTCTCCTGTGGACGCCCACGGCGCCGGTCTTCCATCCATTCTCCGGGAGCCCCCATGTCGCACCGCCTCGACCGCGATTCGCATTGCGTGCTGTCTGCGCCCATGCCTTCTGCCAATTCGGCACTGACCCTGCCATCCCCTTCCCTGGCCGCACGCGCGGCCGCACTCGGCCTCGGGCTGAGCGTGGCGCTGGTGGTCGCCGGTTGCGGCGGTGGCGGTGGCTCCTCCGCAGCCTCGCCCAATCCGTCTCCTGCGCCGGCGCCCGCCCCGAGCGCGTCGATCGACGGCGGCACCATGTTCCCGGTCGGGTTGGCCATGACCTCGCCGGTCTCGATGACCAACGAGGTGCTCACCCTGTCCAGGGCCGAGCCCCTGCCGCGGCTGCGCGCCCTGGCCGCGGCACTCGCGGCGGCGGACTTCCGCAGCGCAGGGCAGATCGCCTTCGGCCTGATGCCGGTGTCCGAGGCGCAGGCCGCCGTCACCCGTTCGCCGCGTTACCTCAAGGCGGCCAATGCCATCAATGCGCTGCTCTCGGGCACCGTGACCCCGCGCGCCGGCACCGCCTTCGATGCCGTGGCCTTCCTGAAGACACCGGTCAATGCCGGCTGCTACGGCCCTACCGTCAAGTACGAGGGCCATCCCGACGGCAGCCCCAGCAGTGGTGAGCTGCCCAGCGGCGATGTCGGCCTCTGGACCGCGCTCGACACCAGCACCGGCTGGGCCTGCGCCAGCGCCCAGCTCGATGCCCGGATGGATGGCGTGAGCGGTCGGGTCAACACCGGTCTGATGACCCTGGCCAGCCTCATCAATGTGGCCTCGGCCGCCGGCAAGAGCAAGCCCGCCGTGGGCGCCACGCTCGACCTCAAGGCCGACATGAACACCGCGTTCTCGGGCCTGCCCGCGGCGCCCAGCTTCACCACCGCCTCGGTGTCGCAGCCCACCTCGGGAACCTTCACCTACACCGTCCAGTTCGACTTCACGCACGGTGGCGTCACCCGCAAGGCCGAGATCAGCCTCACCCATACCCCGGGCGCCAGCCGCAGCGAGTACACCGGACTGCTCACCTACGCGCTCGCCCGCG
>CAIZPE010000232.1 GCA_903934795.1 uncultured bacterium | reverse complement strand
GTCTGGGCACGCACCGCCAGCCGGTTGGTGAGGTCGAGCTGGATGCGCAGCAGGTTCCAGACCCCGCGCAAGCCCTGCTCGTAGGTGATCACCAGCCTCGAGCTCAGGCGCTTGCCGATCGCCACCACATTCTGGCCCGCCGACCCGGGCGCGACCGTGGCGCTGCCGCCGACCTGACCGGGCACCGCACCGCCGCTCTGGAAGCCCGACAGGGTGGAGGCGGCGGTGAAGCTGTCGAGCGCCCCCGAGCCGCGGATGGTCAGCACATCCAGGCCGAGCGCGCTGGCCAGACCACCGTCGTTCTGGCCGAACAGCTTGGCCGCGGCGGCCTGCAGGGCTGCGGTCTGGGCGCCGGTCTGGGCTCCGTCGGGCGCGGTGCCGAGCACCAGCCAGCTCAGCTTGTCGGCGTCACTCATCTCCGGCCGCGAGAAGAGCCGGATCTGCGGGGTGCGCACGGTGCCGGTGAGCGTGACGCCCACCTCCAGCGGCAGGTTCGGGCGCACCGCAGCCAGATCGAGCGCCGGGTTGTCGATGGCCCCGTTGAACACCACCCGGCCGCGGGAGATCTCGAGCTTCTGGCCCTGGTAGCTGTACGAGCCATCGCGCACCCGCACGGTGCCGAAGGCGCGCGGATCCTCGGGCAGGGTGCCGCGCAGGATCAGGGCACCGGTGAGCCGGGCGTCCACGCCGCTGCCGCGAACCCGCAGCTTCTCGCCGAGGTCGATGGCAAGGTCGGCATGGAGTCTGAGGCCCGGCTCTGCCGCGGTGGCGCCTGACCGCCCGCCTCGGCCGTTGCCGGCCGGTGAGCCCATGGCCGGCGAGGCAGCGACCTCGGACGACGCGGACGAAACGATCACCAGATCGTCGGGCAGCGTGGGCGCATCGCCGCCACGCAGCTCGATCAGCCCCTCGTCGGCGCGCAGCCGCCCCTTGAGCTCGAAGCGGCCCGCCTGGCTGATCACATCCGCCTCACCCGACACCACCACCCGTTGCCCGGGGCCGAAGGGCACCGGTGCGCCCTGAGCGCGCAGGGTGAAGCGGCCGCTGCGGTCACTGGCGCGCAGTTCGCCGGCGAGGTCGATCGCGCCGGCAGCGAGCGCGCCGGGATCACGCGATGCCGGCGCCGGCGCCGATGCCGGCGCGGATGCTGGCGCCGATGCCGCTGCCGATGCCGGCGCGCGCTGCGCGGCGTCGATCGCGGCCTGGCCGGAATACAGACGCAGGCTGTCCAGACGCAGACGGTCGCCATCGAAACGGGCCTGCAGCCGCCCTGCTCCGAGCCGCCAGCCCATCGAGCGCTGCTCAAGCCGCAGCGCCTCGCCACGGACATCGCCGGTCAGACGCGGTGCACTGAGGGTGCCGGCAAGCCGGCCGTCGAGCATCAGGCGGCCATCGAGCGACCACTCCGGCCCGATCCAGCGGTTGACCACGGCGAGGGTGGGCAGGGCCATCTGCAGCGTGCCCTGCAGCGCGCCCTCGCGCAGGGTGATCGCGGCATCGCCTGCGCCCTGGATCCCGCGCGGCGGACGCACCCGCAGGCCCAGGCTGCCGCTGAGGTCCTGACGCCCGGTGCCGGCGAGATCGGCGTCGAGCTCGAGGGCGATCTCGTCCAGGTCGACTCCCGGGGGGGCAGCAGGCCGCTCCAGGCCGAGCGCTTCAGCCACCCGGGCCACGCCGCGCAGCCGGGCTTCGCCCGCCCCGGCCCAGCGCCCCTGCGCAAGGCCGAGCTGGCGCAGGCTCAGCGTGCCGGCATCACTGTCGATGCGCGCCGCACCCACCTGCAGGGCGTCGGCCGACGCCGTCAGGCTGACCGGCGCGCGCAGCCGCGCGCCCACCGGCCCGCGCAAGGCCAGCTCGGTGATCTGCCCCGACCAGCGCGGCGCCGACCAGGCCCCCTGCACCGCGCCCTCGGCAGCGGCCTGCACCTGATGCGCGCCAGCACGCAGGGCAAGCCGCGCACGGTGCGCAGCGACACCGCCCTCGAGCTGCAGCTCGAGCGCATCGAGCGGCCGGCCCGCGACCTGCAGCCCGCGAGCCTGGGCGCTGAGGCTGAGCTGATCGACCTGCAGCCGACCGTTGAGCGTGACCTGGCCGATCTGATGGTCGCCCATGCGCCAGCGGGCGAGACTCGCGCTCAGACCGAGCACGGGATGCTCAGGGCTGCCCTGCCAGCTGCCCTGCGCCTTGAGCTCGCCCTGCATGGCCGGCAGGCCGGCCAGCGCCGCGAGCGGCGCGAGCGCCGGGGTGTCGAGCTCGAACTGCAGGGTCTCGCCGGGCAGGCCCAGACCACCGCTCGCCCGAAGGCGGCTCGCGCCCCACTGGGCCGAGGCCTCGATCTCGCGCAGGCCCACGGGCGGCACCAGGGCGCTGATCCGGCCGCGCAGCGGCTGGCCCTGCAGGCTGCCGCGCTCGATCTCGGCGGCGACCCGCAGCGCACGGGGCTGATCGGGCGAACCGAGCGGCCCGCGCACCGACCAGCGGCCTTCCAGTCCGCCCCGCCAGTCATGCGGCAGCAGACCGGGCCGCAGCGCGTGCAGGCTGGCGAGATCGAGTCCATCGATCCGCCCCTCGAGCGCCATGTCCCAGGGCGCCACCATCTGCAGGGAACCGCGGGCGTCCAGGGCAGCAGCGCCAAAGGCCGGCAGACCGGCCAGGCGGAACTCGTCGAACGACACCCGGTCGGCGGCCACGCGGCCCAAAGTCCGCACGACCGCCGCGCCGCGCGCGCTGTCGGCCAGCGCGAGCAGAAACTGCGCGTCATCGAGATTCGCCCGGCCCGACAGCCGGGCGGCCGGCAGCGCGGCATGCAGCAGCGCCGGCTGCAGCCCGGCCACCACCAGCGCAGCCCGCAGACCCGGCAGGTTCAGGCCCGGCAGCGACACACGGCGCGCCGGATCGATGTCGACGCTGCCGCTGAGGCGCCCCTCGCCCGGCAGTTCGGCGAGCAGATCGTCGATCCGCCAGCGGGGGGCACGCCAGCGCAGCACGCCACTGGCGCGGGTCACCGGCAGCCCGCCCTGATCGATCCGGGCAGGCTCGCGATTGGCAAGCGCCACCCGCATCGACAAGGCTTCGCCCGGTGCGTTCTGGCGCCATCGCAGCGTGGCCTCGCCATCGATCAGCGCCCGCAGGTCCGGCAGGCCGAGATGCGCCGGCCGCACACCGCGAGCCTTGAGCTGCACCGGCTCGACCAGTCCGCCCGCCAGCAGCCGCCAGGCGGTGTCGGCCTCGAGCACGGGCACGCTGTCGGGAGCGGCACCCCGGGGCCTCGCCTGGACCGAGAGCGCGATGTCGCCGAGCGGGCCGCTCGCATGGGCAGCCAGCGAGACGCCCTGCCAGTCGAGGTCGGCCCGGGCCCGCGCATCGAGCGCGAAGGGCTTGCCGGTGGCGATGCGGCCGGTGAGGCTGGCGCTGCCCCAGGGCGTGCGCGCCGCCAGCCGCTCGATGCGCCAGCGCGCAGCCTCGGGGTCGTGGTCGGCAACCAGCTCCACCGCCTCGAGCACGATCGGCGCGCCCTGCGCCGGCCGCAGCGCCAGCCGTTCGATGCGGCCTGCCAGCAAGGCCATCGGCACCGGCAGGGCGAGCGAGTCGGGCAGGCTGGGCGGCGAGCCGTCATCGACCAGATCGACGTCGGCCTCGCGCACCTGCAGCGAGGCGATCACCACCCGGCCGCGCAAGGCCTGCGGCCACTGCCAGCGCAGGCGCAGGTCGGCAAGCCGGGCACGGGTGCCGGCCGGCGGCTGCCAGACCAGCCGCTGGATGCGCAGGCCCTCGGTGAGGCTGCCGCTCACGCCCTCGACCTGCAGGCGGCCATCGCTGGCCTGCACCGCCTGCCCCAGCGCCCAGACCAGGATCCGGTCATGCAGCTGCCATGCCGCGACGACGGCCAGCGCCAGCACCGCAGCCGTGATGGCCAGCCAGCGCGCGAGCGGAGAGCGCAGGGCGGCCATCAGAAGCTGTAGCCCACGGAGAAGTGGCCGCGTACCGCGCGGTCGCGCTGTCCGTAGGCGACATCGAGATTGACCGGCCCGATCGGCGAGCGCCAGCGCAGGCCCACGCCATAGCCCACGGCCGGGCGCCACTGCTCGACGGCATCGACCACATTGCCGGCATCGACGAAGCTGGCCGCCCACCAGTTGCCGCTCACCGGCACCTGGTACTCGAGGCTGCCCAGCGCCATCACGCGGCCACCGACCACCGCGTCGCCTTCCTTCAGGCCCAGCGACAGGTAGCGATAGCCACGCACCGACTGCGCGCCGCCGGCCCGGAACAGGTTCTGCGAAGGGATGTCGTCGCGCGTGCCGGAAATCACCAGTCCGCCCTCGGCGAGACCGATCAGGGTGCCCCGCGGCAGCGCTCCCTCGCCGTCGATCGGCCAGAAGCGCATGCCGCGGGCATAGAGCCGCACGAAGGAGCGATCGGACAGGACGCCGCGCGAGGCCGCGGAGACCTGCGTGCTGAAGGTGTAGCCCTGACGCGGATCGACCCGCGAGTCGAGCAGGCGCTGGCTCCAGGCCCAGCCCAGGGTGAGCGCGGCCCGGTTGCCGGTGATCTGTTCGCCCTCACCGGCATCGACCCGCGAGAATTCGGCCTGATACTGCAGCGAGAGAAAGGTGTCGATGGCCTCGGTGCGCTTGCCGCGACCCGCGTAGGCGGTGTGGGTGCGCGTGTACTCGCCCAGGGTGTCGAGCCGCTCGCTGCGCAGGCCGCCCTGCCAGTAGTGCCCGCCCGACTCCTGCGGGCTGCGCAGGTTGAGGAAGGCCCGGCCGCGCACCTGCTCGAGCTGCAGACCGGACTCCAGCAGCCAGCCCCGGCCGAACAGGTTGCGGTGGTCATAGCCGAGCAGGCCGCGCGCGCCCTGATCGGTGGAGTAGCCCAACCCGGTGGTGATCCGCTGCTGCGAGCGCTCGGAGAGGTCCACCAGCAGCGGCACCTGCATCAGCTCGGCATCGGCCTCGAGGGCGGCGAGATCGGGCAGCACCGTCACCGCGCTGAACTGGCCGGCCACCCGCAGGCGTTGCTGGAAGGCGAGCAGCAGGTCCAGCGAATACGGCGCCCCCTCGCTGAACGGGCGCAGATCGTCGACCAGCGAGCGCGGATAGCGCCGCAGCCCCTTGAGCACCAGCGGCCCGAAGCCGATCCGCGGACCGCTGTCCACCACGAGCGAGAGCTGGGCGGCGGTCAGCTCCGGATCGACCCGCGCCCGGCTCTGCTCGATGCGGGCGCGCAGATAACCGGCCGACTGGAGCTGCTCGAGCAGCGCGCGCTTGCCCTGCTCCCAGTCGGCAGAGCGCAGGAAGCTGCCCTCGGGCAGCGGCCAGGCCTGCGCGAGCTGCTTCTCGATCGGCTGGCCGGCGGCCGCGCCATGCAGGCTCAGGCTGAAGGCCGCCACCGTGGTGCGCGCCCCGGCATCGACCACGATGCGCACCACCGGCGGTGCGCCGGCCTGCTCGGCCGGCTCGGTGAGCACCCGCGCGCTGGCCGAGAAGAACCCGGCGGCCTGCGCGACCGCCACCGCCTCCTCGCGGCCACGCTCGAGAAAGAGCGGCAGCTGCTCGATGCCGAAGCCGGGATCCTCGCGCCAGCGACCGAGCAGGGTACGCTCGCGCAGCGGCTCCACCAGCTCCTCGGGAGCCTCGATCTGCAGCTGGTAGTTGACGGTTCGGGCGCCACCCAGGGGCCCGCGCAGATTCCCCTGCGCGATCGCAAGCTCGGGCATCGAGCCGAGGACGGCGGCGGCCCAGAGGACTGCGATGAACCGCAGCATCAACCACACCCGATCAGCCTGGGCGCCTCGAACCGGCATCCGCGTCGTCGCCGCGCCCACGCCCGGCTTCCTCGGCAATCAGGCCCGGGGCTCAGCGCACCACGGTCTGCGCCTGCCCTGACGGGCGGGCGACGATCTCGCCGATGCGGTACACGGTCTCGCCCTGCGCGACGAGCAGCGCGCAGGCCTCGTCGGCATGCTCGGCGCCCATCACCACGGCCATGCCGATGCCGCAATTGAAGACCCGGTGCATCTCGGCATCGGCGATGCCACCCTCGCGCTGCAGCCAGTGGAAGATCGGCGGCATCGGCCAGGCGTCGCGGTGCAGCACCGCCTGCAGCGGTTCGGCCAGCACCCGCGGCAGGTTCTCGACCAGACCGCCGCCGGTGATGTGGGCCATGCCCTTGACCGGCAGACGGCCGATCAGCTCGAGCAGCGGCTTCACATAGATGCGCGTGGGCGCCATGACCGCGTTGGCGAAGGGCGCGCCATGGAAATCGTCGGCCATGCGAGGGGAATCGATGGACCCGTGGGCGCGCTCGATCACCCGCCGCACCAGCGAGTAGCCGTTGGAGTGCGCGCCACTGGAGGCCAGGCCCAGCACCACATCGCCCGGCGCGATGGTGCGGCCGTCGATGATGCGCGACTTCTCGACCGCGCCCACCGCGAAGCCGGCGAGGTCGTATTCGCCATCGGGATACATGCCGGGCATCTCGGCAGTCTCGCCGCCGATCAGCGCGCAGCCGGCCATCTCGCAGCCGCGCGCGATGCCGCCGATCACCGACGCGGCGGTGTCCACCGACAGGCGGCCGCAGGCGAAGTAGTCGAGGAAGAAAAGCGGCTCGGCCCCCTGCACCAGGATGTCGTTGACGCTCATGGCCACCAGATCGATGCCCACGGTGTCATGGCGATCGAGCGCGAAGGCGAGCTTGAGCTTGGTGCCCACGCCGTCGGTGCCCGACACCAGCACCGGCTCGCGGTAGCGGCGTGGCACTTCGAAGAGCGCGCCGAAGCCGCCGATGCCGGCCAGCACACCCTCGCGCATCGTGCGGCGAGCCAGCGGCTTGATGCGGTCGACCAGGGCGTCGCCGGCGTCGATGTCGACGCCGGCGTCTTTGTAGGAGAGCGGGGTGTTCATGGTCGAGGGGCCGATGACGGAGGGCCGCGCCGGCGCGGC
>CAIZPE010000231.1 GCA_903934795.1 uncultured bacterium | reverse complement strand
GGCTTTCTGGTGCCCACCTTCTACATCTTCGCGCAGAACAAGGTCGATCACCGCACCGCGTTCAAGTCCATCCGCAATGCCAGCCATGGCGCCAATGTCCAGGCGACGCTTGCGCGGCAGGTGGATGTCGCGACCAGCAACACCGAGACGGTCGAACAGCTCGAGCGCACGAAGCCTGAGCTCCACAGCCAGCTGCGGGTGATCTGGAAAAGCCCGCTGATTCCCAGTGATCCGTTCGTGTGGCGCAAGGATCTCGACCCCGTGGTCAAGGAGAAGCTGCGGGCCTTCGTGCTTGCGTACGCACAGAAGGACCCCCAGGAGAAGGCGGTCCTCAACAAGATCTACAACTATGACGGTTTCCGGGCCTCGAACAATGACCAGCTGATCCCGATCCGGGAACTCGAACTGTTTCGGGACCGCAGCCGCGCCGAGACCGACGAGAAGCTCAGCTCGGCCGAGCGCGCCAGGGTGATCGCCGAGATCGACGCGAAGCTGGCCGCGCTGAAAAAGTGAGCAACGCGACACTGGCCGCTGCGGCATCACCTTCCCGCGCGTCTCTCGAGGTGCTGCGCGAACGGGCGGCCGCCGAGCGGCCGGGATGGCTGCACCATGCCGCCTGGGCGCTGGCCCTGGGTGTCCTGGCATGGGCCTGGCACGGCGCGGAAATCCGCCCGCTGGATCTGGTGCGCGATGCCGGCAACATCGGCAAGTACACCGCCGAGTTCTTCCCGCCCGATTTCGGTGACTGGCGCATCTACCTGCGCGAGATGGTGGTCACCCTGCACATTGCGCTGTGGGGGACGCTGCTGGCCGTGATCGCCGCGGTGCCGATGGCGCTGCTCAGTTCGGCCAACATCGCCCCGGCGTGGGTGCATCAGCCGATGCGGCGGCTGATGGATGCCTGCCGCGCCATCAACGAGATGGTGTTTGCGATGCTGTTCATCGTGGCTGTGGGTCTGGGGCCGTTCGCAGGCGTGCTCGCGCTCACGGTCCACACCACCGGCACCCTGGCCAAGCTCTTCTCCGAGGCGGTCGAAGCCATCGATCCTCGGCCGGTCGAGGGCATCCGGGCCAGCGGTGCGCATCCCCTCGTGGAGATCGTCTACGGGGTGCTGCCGCAGGTGTTGCCGCTGTGGCTCAGCTTTGCGCTCTACCGCTTCGAGAGCAATGTGCGCTCGGCCAGCGTCGTGGGCATGGTGGGCGCCGGCGGCATCGGGGTGGTGCTCTTCGAGGTGATCCGGGGCTTCCAGTACGCCCAGACCTGCGCCGTGCTGCTGATCCTGGTGGTCAGCGTGAGCCTCATCGATCTGCTATCGGCCGCGCTGCGTCGCCGCTTCATCTGACCCGCCTCCCGCGGGTTGACCGAGGGTTCGTGATCATGTCTTCTGCCGAGAACGCCGATCTGATCGTGGTGGGTGCTGGCATCGTCGGTCTGGCGCATGCCCTGGCCGGCGCCCGCCGCGGGATGCGGGTGGTGGTGATCGAGCGTGACCATCGCTGTGTGGGTGCGTCGATCCGCAATTTCGGTTTCATCACCATCACCGGCCAGCCAGCGGGCGACACCTGGCGGCGCGCCATGGCCAGTCGCGCGGTCTGGGCCGAGGTGGCGCCGCAGGCGGGCATCCCGATCGAGCATCAGGGCCTGTGGGTACTGGCCCGACGCGAGCGCGCCATGGCGGTGCTCGATGCCTTCAGTCGCACCGAGATGGGGGCGGCCTGCGAGCTGGTGCCAGCGGCAGCGCTGCCGGCCCGGGCGCCGGCGTTGCGTTCGGATGGCGCGCAGGGTGCGCTCTGGTCGCCGCATGAGCTGCGGGTCGAGTCGCGAACGGCGATCCCCCGGCTCGCGCAGTGGCTTGCTCAGACGCACGGCGTACGCTTCTGCTTTGGCGAGCAGGTGCTCGAGGTGGACACGCCGCGGGTGCGTTCGGCCCGGCGGCAGTGGCATGCCGAGCGGGTGGTGATCTGCCCCGGCACCGAACTCACCGGCGTGGCCCTGCCCGCGCTGGCGCGTCATGCGCTTCGCCTGACCCGCCTGCAGATGCTTCGGGTTCGGCCACGGCGAGGGTTCGTGCTTGGAGCAGGCGTCATGGCCGATCTGAGCCTGGTGCGGTACGGCGGCTACAGCGCCCTGCCGCAGTCCGGACCGCTGCTGGCGCAACTGCGCGCGGAGGTGCCGGCAAGCCTCGCCGCCGGCATCCACCTGATCGTGGTGCAGAGTGCCGACGGCACGCTGGTGGTCGGCGATTCTCACCATGATGACCTGTCCCCCGAGCCCTTCGCCGCCGAGGCGGTCGATGCGCTGATCCTCGGCCACCTTCGCGAGGCCCTCGCGATCGATGAACTCGAGGTGGTCGAACGCTGGACCGGTGTGTACCCGGTGGGGGCTCCGGTCGATTGCGTGATCGAGGCGCCCGATCCCGCCACCCGGGTGGTGGTGGTCAGCAGCGGCACCGGCGCCAGCACCGCGTTCGGCATTGCCGCCGATGTCTTTCAGAGCTGGTGAGGGAGCCTGCCGATGAACAGTCATGACAGCCGGACACCGGTGATCGACATCCCGGTCCGTGAGGCGATGCGCATGGCCGGTGATCGGGTATGTCGCGATCGGGTGATCGAGGTCCGCTATCCCTGGACCGGGGAACTCGTCGGTACGGTGCCGATGGCCACGCGAGCCGATGTGGATCAGGCCTTCAGGGCGGCCCACCAGTACAGGCCCACGCTGACCCGACATCAGCGGCATCGCATCCTGAGCGAGGCCGCTCGCCTGCTCGGCGAGCGCCGTCCCCAGGTGGCCCGCCTGATCACGCTGGAATCGGGGCTTTGCCTGAAGGACAGCCTCTACGAGGTGGGGCGGGCCTGCGATGTGCTGATGTTCTCGGCCCAGCAGGCCCTGATCGATGACGGCCAGTCGTTTTCCTGCGACCTGACCGAGCATGGCCGACAGCGCCGGGTGCATACCCTGCGCGAACCGCTGCTCGGCGTCATCGCGGCGATCACCCCCTTCAACCATCCACTCAATCAGGTGGTGCACAAGGTGGCGCCTGCGGTGGCGACCAACAACCGCATGGTGCTCAAGCCCTCGGAGAAGACGCCGCTCTCGGCGCTGATGCTGGCCGATCTGCTGCATGAATGCGGCCTGCCCGGCCCGATGCTCTCCGTGATCACCGGTGACCCGGCAGAGATTGGCGATGCGATGGTCACCCATCCGCACGCCGATCTGGTGAGCTTCACCGGTGGCGTGGCGGTGGGCAAGCGTATCGCGGCGCTCGCGGTCTACAAGCGCCAGGTGCTGGAGCTTGGCGGCAACGATCCGCTGATCGTGATGGACGATGCCGATCCGCGGCGTGCGGCGGAGCTGGCCGCCTCGGGCTCCTATCGCAACTCCGGTCAGCGCTGCACCGCGGTCAAACGCATTCTGGTTCACGAACGGGTTGCGCATGACTTCACCGAAGCCCTGCTCGCGGTCAGCCGCGACTGGACCTGGGGCGATCCGCTCGATGGCGCCGTCGACATGGGCACGGTGATCGACGAGCGTGCCGCATCGTTGTTCCAGCGGCGGGTCGACGCCGCGGTGGCCGGCGGTGCCCGTCTGCTGCTGGGCAACATGCGGCGTGGTGCGTCCTATTCGCCCACGGTGCTCGATGGTGTGCGCGCCGACATGGAACTGGTGCGCGAAGAGACCTTCGGACCGGTCTCGCCCGTGATCACCTTTCGCGATCTCGACGAGGCGATCGCGCTGGTCAACGGCAGCGCCTACGGGCTGAGCTCGGCGGTGTGCACCAACCGGCTCGACGATGTGATGCGCCTGGTGCGCGAGCTGGAGGTGGGGACGGTCAATGTCTGGGAGGTGCCGGGCTACCGGCTGGAGATGACGCCCTTTGGCGGCATCAAGGACTCCGGGCTTGGCTACAAGGAGGGCGTGCAGGAGGCCTGCCGCAGCTTCACCAACCTGAAGACCTACTCGCTGCCCTGGTGAGCAGCCGGCGCGGGCTCAGCCCGCCGGTGACGACCGCAACCCCACCGCCTTGCCGCCCGCGAACAGGAATTCCGCGCGCAGCAGCGGCGCGGCCTTCGGGTCGGCCAGCTCGAAGCCGAGCACGCCCACCGTGTCCCCGTCAGCGAGGCCGGTGATGCCCCAGGCCTGCATGCGGGTGAGCGGCGCCAGTTCCACGCGCCACAGCCGGTCACGCCTGGCCGGCAACCGGGCGCGGCCGAGCAGATCGGCGGCATCCACCGGTGCGCTCTGGGCCGGCACTACCCGCCGGGCGAGGTCGGGGGGCAGGCTGGGGTCGGCCGGCAGTTCGAGGTCGAACTCGGCATGCGGGTTGCGCCAGGCGACGCGACGGGCGGTGCCTTCCAGCCACACCGGCCGATTCTGGTCGAAGCTGCTCCAGCCGTGGTGGGCAAGCGCGCGGGCGGCGGGGGCGAAGGCCAGCGCGACGATGATCAGGTGGCGTCGGGTGCTCATGGCTCAAGCGTAGGCGATCCAGCGTCCGCAGGCGAGGATGGTCAGCCAGGTCAGCAGGGAAACCGTCGTCTGGATGCGAGCGAGTCGGTCTCGCCGGGCCAGACCGCCCCGCGCGTGGAAGGCTGCGGCATTGCAGCCGGCCAGCATCAGCAGCAGCATCTTCAGGGTGAAGGCCCGGTTGGCGATCAGTTCGCCGGGCTGGCTGGCGAACATCGTCAGACCCGAGAGCGCGGCCAGGCCGAAGCCCACCAGCACCAGCGCCAGTGCGGCGCGCTGCACGGCGGGCACATCGTTGGCCGGCGCGAACCACAGCCGCAGCTCCAGCAGCGTCAGGTTGCCGATCAGCAGCGCCACCCCGATGAGGTGAACCACCTCGAGGGCCGGATAGAGCCAGGCATGGCTGGCAATCCAGGCAAAGGGGGAGCTCAGCGTCGGGATCATGCGATCGATGCGGTGGGCGGGGCCATCATCGGGTTGCGGCCAGCGAGCGCCCGGCGTTCAGCG
>CAIZPE010000230.1 GCA_903934795.1 uncultured bacterium | reverse complement strand
TTCATGCAGGGCCCGGCCACCGCGATCGAGTTCTTCCACGGCTACACCTACTCGGCCCACCCGCTGGCCTGCGCCTCGGCCATGGCCGCGCTCGACATCTACCAGCAGGAAGGCCTGCTCGAGCGCGCCGACGAGCTCGCCGCGCACTGGGAGAACGCGCTGCATTCCCTGCGCGGCACCCGCCATGTCATCGACATCCGCAACATCGGCCTGATGGGCGCCGTCGAGCTCGAGCCGCGTGCCGGCGCGGCGGGCGCGCGCGCCTTCGAGGCCCATGTGAAGGCCTTCTTCGAGGAAGACCTGATGGTGCGATTCACCGGCGACATCATCGCGCTGTCGCCGCCGCTGATCGTCCAGAAGGATCAGATCGACCAGATGGTCGAGCGGCTCGGCCGGGTGCTGCGCGCGCTCGACTGACCCTCGCGGGCGGACGATCGCGCCACGCACCCCGCCGCCGGATGCCGTCCTCCGCCGGCAATCCCGGCGCGGGCGCGGCGTTCAGGGTGCCGACAGCACCCCGGCGGCGCGCAGGGCCGCCACTTCCTCAGGGCTGCGCCCGAGATCGCCGCCGACGATGGCCGGGCCGTGCTCGCCCAGGGTGGGCGCGGGCGTCACCGGCTGCGGCGGCAGGTCGCCGAAGCGCATCGGCGAGCCGGCCGCCAGATAGCGGCCGATGCCGGCCTGATCGATCTCCTGGAACAGCGGGTTGGCGGTGGAGCAGTTGGGGTCTTCGGCCAGCGCCTGACGGGGGCTGCGATACACCCCCCAGCAGACCCCGTTGGCATCGAAGAGCGGCCCGATCTCGGCCAGACTGCGGGCCCGCACACCCGGCTCGATCCAGGCCACCAGCTGCTCGCGGTGGCGAAAGCGGGCACCCTCGTCATTGAGGTCGACGCCGTTGGCCTTCTCCCAGGCGCTCACCGCCTCGGCGAAGCCCAGTGCCTTCTGCAGGCCGCGCCACTGCCGCACCGAGATTGCCATGATCATCACCCGGCGGTCGTCGCGGGTGCCGAAGTCATGGCCGAAGGTGCCGAAGATGTGATTGCCGTAGCCCTGCCGGTCTTCGCCGTTGACCTGCACCTCGGCGAGATAGCCCAGGCTGCCGATGGTGGCCAGGCCCATGTCCTGCAGCGCGATGCGCACATGGCTGCCGCGGCCGGTGTCGCGGCGCCGGCGCTCGGCGGCCAGCACCGCGATGGCCACATGCGAGCCGCACATCAGGTCCCAGGCCGGGGTGACATTGTTGACTGGCTGGGTGGGGCCGCCGTTGCCGGTGATGAAGGGGAAGCCCGCGCCGGCATTCACCGTGTAGTCGAGCGCGGTGCGGCCCTGCCAGTCGCCGGTGATCTGCACCACGATCAGGTCGGGGCGGCGCGCTGCCAGCTTGTCGTAGGCCAGCCAGCCTTTCATGGGGAAGTTGGTGATCAGGATGCCGCCGCCCGGGGCGTCGTCGCAGATCAGGTCGGCCACCAGCGCCTGGCCGCGCTCGTCGCCGAGGTCCACGCACAGCGACTGCTTGGCCTTGTTCAGCCCGGCCCAGTAGAGGCTACGGCCATTGGCGGCGACCGGCCAGCGACCGATGTCGGCATTGCCACCGACATCATCCACACGGATGACGCGCGCGCCGAGCTGGGCCAGCGTCATGCCGGCGAGGGGACCGGCCACGAAGGCGGCCATTTCCACGACCCGAAGGTCATTGAGCACCTGGAACACGGGATGGTCTCCTTCAGATCAGGCCGCGGGCGATGATGTGGGCCTGGATCTCGCCGGCCCCCTCGAAGATGTTCAGGATGCGGGCGTCGCACAGCAGCCGCGAGACCGGGTACTCGAGCGCGTAGCCGTTGCCGCCGTGCACCTGCAGCGCGTTGTCGGCGTTCGACCAGGCCACCCGCGCAGCCACCAGCTTGGCCATGCCGGCCTCGACATCGCAGCGCTTGCCGGTGTCCTTGCGGCGGGCCGCGAAGTAGGTGAGCTGGCGCGCGAGCATGGTTTCCACCGCCATCATCGCGAGCTTGTCGCGCACCCGCGGGAACTCGATGATCGGCCGGCCGAACTGGCGCCGCTCCTGGGCATAGGCCAGGGCGAGCTCGAGCGCGTTCTGACCCACGCCGATGGCCCGCGCCGCGGTCTGGATGCGGGCGCTCTCGAAGGTGGCCATCAGCTGGCGGAAGCCCTGGCCGGGCACCCCACCGAGCAGCGCCGAGGCCGGCACCGTGAAGCCGTCGAAGGCGAGCTCGTATTCCTTCATGCCGCGGTAGCCAAGCACCTGGATTTCGCTGCCGCGCATGCCCGGCGCCGGGAACGGGTTGCCGGGTTCGCCGCGCGGCTTGTCGGCCAGCAGCAGCGAGATGCCGCGCGCGCCGGGCACATCGGCCTCGGTGCGCACCAGCATGGTCATGAGGTCGCTGCGCGAGGCATGGGTGATCCAGGTCTTGGCGCCGATGACCCGCCAGACCTCGCCGTCGCGCACCGCGCGGGTCTTGAGCGAGGCCAGATCCGAGCCCGAGCCCGGCTCGGTGAAGACCGCGGTGGGCAGGATGCTGCCCTCGGCCAGGCCGCGCAGGTAGCGCTCCTGCTGCTGCGGCGTGCCGCCGGTGCTGATCAGCTCACCGGCGATCTCGGAGCGGGTGCCCAGCGACCCGGTGCCGATGTAGCCGCGCGAGAGCTCCTCGGAGACCACGGTCATGGCGAGCTTGCCCATGTCGCTGCCGCCCCACTGCTCGCCGATGGTGAGCCCGAAGATGCCGAGTTCGCCCATCTGGCGCACCACATCGTCGGGGATCAGGATGTCCTGGCGGTGCCAGTCGTTGGCGAAGGGGGCGATGCGCTCGTCGCTGAAGCGGCGCACCTGCTCCTGGAAGGCGCTGATCGCGTCGTTGTCGAGCAGGGGATCGGGCCAGCGGCCGGCCGCGGCCTGGGTGACCACCGACGCCCGGCGTGCCGGGGTGTTGCCGGTCTCGATGAGCCGGATGACATCGGGGTCGTCGAGCATGGCGAGCTGCGCGCCGCGCAGGCCGAAGTCCAGCGGGCGCAGGATCTCGCACTGGGACATCGGCAGGCCGCCGCGCAGCTGCTGCAGGTATTCGGCAAAGCCGATCGCGAGGTAGTCGGCGGCCAGCCCGCCGAGCGCGCCGCGCGCATGCAGGCGCGTGGCCCAGTCATGCAGCTGGGCGAGGGACTCGACATAGCTCGCCACCCAGGCATAGCCGTGCAGGGCGCGCTGCTCGGCCTCGGCGTCGTCGGCGCGGGCGGCGCCAGCCGCGACTGCGGCCCGGCAGGCGGCGAGCACGGCGTCGCGGTAGGCACGGGCCTGGCCGAGTGCGCGGGCGCTGAGCGCGAGGAGGTCGGCGGCGGAGGTTTCGGTGGGCGTGGGCGTGGCTTGCGCGGTGGCGGTCATGGCGGCTTCGATCGACGGACGGGAGAGCGCCTCTCCCCGGGCATGGCGCATTCTAGCGAGCGCGCCCGCCCCGACC
>CAIZPE010000229.1 GCA_903934795.1 uncultured bacterium | reverse complement strand
TCCAAACCCGGAAAGATCTCACCGGAGGAATACAACCTGGTAAAGACTCATGTCCAGGCGGGCTACGATCTTCTGAAGAATGTGACCTTCCCCTGGCCCATCGCCGATTCAGTCCTGGAGCATCATGAGCGCCTTGACGGGAGCGGCTACCCCAGGGGATTGAAAGGCGGTCAGATCAGTCTCGAGGGTCGCATCCTGGCGGTGTCCGACATCATGGATGCCATGGGCTGCCATCGACCTTACCGCGCCTCCCTCGGCATTGAAAAGGCACTGGCCGAGATACAAGCCGGTCGCGGCAGGATCTACGACGAAAAAGTGGTCGATGCCTGCACCGCGCTGTTCCGGGACCGGGGCTACGCCATCCCGACCGCCCTGGCGTGATCGCAGACGAGTCCACAGGCCGGCAGCTATCATCGCGCCTGCACCCGCGTGCCGCGCGACGGCAGCCCGCCCTCCAGGACAGCCCATGGGAATCATCCGCGACTTTCTCCAACGCGCCGCCATCGACGCCGAGGCCGACGGCATGGCCGAGCAGTTCGTGCGCCATGTGTCGGTGGCCCACAGCGCCAACCGCACCCGCATCGACAAGGAACTCCCGGTGCTGCTCGCGCGCGCCCGAGGCTTCCACCGCAAGACCCGGCTGGGCGCCTACGGCACCTCGCGGCTGGCCACCCGGCTGCAGGAGGGCCTGATCACCGCCGGCTACACCACCGAGCTGGCCAAGGACATCGCCAAGCGCATCGCGGTCACGCTGGCCACCGATCCCAACGCCAAGTCGGCCTGAGGGCCGTGGCCGGTCAGCCCGGCAAGGACAGGCCGATCGCGCTGCCGTCATGCCCCGGGTCGGCGCCGCCATCGAGGCGATCACCGTCGATGCGGATGCCGTGCACCGCGGCAAAGCCGAAGGTGAAGGCCTCGCGCACGGTCTGGTAGCCCTGGGCCTGCAGCTCGCGCTCGGTGCGGAAGCTGATGCGGTTGGAAAGGTCGATCGCATCGCTGGTCGCCGAGAAGCGGGCCGCGCTGACCGCCTCGGTCATGGTCATGCCGAAGTCGATCACATTCAGGCAGGCCTGCAGCACGCCCATGGCAATCTGGGTGGCGCCGGGCGCGCCGATCAGCAGCGCCGGCTGGCCGTCGCGCAGGAAAAGCGAGGGGCACACCGAGCTGAAGCGCGCCTTGCCGGGCGCGAGCGAGCCCGCGCGGCCCGGACGCGGGTCGAACACCGCCATGCAGCCGTTGTAGAGGAAGCCCAGGCCGTCGGTGATCACCCCCGAGGGCATGCCCAGCGAATGGGTCATGGTCACGCAATTGCCATCGCCGTCGATCACGCAGACCTGGGTGGTGTCGCTGCTCGGCCGGCCGCTGTTCACCCGCGGCACGCGGATCTTCTCGCCGGCGCGGATGCGCGCGGCGGTCTCGTCGGCATGGGCTGACGACAGCAGGCGATCCAGCGGCACATCCACGAAGGCCGGGTCGCCGACATGCCGATCCTTGTCCACCGTGGCCTGCTTCATCGCCTCGCTGACCACCCGGATGTAGTCGGTGCTGTTGTGGCCGAGGGCGGCGAGGTCGAAGCGCTGCAGGATGTTCAGCATCTCGATCAGCATCACCCCGCCGCCGGGCGGCTGGTTGCTCGACACCCGCAGGCCGCGGTACTCGCCCCACAGCGGCGGCACGCTGCGGCTGCGGTAGCCGGCGAGGTCTTCGCGGCTGAGCAGGCCGCCATTGGCCTTCATGTCCTCGACGATGCGATCGGCGATCTCGCCGCGGTAGAACACATCGGCGCCATCGCGGGCGATCAGCGCCAGGGTGTTGGCCAGATCAGGGTTGCGCACCAGCTCGCCCACCCGGCGCGGCGCGCCGGTGGGATCGCAGTACAGGCTGCGGCCGCTGCGCGAGAACGCGATGCGCTCGGCCGAGCCCACCCGGCCCATCTGGCCCTGGTCGGACCAGAAGTAGTGCACATGGGGCCGTACCCGCCAGCCGCGGCGCGCCCACTCGATCGCCGGCTGCAGGATCTCCGACCAGGGCAGCGAGCCGTGGCGGCTGTGCGCGTCATGGTAGGCGCGCAGCGACGCCGGCACGCAGATCGACTGGTAGCCGAGGTCGTTGACGCGGCCGCGCAGCACGAAGCCGTAGCCGTCGCGGGCCTCGGACTCGATCAGGCTCTCCCACATGTCGGGCCGGGTGGCGGCCGGGGCCGGCGAGTGAAAGTCGATGTATTCATGCAGGCGCTGGCCCGGCAGGAACAGGCCCATGCTGCCGAAGCCCGAGATGCCGGCCATCAGCGGGTCGACCACGCCCTGGGTGAAGGCGACCGCGATTGCGGCATCGACGGCATTGCCGCCGGCGCGCAGGATATCGGCGCCGACCTCGGTGGCTTCGGGCTGCGCGGTGACGACCATGGCCTGACGGCGTGCGGGCATGGGAGGGCTCCTGTGGACAAGGGAACAGACCCGGGCCGATCCGGCGCGGGACACGGTGCGGCGATTTCAGCATGACCCGTCGCCGGGGCGTCTCGATCCGCGCGACAATGACCGCCAAGGAGGCTTCACCATGCCCAGCGTTCATCCCAGCGTCTGCACCCTTGACTGCCCCGACACCTGCAGCCTGTCCGTCACCGTCGATCAGGGTCGGATCACCCGGGTGCGCGGCTCGCACGCCCTGCCCTACACCGAGGGCGTGATCTGCAACAAGGTGGCCAACCACACCGCGCAGTGGGTGCACGGGCCGCAACGCCTGCTGCAACCGCTGCGCCGCGTCGGCCCGCGTGGCAGCGGCCGCTTCGAGCCGATCAGCTGGGCGGCTGCGCTCGACGAGATCCATGCCCGCACCACTGCGGCCATCGCGCGCCATGGTCCGCAGACGGTCATGCCGCTCAACTATGCCGGCCCGCACGGCATGCTCGCCTACGACAGCATGTCGCTGCGCTTCTTCCACAAGCTCGGCGCCAGCCAGCTCTATCGCGGCTCGCTGTGCGGCGCGGTGCGCCGCGAGGCCTGGGTGGGCACCTACGGCGCGGTCGCCGGCATCGGCCCCGAGGCCGCCGCGGGCGCCGCGCTCAACCTGGTCTGGGGCAACAACGCCACGGTCACCAACCTGCACCTGGTACGGGGCATCACCCAGGCCCGCCGCGCCGGCGGGCGGCTGGCAGTGATCGATCCGCTGCGCACCCGGATCGCCGAGCTGGCCGATCTGCACATTGCGCCGCTGCCCGGCACCGATGTGCTGCTCGGCTTCGCCCTGGCGCTCGAGTTGCATGCGCTCGGCGCGCACGATGCCGCCTTCATCGCGCGCCATGTGCATGGCTACGATGACTACATGGCGCAGGCCGCGCAGTGGCCCGTCGAGCGGGCCGCCCGCGCCTGCGGCGTGAACCCGGAGAACATCCGCACGCTCGCGCGCTGGATGGCGCAGGCCGAGCCGCTGGTGCTAGCCCCCGGCAACGGGCTGGAGCGCGGCCGCAATGGCGGCAGCGGTGTGCGCGCCGCGATCGCCCTGCCGGCGCTGCTTGGCCGGTTCGACGCCCGCAGCGGCATCGTGCTCGGCGCGGGCTTCGCCTTTCCGCGCGCGCCGGCGGCGCTCACCCGGCCCGATCTGCTCGCGCCCGGCACCCGGACACTCAACCTCATCGAAGCGGGCCGCCTGCTGCTCGAAGACCCGATCGACCCGCCGATCCGGGCGGTGTTCATCTACAACCACAACCCGGTGGTGGTGCTGCCCGACCAGGACCGGGTGATCCGCGGCCTGGCCCGCGAGGAGATCTTCACCTGCGGCATCGAGATCGCCATGACCGAGAGCATGGCCTGGTGCGACATCGTGCTGCCGGCGGCCGGCAGCTTCGAGAGCCCCGACCTCTACGCCGCCTACGGCCAGCACTGGCTGCAGCGCGCCGAGCCGGTGCTGCCGCCGCCCGGCGAGGCGCTGCCCAATACCGAGATCTTCCGGCGCCTGGCCGCGCGCTTCGGCTTCCAGGAGTCCTGCTTCCAGGACGATGACGCCGCGCTGATGGATGCCGCGCTGATCCCCGACCATCCCCGCCTGCGCGGGCAACGCCCCAGCCGCCTGCCGGTCGGCGAGGCGCTGCGCATGAGCGACGAGCACGGCGCGCCGCTCGCGCTGATGGTCAACCAGATGCCGGCCACGCCCAGCGGCCGCATCGAGCTCGCCTCAGACACCCTGGCGCAGCGCTGGGGCGCGGCCCAGCGTCTGCCCGGCTACCAGCCCGCCGAGGCCGAGGGGCTGGCGCTGATCTCGCCAGCGTCCGACAAGCGGGTGTCCTCCACCCTGCTGGGCAGCGGCGGGCGCCCTGGGGAAGCCCCGGCGCTGCTCATGCATCCGCAGGATGCGCAGGCCCGCGGGCTGAGCGGCGTGAGCCGGGTACGGGTGCGCAACGCGCTGGGCGAGGTCGAGCTGCCGCTCACCATCACCGACCGGGTGCCACCGGGGGTGGTGTCCTCCGAGAAAGGCGCCTGGCTGGCCACCAGCCCCACCGGTCGCACCATCAGCGCCCTGGTGAGCGCCGAACGCCGCAGCGACCTCGCCGACGGCGCCTGCTTCAACGACACCCGCGTGGAAGTGATGGCAGCGGGCTGATCAGCCCGCGCCCGGCGCCTGCGCCTGCTCGCGGGCGGCCAGGCGCGCGGCCATCGCCTTGCGGGTGGCCTCCGGCAGCCCGGTGGGATCGATCAGCATGCCGAACACCTTCAGGTTGTGGGTGTGGGCAAGCTGATGCAGGTGGAAGGCGTTCTTCATCGCGATGTCGCGGCCCGAGGCATCGGCCACGCCGTTGATGGCGAGCTTGGCCATCTTCAGCGCGAAGCGCGACTTCGAGGCGATCTTGCGGGCCAGCGCCATGGCGGCCTCGTGCAGCTGCTCGCGCGGCACCACCTGGTTGACCATGCCGAGCTTGAGCGCATCGGCCGCGCCGATGGCATCGCCGGTGAACAGCAGTTCCTTGGCCTTGCGCGCGCCGAGCTCCTCCACATGGTGGAACCACTCCACGCCGCCCACGCCGAAGCTCACCACCGGGTCGGCAAAGGAGGCGTCGTCGCTCGCCACGATCAGGTCGCAGGGCCAGGCCAGCATCAGGCCGCCGGCAATGCACTTGCCCTGCACCGCCGCGATGGTCGGCTTCGGGATGTTGCGCCAGCGCTCGCAGAAGCCGGTGTAGATCTCCTCCTCGCGGGCCATCTGGGCCTCGGCGCCGGCGCAGCCAAAGCCGCACATCGTGCCCACGGTGCGGTAGCGCCGCATCGCGCCGGCGCTGTCGTTCTCGGCCAGGTCATGGCCGGCCGAGAAGTGCTTGCCCTCGGCGGCCAGGATGATCACGCGCACCTCGTCGTCATGCGCAGCGCGGTCGAAGGCCTCGTTGAGTTCGTAGAGCAGCGCGGTGTCCTGGGCATTGGCCCGGTCGGGCCGGTTCAACCGGATGCGGGCGATGCCCGGCTCGGGCATGTCGTAGAGCAGGGTCTGGAAGTCGGCGTCGGCCATGAGCAGCTCCGGTGAGGGATCGGGGGGTGGATCGGGTGAGCAGGGCCTGGGGTCGATGGCATCCGCTTGCGGGTTCGCGGGGTCGGGATCCGGGCCGACCGATCATTGCCCGCAGCCCCGGCGGCAGCAAGCGCGACGCCGGGCGGGCCGTTCCGGAAGTGTCCGGGCCGCGGCCTCGCACGGCCGGCGCTACAGTGCAGCACCATCACCGGAGCCCGCGCCGTGACCCAACCGCCATCAGATCCTCACGAACCCAACCAGCGCATCGTGCTCGCCCGCCGCCCCAGCGGCTGGCCCGACGAGTCCTGCTTCCGCCTGGAATCCTGCCCGGAACCCGACTGCGGGCCGCAGGATGTGCTGGTGCAGGCGATCTGGCTGTCGCTCGACCCCTATCTGCGCGGCCGCATGAACGAAGGTCCGTCGTATGCACCCGGCTTCGCGCTGGATCGCCCGATCGTCTCGCGCGTGGTCGGCCGCGTGATCGCCTCGCGCAACGAGCGGTTCCGAGAGGGCGATTTCGTCTGGGGTTTTCTCGACTGGTCGCTGCGGGTGCGGGTGCCGCGCGGCGAAGGCCTGCACCGCATCGATCCGGCCCTCGGCAAGCCCAGCCTGGCGATCTCCGCCATGGGCATGCCCGGGCTCACCGCCTGGGTGGGCGTGGTCGAGCTGGGCAAGGTCTCACCCGGCGATACGGTCTACATCTCGTCGGCGGCCGGCACCATCGGCCAGCTCGTCGGGCAGTTCGCCCGCCAGGCCGGCGCCCGGGTGATCGGCTCGGTGGGCAGCGACGACAAGCTCGACTTCGTGCTGCGCCACTGCGGCTACCACGCCGGCTTCAACTACAAGCGGCAGGACATGGACGACGCCCTGCGCGAGCTGTGCCCCAACGGCATCGATGTGTACCTCGACAATGTCGGCGGCGCCACGCTCGAGGCGGCGCTGCGCCATGCCAATGTCGGCGCGCGCTTCCCCATCTGCGGGATGATCTCGCGCTACAACGAGCTCGAGGACAGCGGCGTGAAAGGCATGCAGCTGCTGGTCTCCAAGCGCATCACCATGACCGGCTTCATCGTCTACGACCATGTCCACAAGCTGGCGGCCTACCAGCAGCGCGCCGCCACCTGGTTCGGCTCGGGCGAGATGCGCTTCCACGAGGACATCGTGCACGGCCTGGCCCAGGCGCCCGCCGCGCTGCTGGGCATGCTGCGCGGCGAGGCCATGGGCAAGCGGCTGGTGCAGGTCAGTACGGCCCCGCCGACCCCGGAGTGACCGGGGCGCCCTTCATCTCGGTGACCGCGGTGCGGGCGGCATTGGCCAGCAGCGCGTTGTCGGCCGCGATGGTCACCAGCTGGAAGCCCCAGGCGATCGCCTGCCGCGCGTAGGCGGTGGTGCCGCAATGGATGCCGGCATGCACGCCGTGCTTCTTCGCGGCGGCCACGATGCGCCGGATGGCATCGACAATAGGCGGATCGGTCTGATCGAGCTTGGGCACGCCACCGAGCGACAGCGCGAGGTCGGAGGGCCCCACATAGATGCCGTCGAGCCCCGGCGTGCTCAGGATGTCGTCGAGGTTGTCCATCGCCTTGCGGGTCTCGATCATGGCGATGGCCAGCAGGTTGTCGTTGGCCTGCGTGGCATAGTCGCCGCCCGCGTACCACATGGCGCGGGTGGGCCCGAAGCTGCGAAAGCCCTTGGGCGCATAGCGCATGGCGCCCACCAGCGCCTCGCACTCGGCGCGCGAGTTGATCATCGGGCAGATGATCCCGTAGCAGCCGGCATCGAGCAGCTTCATGATGATGCCCGGCTCGTTCCAGGGCACCCGCGCCATCGGCGTGGTGCCGGTGGTGCTGATCGCCTGCAGCATCGGCACCGCCGCCTGGTAGTCGACCAGCCCATGCTGCAGATCGCAGGTGAGCGAGTCCCAGCCGGCCTGGGCCATGTTCTCGGCGGCCACCGAGCTGGGAATGCCCAGCCAGCCATTGATGACGGCGCCGCCCTGCTTCCAGATGGTCTTGACGGTGTTCTCGCGCATGTGAGGTGTCCTTGGCTTGGAGGGTTGAGGCGGCGGGCCTGACTCGGCCCCGACCGGCCGGAAAGTCTCGGCCGGTCGAGCCGGCTCGCCAAGCCGGTCCGAGACGAAAGCGGAACCTGCACAGCGTCATCCCGCAGCCGCCGCAACGAGACCCTGGCCATTCGGGGCATCGACCTCGAGATCCAGGAGAAGGAGTTCCTGGTGCTGGCCCGCTACGACGAGCCGCTCTCCAATCTCGCCGGCAGCTCGATCGGGGCGGCGGCATCACCCGGCGGGTGTTCTGGGCGCTACCGCGCCATGCCGGTCATTCGGGTGTTTTCCCAGCTGCAGAAGATGCCCCCCTGCAGGTCCCGGGCGATCGGGTCGCGGTCGTTCGCGTGCTCGGCCACCCGATCTCGCCAGTCATCGGCGCTGTCCCGAGGCTGATAGCCGATTCGGCGCGCAGCTTCGTCGGGCCACCAGCCCTCGCGGTTGCGCGAGGCGCCGAACACGATCTCGAAGTGGATGTCGGCCTCGATCGCGCGCTCGACGAGGTGCGCCAGATCGCGGTGGCTGATCCAGGTGGCGAGGTGCCGGCGCTCGCCGGGTTCATCGGGCTGGCGGGCCGTGCCGAGGCGCAGGCAGACCGCGCTCAGGCCGAACTTGTCGGCGTACAGACTCGCCAGCGCCTCGCCGAAGACCTTGGACACGCCGTACCGGGTGTCGGGCCGCACCGCCTCGCTGCCATCGAGCCGCGCGGTGCGCGGGTAGAAGCCGATGGCATGGTTCGACGAGGCGAACACCATCCGGCGCACACCGGCCATCCGCGCCGCTTCGAAGGTCTGGTAGCAGCCCTCGATGTTGGCGTCGCGGATCGACTCCCAGGGCGCCTCGGTGGACACGCCCCCCAGATGAACGACCGCGTCCACGCCCTGCATCGCCGCGCGCATGGCGTCCGCGTCGGTGAGTTCGCAGCGCACCACCGTCTCGTCAGGCCCGGGCGGGTCCATCTCGGCCCGGTCGACCAGCACCATCGGCCAGCGGGCCTGCCAGCGCGCACGCAGCATCCGGCCGATCAGCCCCGCCGCGCCGGTGATCATGATTCGTCGCATCGAACGCCCTCCTCTCCTCTGGCGCCCGGGCCGGCCGCCCTTCCGCCTGCCTGGTATGTCGTGCCTCGACTTTACCCGCCCGCGCGGAGCAGGTCGGCGCGCACTCCCGGAGACCGTACGATGTCCCCATCCGACAACCGCTACCCTGATCCGGCGGTCGAGATCCTTGGTCCGGCCTTCGAACCCTATCGATTGTTCAATGCCGCGGTCGAGCGCCTGGCCACCGGCTTTCGCCGGGCCGGTTCGGCGGCTCGGCGCGCAATCGGCTGTTCATGACGGCCAGCCGCTCGCTGTGCGCGCTGCATGTGA
>CAIZPE010000228.1 GCA_903934795.1 uncultured bacterium | reverse complement strand
GGTCTCATGGCGCCAGTAGCGCCGCAGGTAGAGCAGTCCGCTGCTGAGCACCCGCGGCGAGCGGCCCTGCTCGTGACTCGGCTCGATCTCGCTCGACGCCGCCTCGCGCCACCGTGCCTCGCGCATGGCGGCGTCGGTCGGCCAATCGGCCAGCCGTGTGCTCAGACTGGCCATCGCTTCGGGCGGACAGGCGTGCAGGCCTTGCGGGTCGGCCAGCAGCTCGGCGATCGGCAGTGCGCAGTGACCGCGTCCTTCGAGCTGGGCGAGCAGCGCCGCCGCCAGCAGCAGGCTGGCCGGCGCCTGCGGATCGGTTTCGGCGATGAAGCGGGCCAGGGCCAGGTCGAGGCTGCGCAGGCAGCCGGCCGCGCGCCAGCCCTCGAGGGTGTGCAGCATGTCGGACGGTGTCATCCGGCCTCCGGTGCTGCGCCGGCCCGAGCGGATGGCAGCAGTGCGTCGATCTGGCGGATGAGCGCGAGCGGCGCGACGATCGGACAGCAGCCTGCGGCTGGCCCATTCACCCCGCGCAGGAACAGGTAGAGCGCACCGCCCAGGTGTTGCTCGGGGCGATAGTCCGCCCGCAACCTGACCTTCAGCAGGCGATGCAGCGCGAGCAGGTAGAGGATGGCCTGAACATCGTAGCGGTGCTCGCACATGGCCGCATTCATGGCCTCGAGGGTGTAGGCGGCGTCGTTCGGACCAAGGTGGTTGGACTTGTAGTCGAGCACCCAGAACCGGCCGGCGTGCTCGAAGACCAGGTCGGCAAAGCCCATGAGCATGCCCTTGAGGCTGCGTTGCGGCAGCGCCGGGCGGGCGCGCCCAGGCTCGAGATGCTCGCGGCAGAGCGCATCGATGCGCTCGGCCTCAAGGCCATCGCTCGGGAACCAGAACTCCATCTCGGGGGTGGGACTGCCCAGCTCGGCAAGCGGGACGCCCAGAGGCGACAGCGGCGTGCTGCAGACCTGCCGCAACCAGACAAGCACATCGTCGGCGCGATGGCCCCAGCCCTGGCGTTCGCAACGGCGCACAAGCCGCTGCTGGATCCCGGTCGACGCGTCCAGGGCAAAGCCCTCGCCGGCCAGCCACTCCAGCTGGTCGTGAAGAAAGTTGCCGGCGACCGCGCCACGCGGGAAACGGTGCCAGACCGGGGCGGCGCGCAGCGGCGCCGATGCGGCAATGGCGGCAATGGCGGCAACGTCGGCGTTGCGGGCGTCATCGGCGTTGCGGGCGTCAGCGTCAGCGGCAGGCTCGCCGCCCTCGGGTTCGTCATCGCGCAACAGCCGGGCCGGCAGCGAGCCCGCGCTCGCGTTCGCGCCCACGCGGCCCGCGTCGCGCACCAGCGCGGTGTAGCTGCTGATCGACCAGTCGCGCTCGAAGCGGGCGTCGTACTCGGGCGGCGCGGCGAGCGGGGGCACGGCGTGTCGCGGCTGCAGGCGAGTGAACGCGGCCGCGGCGGCGCCCTCGCCCATCATCTGTACCGACACGGCAGGACAGGCTCGAGCCAGGGCCTGGGCCGCAGCGCTCACCGCCTCGGGACCGCACGGGTCGGGGCCTGAAAGCAGATAACCGATCGCACTGAGGGGCCAGACGCAGTCTTTCCGGTTGCCGATCTTCAGTGCCGACAGCCCCATCCAGAGCGCATGCCGGCCCCGGGTGAGCGCCACATAGAGAAGCCGCAGCCCCTCGCGCAACTGCTCGCGGGCGTGGAGCACCTTGTGCTCGTCGTCGGGGGTGAGCACGAGTGTGCGTTCGGCGCCCGGGGCATCGTCCACGGGCAACAGAAAGACTGGATGCCTGTCCGCGCGGGCGTCCTGCCCGGGATCGCGCAGGTGCGCGGCAAACGGCAGGAACACCACCGGATACTCCAGGCCCTTGGACTTGTGGATGGTGACCACCTTGACCAGGTCGGCATCGCTTTCCAGCCGCAGCAAGAGCTCGTCGGCACTGTTCAGGCCGGCGTTGGCCTCGTCGAGCTGCTGCTGCAGCCAGCGCAGCGTGGCGTGCTCGCCCTCGAGTTGCCCCGCGGCAACCTGCAGCAGTTCAGCAAGATGCAGGATGTTGGTCAGGCGACGCTCCCCGTTATCCGCGAGGTCTTGCGTGCCAAGCCAGCGGGCCGGCAGGCCGAAGACATGCAGGGCCTGCCGGATCATGGCCAGCACGCCCTGCGTCTGCCAGACCTGGCTGAGCGCCTGCAGGCGCTCGCACTGGCGATCGAAGGCCTGGTCATCGCTGGCCAGCGCCACCAGTTCGGCCATGGGAAAACCGAGCAGCCGGGTGGCCAGGGCGGCGCGCGCCAGCCGGATGTCGCGCGGCGCGGCCACGGCCTGCAGCAGCCGCAGCAGGTCAGTGGCCTCGGGTGTCTGGAACACCGTGTCCTTGTCCGAGAGGTAAACCGAGGGCAGGCCGCGGCGCTGCATGGCCTGACGCACCGCCTGAGCCTCGGCGCCGGTGCGCACCAGCACGGCAATGTCGGCGGGCCGCAATCGCCGCCAGGGCTGGCCCGCTTCCTCGAAGCCGCAGCGGGGGTCGTTCAGCCGATCGACGATGGCCTGCGCGCAGCGATCGGCGAAGACCCGCATGGCCTCTCGCAGGGTGCGCAGGCTGGTGTCGACCGCAAGCGTGATCGGCGCCACCGCTCCACTCCCATCGCGCAGGCGTTCGGCGCGGCCATGGGCCTGCACCGCGACGAAGGGCAGTTCGGCCGGCGCACCGGCGCGCCGGAACAGGAACGCGCCCTCGCCGGGACGGTCTTCGGCAGCCTGGAACATCGCGTTCACCGCATCCACCAGCGCCTGCGTGGAGCGCCGATTCACGCCCAGCACATGGTGCCTGCCCTCGGTGGCGCGGCGTGCCGACAGGTAACTCCGGATATCGGCGCCGCGAAACTGGTAGATCGCCTGCTTCGGATCGCCGATCAGCAGCAGCAGTCGGCCGGTGTCATGCTCGGCGATGCGGTAGAGGCGATCGAAGATGCGCAGCTGCAGCGGCGAGGTGTCCTGGAACTCGTCGATCATTGCCACCGGGTATTGCGCGAGGATGCGCTCGCGCAGGCGGGATGCCCGCTCGCCATGGGCCGAGGTGTCCAGCGCCTGGTCGAGCCGCTCGAGCAGGTCGGCAAAGCCGAAGCTGCCCGCGCGCGCCTTGAGCTGCTGCATGCGTGCGCGCACCTGCGCGGCGGCGTGCAGGCGCATGGCCGAGCGCAGATCGGGGAGCGAGTCGTGTTGCTGGAACAGCTCACGGCAGGCATCGACGCATGCGGGCAGATCATCGGCCAGGCCTTGCGCAGCGAGCCGCTCGCGCAGGGCTTCGCCCGAGAGCGCCGCTCGCGCGTTCGGGGTGAGCGCGAGCGGCGTGGGTGCCGGATCCTGCGCCCAGGCTCGCAGTTCATCGGTCCATCGCGTGATGAACACCGGCTTCGACACGAGTGTGCGTGCCGGATGGGCCCGGTTGCCATGGACCGCGATGAACCAGTCGCGCAGCGCCTCGGCGCGCTCGGCCCAGCCCTGCTTCAGGCGAAGCAGCGCATCGTTCTTATCGCGCGTGGTGGTGGCAACTCTGTCCGCGAGGCTGCCCTGCCCGGCTCCGTCAGGCAGCGGCTTGTCAAGCAGCCCTTCGATAGCCGCCTCGAGGGTGTCGAGATCCTTCCAGTGCTCGAGCACCTGCGACAGGCACTCGTCGCCCAGCGGATAGACCTGCTGACGCCAGTAGTCGCGCACCGCCTCGGCGCGCATGGCGGCCTCCTGGGCCTGCAGGGCCTCGTCGAAGAGGCTGCCGCTGTCGAAGGCATGTTCGCGCAGCATGCGCTGGCACCAGGCGTCGATGGTGTGGACCGCGGCGTCATCCATGGCCTCCGCCGCCATGGCCAGCCGCCAGGCGGCCTGCTGGCGCTCCGGCCCCTCGGGGAAGGCGGCGATCAGCTCGGCGAGGAAGCGATCGTCAGCCGCAACCGTCTCGCCCCGAAAACCGGCCGCGGCCTCCACCAGCCGTCGGCGGATCCGGTCCGAGAGTTCGCGGGTGGCCGCACGGGTGAAGGTCATCACCAGGATCTCGCCGGGCAGCCGGGGCTCGCAGCCATGACCGAGCACCAGGCGTACATAGAGCGCAGCGATCGTCCAGGTCTTGCCGGTGCCCGCGCTGGCCTCGATCAGGTGGCTGCCCTGCAGGGGCAGCGCGAGCGGATCCAGCGTCTCAGTCATCGACCGCCTCCGTCGTCGGGGATTGGGCAGGCAGCATCTCGAGGACCGCATGGGTGCCGAGCCAGGCGAGGAAGGGCTGGTACAGGCGCTGGCTGGCAGACTCGAAGCCGGGATCGGCGGCCAGGCTTTCGTAGTCCGGGAAGAGCCGCGCCAGGCTGGGCTCGGTACCCTCCCCCGGGGTCGCGCTGTTATAGCGGCCCTCATAGGCCTCGTGCGCCTTGTCCGGCTGGGTCAGCAGGGCGATGCCGGTCTGCGCAACCGTCGGCAAGGGGGCGTTTGCCGTCAGCCCGTCGCGGCAGGCCAGCATGAGCGCGTGCAGCACCGGCCGCGCTTCCGGCGGTTCGGGTGCGCGCACCCGAACCAGGGCGCCGTCTCCGATCAGGATCCCGTCGGTGGGCACGCCGCAGGCGGCGCTGGCCAGACAGCGCACCCAGGCGCCGAGCAGCTTGGATTCACGCAGGACCGTCTCGGCGTTCTTCTTGCCGCCAGTGGTGCTGAGGCGGCTGGCCTGGAGCTCGATCCAGACCGGCCGGGTTTCATCGCCCGCCGCACGCGCGCCGGCAAGCCAGTCATCCAGGTGCAGCGAGGAATCGGCCGGGTGGACGCCATGCAGGTGCAGCCGCTCGCGCGATGCCGGCAGGCTCGCGAGAGTCTCCTGCCAGGTGCAGAGCATGGGCAGCAGAGTGCTGTTCAGCTCGCTCGCCGCCCGCCGACCGGGACCGGCCAGAGGCAGGCTTCCTGAACGGCGCAGTCGTGCGAGTTCATGGCGGAGCACGGCACTGATCTGCGCCGGCCGGTCCTCAGGCTGAGGCAACCCGCCTGCGGCCGGCAGGGCTTCGATGGCACGCCGGCAGGCCTGCAGCAGCGTATCGGTCCAGGTCCAGTGCTCGAGGCCCTGGCCGATGAAGGTCTCATCATCGGCATCGGCGGCGTCGAGATCATCGAAGGATACCCGCAGGCGGTGCCGGAAGAAGGCCTGCACCGGATTGCGCAGGAAGGCACTGAGCGAGGCCAGGGTCAACACGAGCCCGCTCCGGGTGCCGCCGCTCTCGGGCACGGGCTGTTCCACCGGGCCGGCTTCGACATGCGCCGCCCGCCATTCCCTTGCGTGCGTGAAGAGCGCCCCGGGCGCAGCGTTGTCGACCGGCTCGAAGTAGCGTCGGCTGAAGGGCTGCAGTGGATGCTCGGTGGTGCGCTCGGCCACCACCGCGGGCCCCCAGCCCGCGCCGAGGTAGTCGCGCAGCTGCGCGACCAGCACCGAGGGCGGCTGCATCTGGTTGTCGCGCGGGCTGCGGCCGCTCCAGCTGATGTAGAGCACCTGACGGGCCGAGAGCACCGCGTCGAGCATGAGCTGCCGATCATCATCGCGTCGGGAACGATCGCCGGGGCGTGCCAGTCGGGGCAGGCCCATCAGGTCGAAGTCGATGCGGCTGCCGCGTCGGGGATAGTCGCCATCGTTCATGCCGAGCAGACAGACCACGGGGAACGGGATGGCACGCAGCGGCAGCAGGGTGCAGAAGGTGACGCCCCCTGCCCTGAAGCGACGCGACACCGTCGGCTCGTCGACCGCGCCCAGCCAGGCCTCGCGGACCACGGCGATATCCAGCGGGTCGGTGAAGCCGCCGGCCTCGCAGGCTTCCAGCCAGTCGGCAAGCGCCTGCTCGAGCGCCGCCAGCACGCTGCGCTCGGTATCGTCGGTGGCCTGGAACAGTGCCTCGAGCAGTCTGCGCAGGCGCGCCGCCCAGGCGCCGGGTGCGCGCGGCACAAGCGCATCCCGCCACCACGCCGTGAGCACCCGCAGCAGTTCGTCGAGCGCCCCGGCAAGGCCCGCGCTCAGGCCGGCGATTTCGGCATAGGGTTCGATGCCGGCCTGGTCACCGGCCGCAGGCAGCTCACCCGTGGCATAGCCCAGGAGCATCCGCCGCAGGCCGAAGCGCCATGTGTTCTGCTCGCCGCCCTGCCCCAGCCCCAGGCCCTCGCGGTGCTCGGCGTTCAGGCCCCAGCGGATGCCCGCGCCGGCGATCCACGCTCCCAGCACCGCGATGCCGGCGGCATCGAGACCGAAGCGGGCGGCCAGTGCCGGCACCCCGAGAAGATCACGCACCTGACTCGCCCCGAAGCGCTGATGCGGTGCGCGCAGCAGCTCCTCGAGGGCGACCAGCAGCGGCTGCCGGCCCCGCTCGGGCTGGTCGGCGATGCCCCAGGGAATATGCCTCGGATCGCGGCGCGGATGCTGACCGAACACCGAGCGGATGGCTGGTGCGAAGCGCTCGATGTCGGGCACCATGACCACGATGTCGCGGGGTGCGAGCGGCTGGCCATCCGGCGGCTGGGCAAGCAGGTGCAGCAGCTGGTCGTGCAGGATCTCGACCTCGCGCTGGGCGCTGTGCGCCACCTGGAAGACGATGGATCGGTCCTCGCTGCGCACCGCCGGCCAGGCATGCTCCTCGAGGGGCAGCAGGTCGCGCACCGATGCCTGCACCTGGGCCAGCAGGGTCTGCGGCACAGACTCGTCGAACAGGTCGACGCGCGGCATCGCGAAGCGCCGGGCCGCGGCCTGGGCGTCGTCGAAGGCATCGAGCTGGCGGATGAAGTCCCGGCTCTGGCGGCCCCAGGCTGCCAGCAGTGGATGGCCATGCGCGTGCATGTCCTGCAGCGGCAGCGCCGAGAGATCGCGGTTGCGGCGCCAGGGATGGCGGCGGCGCTCGAAGCGCAGCAGCTCGCGGCCATCGATGATGTCGGCCCAGTGGTACTGGCAGGGGTTGGGCACGGCCAGCAGCACCTGGCAATGCGCCGACAGGGCCGCGATCGCCTCCAGGGTCTGATGCGGGATGTGGGTGGTGCCAAAGAGCACCACCCGGCGCGGCAGCGCCGGAAACGCCCGAGCGCCGCCGTTGTCGGGGACGGACAGCGCCGCGATGAACCGGCGGTGCAGCTGGGCGCGCGACCCGCCGCGCTGCGTCCCATCCAGACCGGCCTGCACCGCCCGCCAGAGCGCGGGCTGCCAGCGCTGGTCATCGGGCACCGGGAGGGCGGCCGCACCCTCGCGCATCTGGCCGACGCGCAGCCTGTCAACGCCGCGCCCCCAGTCCTGCAGCCAGTCGGCGCGATACACCTGGTACTGGTCGAACAGGTCGGCCAGACGCTCGGCAAGCTGCAGGCGACGGGCCGGGTCGCCATCGGCCAGGAAACCCGCCACCGGCCCGAAGCCGGGCTGGCCGGCCAGCGCCGGCAGCAGGCTCATCAGCCGCCAGGTGAGCGGCAGCTTGTCGAGCGGCGACTGCGAGGGCACCGCATCGGGCCCGAGCACCGCCCGATAGGCGCGCCAGATGAAGCGCGCCGGCAGCTCGATCGCCGTGGACGCGCACACGCCCTGCGCGCTGGCCAGGGTCATCTTGAGCCACTCGGCCATGCCGTTGCTCTGGACCAGGATGGTCTCGCGCTCGAGTGGCGCCAGCGGGTGCTCGGCCAGCCAGCCCAGCAGCGCCTCGGCGAGCAGCTCGAGGCGGTTTCCGTGCAGGACCAGAAGGCCGGTTGGCGTGTCGTGGCTCATGCGGTGCTTCTCCCGGCCGGGAGCATCGCACGCTGCGGGCTCAGGGCCTGAGCCC
>CAIZPE010000227.1 GCA_903934795.1 uncultured bacterium | reverse complement strand
TGTACTCGGACCAGCCGCCGCCGCCCGGGAGAACGGTGGTCAAGCAACTGGAGCCCCCCGCGCCGGTTGCCCCCCCGACCGCACCCGCCACCGCGAACCCGGCCGGGGCCGCTCGGCCGAGCAGTGCCGATCGGGACAAGGCCGCACGCCAGCGCACCGAGGACGCCCGCAAGGCCTCGGAAAAACAGGCCGAGGAGGCACGCCGTGCGGCCGAACTGCGGCAGGCCTGCGCCGATCGCCAGGCCGACCTTCGGGTGCTCGACTCGGGCGCCCGCATCATGCGGGTGGATGCCAATGGCGAACGGGCCTACATGACCGACGACGAGATCAGCCGCCGGCGTCAGGTTCTGGTGCAGTCGATCCAGGACGATTGCCGGGATCGCTGAGTCGCGGGCGGCTGCGCCCGGCCCCCAGGCTGGCGCCCGCTTGCTGAGCCCGCTTGTGCGCGACGCGCCGCTCGCGGGCTACCTTGGGGTCGACCCGCAGCGGCCCGAGCAGTTCGATCCGGTCTCCCGCGAGCAGGACATGATCCGGACCGCGCAGTCGGCCGTGCACCGCCACGCTCACCGCCGGGTCGGCTGCCACCGCGCCCGGAAGCCCCTGCGCCAGGGCCAGGACGAGCGCATCACCCAGGCGGCTGCCCGTCGGCACGGCAAGCTCGAGCAGCCAGGCCGAATCGGCCTCGCTCCAGGCGACGCTGATCCGGATCGGAGGGCGCTCGCCCGGGGCGGCAGCGGGCCCGCTCATGCCGGCGCCGCGTAGACCTGTTCGGCGCGGCGCACGAAGGCATCGACGAAGGACCGGGCGATCTGGTCGAAGATCGGCACCAGGGTCTGGCCGAGCAGGCCGCTCTTGAAGGTGTAATCGAGCCGGAACTCGACCTTGCAGGCATCGGCGCGAAGGGTCTGGAAACGCCACAGGCCGTCGAGCGACGAGAAGGGGCCATCGCGAAGCGTCATGCCGATGCGATGCGGCGGGTGCAGCTCGTTCACGGTGCTGAACGACTGCCGGATGCCGTGGAAGTGAATGCCCAGGCTGGCCACCATGCGATTCAGGCTGCGCTCATGCACCGTGGCCGCCGAGCACCAGGGCAGGAAAGCCGGGTAGTTCTCGACATCATGGACCAGCGCGTACATCTGCTCGGCGCTGTAGGGCAGCAGGACCGTCTTGTGGACCGAAGGCATCTGTGAGGAGGAGCGCGGCGACAAACGCGGCGGATTGTATCCTTGCGGCCATGAGCATCGTCGAAAACAGAAAAGCGCGCCACGACTACTTCATCGAGGAACGCTACGAGGCCGGGCTGGTGCTCGAGGGCTGGGAGGTCAAGGCCATCCGCGCCGGTCGCGCCCAGCTCAAGGAAGCCTACGTGATCATCCGCCAGGCTGAGCTGTTCCTGATCGGGGCCCACATCACGCCGTTGACCTCGGCCTCCACCCATGTGAAGCCCGACCCCACGCGCACCCGCAAGCTGCTGATGAACGCTGCCGAGATCGACAAGCTCATCGGCAAGGTGGAGCGCGCCGGCCACACCCTGGTGCCACTCGACCTGCACTACGTCCGCAGCCGGGTGAAGCTGGCGGTGGGCCTGGCCAAGGGCAAGAAGCAGTTCGACAAGCGCGCCACCGAGAAGGAACGCGAGTGGCAGCGTGACAAGCAGCGGCTGCTCAAGCAGACCGGCTGAGCCAGCGACCCTCCCGGGCGCGTCGCGCCAGCGCGGCGGGCTCGCGCATCGCAAGCGGTACCCGCGACAGCAGCATCTGGAAGAGCATGGCCGTGGCCATCGCGTCGCTGACGGCGTCATGGCGCTCGGTCACCGGAATGCGGCACTGCGCCAGCCAGTCGTCGAGGGCGCCGCTTCGCGGGCCGCTCAGCAGCGCCGGGGCGAGTTCGGCCAGATCGACCCAGCGCCCCGGCGGCATGGGCGCGCCGGCAGCGCGGCAGGCCCGACGCAGGAAGCCCCGATCGAAGGCGGCATGAAACGCCACCAGGGGATCATCGCCCGCATAGGCCGCGAAGGCGGCCAGCGCTTCGGCCGCAGGCCGGCCTGCGCGCTGCGCCTGCTCGCCGATCCGATGGACCAGGATGTTGTCGCGATCGGCGAGCCGCTCCGGGCGAAGGCCCATCTCGAAGCTGTCGGCAGGCGCCACGCGGCCGTCGCGCACGGCGACGGCGCCGATGGCGAGCAGCGCGTCGCGGCGCGGGTCCAGGCCCGTGGTCTCGACATCGCAGACCACCCAGCGGCGGGGCGGCGGCGGCAACGTGGCCAGGCCCGGTACGATCATTGACAGCGCCCTCGCCCACACCGAATCCGTTTGCCGATGGGGTGCCCGGGGCTTGTCGCTCATGGCCGCGAACGCCGGATTCAGCCGGGATAGTCGACCGCCAGCCGCTGCTGCAGCTTGCGCGCCTGCCGGAAGGCTTCCTTGAGGATTCGCCGCTCGAGCTCGGACAGGCTGGCCGGGTCGAGGTGGTTGGGCTGAGCAGCACCGGCCTGCCGAGCCTGCGCCTGGACCCTGAGCCGAAGCCCCTGCAGGAACTGGAAGGCATCGACCCAGGCGCCCACCTCACCTGCCTCGAGCAGGCCCAGGCCCTGCAGCGCCTGCAGGCGCTCTGCGGTGCCGGTGGCGGCCACCCCATGCGCCAGGGACAGCACCCTGGCGGCATCGACGAAGGGCACGGTGCCCTGCATCTTCAGGTCGATGCGAGGATCCCCCTGCGCGCGCCAGGCGTCGAGCAGACCTGCGGTCCAGCCCGCGGGCGGCCGGTTCGCCAGGGCGTTGTCGGCCATCTGCTTGAGAAAGCGGGGATTGGCGCGCGCCATGGTGCGAACCGTCTCACCCAGGCGCGCCCCGAGCGCGCGGGCGCCGGCCATCGGGCGCAGATCGAAGAAGATCGCGGCATGCAGCAGCGCGGGCGGATCACCCCGTTCGATCCAGCGCTCGAAGCACTGCACCCACTGCGACTCGGTGAGGCACCAGGTCGGATTGCCGGCCATGATCTCGCCCCGGCACAGCGGGAAGCCGCAGTCGGCCAGGGCACGGTTGACGGCCTGCGCGAACGCAAGCAGTGCCGGCAGGGGCGTCGGGCAGTGGGCACCGACGATGAGCGCGTTGTCCTGATCGGAGGCCACGGTCTGCTCCTCGCGCCCTTCGCTGCCCAGGGCGAGCCAGCAGATCGTGTCCAGACTCACCCCATGCTCGCCGGCGATCAGGCTGATCAGCCGGGCGCCAAGCTGGTCATTGAGCCGGCTGACCAGCCGCGTGACGAAGGCAGGCGTGATGCCCTGCGCCACGAGGGCCAGGCTCCAGTCGCGGATGTCCTGCGCGGCCTGCCGCAGCGGCCCCAACTCGCCCGCATGCCGGATCGCATCGCCGATCTGGCGCAGGCCACGACGCTGCAGCACGAACAGATCGCGCTCGCTGACGATGCCCACCAGTGCCCCCCCGCGCAGCACCGGCAGGTGGCGGATGGTCTGCTCGGCCATCACCAGCATGGCGTTCGCCACGCTGTCCTGATGATCGATGCAGCGCACCGGCGCCGACATGACCGCCGACACCGGCGCATCCAGGGCCAGGCCCGGCAAGGCCACGCGGGCGATCACATCGTGGCGGGTGAAGATGCCGCAGACCGTCGCCGGCTCCGCCCCGACAGCCTGATGGCCGAGCACCAGGACCGAGCCCGCACGCCGCGCTTCCATCTGCCTGAAGACCTCGCGCAGCGGGGTGTCAGGAGCACAGCTGAGCACGGGCGCGCGCATCACACGGCTCACCGGTTCACTCATGGCGCGCCACTGCACGACCTGGGCATCCTGGCTGGCCTCCAGATCCTGCCGGGCGAGATCGAGCAACGCAGCCAGCCGCCGTCGACAGAAATCGAGAAACACCGGACTGCGTCTGGCGATCGCGTCGAAATGCGCCCGGGTCAGGCGCCAGCAGAAGACATCGCCAACCGCCTGGTAGCGATGGGTCACCGGTCGCCGCGCAAGCAGCGCGCCCACCGGAAAGATCTCCCCGGCGGTGAGCTGCAACAGCGGCTCGTCCTGGCCTGCGACGCCATGGTCGCGCCAGGCCGCCACCTGGCCGCGATGGACGATCCAGGCGGCGTCGGGTTCGCCCTGTGCCGCGGACACGATCACCTCGCCGTCGGCGAAATAGGCCAGCTCGAGCTGCTTCGCGACCCAATCCCGGTCTTCGGATGCCATCTGGGCGAACGGCGCATGCTCGCCCAGGAACCGGCCGACAGAGGCCATCAGGCTGGCGGACGCGGCTGACGAGGGCATGCAACGATCCTAACGCACCCGGGGGCCGCGAATCCCGCGGCCTGGCAGGGTTCAATTGCCCGGCGCCGAGCAAAACCGATAGCATCCGCCGGCACCTGCCCGGGGCGTCAACGCCCGGAGCAGCCCCCCGCCAAAGTCCCACCGAGACACCCAGGAGAAACACGATGAATCGCTCCCTGCTCACGATTGCGATCCTTTCCGCGCTGGCATCTGCGCCGGCAGCCGCCCAGACCGTGGTCAAGATCGGCCATGTCGCGCCACTGACCGGTGCGATCGCCCACCTGGGCAAGGACAACGAGAATGGCGCCAAGCTCGCGATCGAGGAGCTCAACGCGAAGAAGATCAAGATCGGTGGCAAGGAGGTGAGCTTCGAGCTGCTCTCCGAGGACGATGCGGCCGATCCCAAGCAGGGCACCGCGGCCGCCCAGAAGCTGGTCGACGCCAAGGTCGCCGGCGTGATCGGTCACCTGAACTCGGGCACGACCATCCCGGCATCCCGGCTCTACAAGGACGCCGGCATCCCGCAGATCTCGCCCTCGGCAACCAACCCCAAGTACACCCAGCAGGGCTTCGCGACCGCCTTCCGGGTGGTGGCGCACGACGGCCAGCTCGGCGGCACCCTGGGCCGCTTCGCGGTGAAGGAGACCAAGGCGACCTCGATCGCGATCATCGATGACCGCACCGCCTACGGCCAGGGCGTGGCCGACGAGTTCGAAAAGGCCGTCAAGGCCGCCGGCGGCAAGATCGTGGGCCGCGAGTACACCAACGACAAGGCCACCGACTTCAACGCCGTGCTGACCAAGCTCAAGGGCGCCAAGCCCGATCTGGTCTTCTTCGGCGGGATGGACGCCGTGGCCGGCCCGATGCTGCGCCAGATGAAGCAGCTCGGCCTGAACGCCAAGTTCATGGGTGGCGACGGCATCTGCACCGGTGAACTCGCCAAGCTCGCGGGCGACGCCATGGGCGACGGTCAGGTGGTCTGCGCCGAAGCCGGTGGCGTGACGGCCGACAAGGCCAAGGCCATGGACGACTTCAAGGCGAAGTTCAAGACCAAGTTCAACGCCGATGTGCAGATCTATGCCCCGTATGTGTACGACGCCACGATGGTCATGGTGGCGGCCATGCAGAAGGCCAATTCCACCGACCCCAAGAAGTACCTGCCGGAACTCGCCAAGATCAGCCACGACGGCGTGACCGGCAAGATCAGCTTCGACCCGAAGGGCGACATCAAGAACGGCGCGCTCACCCTGTACACCTACAAGGCGGGCAAGCGCGAGCAGATGCGCGTGGTGCAGTAATCAGGGCGTTCGGCGTGCGCGGCCTGTGCGGCTCGCGCGCGTCGGGGCGGCCTGCCGGCCGCCCCGTGCAGGCTCAATCCGCCAGGCCGAGCGGGGGAAGCGACGCCGCCAGCTGCTTCCAGGTGGCAATCACCGTGTCGGGATTGAGCGAGATCGAGTCGATCCCCTGCTGCATCAGCCACTCCGCGAAATCAGGGTGATCCGACGGGCCCTGCCCGCAGATGCCCACATACTTGCCGGCCTTGTTGCAGGCCGCAATCGCGCGTTCAAGCAGCGCGAGCACCGCGGGGTCGCGTTCATCGAAGCCCTCGGCCACCAGACCGGAATCGCGGTCGAGGCCCAGCGTCAGCTGGGTGAGGTCGTTCGAGCCGATGGAAAAGCCATCGAAGTGGGCGAGGAAATCATCAGCCAGGATGGCATTGGACGGCAGCTCGCACATCATGATCACGCGCAGCCCGTTCTCTCCCCGGCGCAGGCCGTTGCGGGCCAGCAGTTCGATCACGCCAGCCGCCTCGCGCACGGTGCGCACGAAGGGCACCATGAGTTCGACATTGGTGAGGCCCATCTCGTCGCGAACCCGCTTGAGCGCGCGGCACTCCATCTCGAAGCACTCACGGAAGTCGGGCGAGACATAGCGTGACGCGCCGCGAAAGCCGAGCATCGGGTTTTCTTCCTCGGGCTCGTAGCGCGTGCCGCCGATGAGCTTGCGGTATTCGTTCGACTTGAAGTCGGACAGCCGCACGATCACCGGCCGGGGGTAGAAGGCCGCAGCGATGGTGGCCACCCCCTCGGTGAGCCGGTCGATGAAGAAGGCACGCGGCGTGCTGTGGCCGCGTGCCACGCCCTCGACCGCCTTGCGCAGTTCGGGATCGACATTGGGATAGTCGAGGATGGCCTTGGGGTGGATGCCGATGTGGTTGTTGATGATGAACTCGAGGCGGGCAAGCCCGACCCCGGCATTGGGCAGCTGACAGAACTCGAACGCGAGCTGCGGATTGCCGACATTCATCATGATCTTGACCGGCAGCGCGGGCATGTCGCCGGTCTCGACCTCGGTGACCTCGGTTTCGAGCAGGCCCTCGTAGATGAAGCCGGTGTCACCCTGCGCGCAGGACACGGTCACCAGCGCGCCATCGCGAAGATGGTCGGTGGCGTCGCCGCAGCCGACCACCGCCGGGATGCCGAGCTCGCGGGCGATGATCGCCGCGTGACAGGTGCGGCCGCCCCGGTTGGTGACGATCGCCGAGGCGCGCTTCATCACCGGCTCCCAGTTGGGATCGGTCATGTCGGTCACCAGGACATCGCCCGGCTGCACCCGCTCCATCTCGGCAGCGTCGTTGATCACCCGCACCGGCCCGGCGCCCACCTTCTGGCCGATGGCACGGCCGGAGGCAAGCACCTCGGAGGAGCCCTTCAGGCGGAAGCGAACCTGGCGCAGCGCCGAGCCCTGTGACTTCACGGTCTCGGGCCGGGCCTGCAGGATGTAGATGCGGCCATCGATCCCGTCGCGTCCCCACTCGATGTCCATGGGGCGCCCATAGTGGCGCTCGATCTCGACGGCATAGCGGGCGAGCTCGATCACCTCGCTGTCCTCCAGCGAATAGCGGTAGCGCATCTGCTCGGTGGTTTCCACGGTGCGCACCGTGCGGCCCACCGACGACTCCGGGCCGTCGGCGGCCGCCGCCGGGTCGGCGAACTCCATGCGCAGCAGCTTGCTGCCGAGTTGCCGGCGCACGATCGGGTACTTGCCCGCAGCGAGGATCGGCTTGTGGACATAGAACTCGTCGGGGTTGACCGCGCCCTGCACCACCGTCTCGCCCAGCCCGTAGGAACTGGTGATCAGCACCGCGTCGCGAAAGCCCGATTCGGTATCCATGGTGAACATCACCCCGGAGGCGCCAAGATCGCTGCGCACCATGCGCTGCACACCGGCCGACAGGGCCACCTCCCCATGGCTGAAGCCCTTGTGCACCCGGTAGGAGATCGCCCGGTCGTTGTAGAGCGAGGCGAACACATGCCGGACCCGCTCGAGCACCGAGTCGATGCCGGTGATGTTCAGGTAGGTCTCCTGCTGGCCGGCGAACGAGGCGTCGGGCAGGTCTTCGGCGGTGGCCGAGGAGCGCACCGCCACCGGCACCGGACCGCCGGACTCGGCCTCGAGGCGGGCATAGTGCTCGCGGATGCCGGCCTCGAGTCGGGCCGGCAGCGGGCTCTCGATCACCCAGGCACGGATCTCGGCGCCGCAGGCGGCGAGCGCCTTGACATCCTCGGTGTTCAATCCCTCGAGTCGGGCCGCGATGCGCTCGGTGAGGCGGTTGTGGGTGAGGAAGTCGCGAAAGGCCTCCGCGGTGGTGGCAAAGCCGCCCGGTACGCGCACGCCCGAGGCGGACAACTGGCTGATCAGTTCACCCAGCGAGGCATTCTTGCCGCCGACCGATTCGACATCGGTCATGCGCAAGTCCTCGAGAGCGACGACGAATCGCCCATCGAAACGGTTCATGGAAAAGTCCTGGCATGTTGGAAAGCGGGGGCCATGGACACGGCGGCGCGGCACCCTGCCGCACCTGCCGGCCAAGCGCTGTAGTCGGGCCCCGGCGACTGATCGGCGCTGATGCCTGATCGGCCGGGCTGGGGCGCGACTGCAACACTCGGAACGCCAGCCCCGGAATCTTACTGCGGCGCAGCGCCGGGGGCACGAAAATGACCGGTCTCCTTCCTGATCCGGCTCGCCCGCCGGCCAACACCATGCCTGACCAGCCCCCCGCGGACCGATCGGTTTTCTATGTCTCCGACGGCACCGGCATCACCGCCGAGACCTTCGGGCACTCCCTGCTCAGCCAGTTCGAAGGCATCCGCCTGCGGGAGATCCGCCTGCCCTTCACCGATTCCACCGCGAAGGCGCGCGAGGCGGTCAACCGCATTCGCCAGCAGGGCGAGATCGACGGCGTTCGGCCGATCGTGTTCAGCACCCTGGTCAATCCCGAGATCAGTCGCGAACTGCGCGACATGCCGGCGATGTGCATCGACCTGTTCGCCAACTTCGTGGAGCCGCTGGAAAACGAATTCGGGGTGCGCTCCACCCATCGGATCGGCCGCTCGCACACCGCCACCGACTCGGGGCAGTACCAGCGGCGCATCGAGGCGATCAACTTCTCGCTCGCCCACGATGACGGGCAGTCGAACACCGGCCTGGAGAAGGCCGATGTGATCCTGGTGGGTGTGTCGCGCTGCGGCAAGACGCCCACCAGCCTGTACCTGGCCATGCAGCACGGCATCAAGGCGGCGAACTATCCGCTGATTCCCGAGGACTTCGATCGCGGCCGGCTGCCGGAGGTGCTCTACCGGCACCGCAGCAAACTGTTCGGCCTGTCGATCGCACCAGATCGCCTGGCGGAGGTGCGCTTCGAGCGCCGCCCCAACAGCCGCTACGCCTCCATCGAGAACTGCCGCGCCGAGGTGGGTGCAGCCGAGGCGATGATGCGCCGGGAAGGCATCCGCTGGCTGTCGAGCACCACCAAGTCGATCGAGGAGATCGCCGCCACCGTGCTGCAGGAGCTCGAACTGCGCTGAGCGCGCGCGGCTCAGGCCGCCGGCGTCGGGCCCACGGGCTGCCGCTGGCGGCGCTGCTCGAACAGGCATACCGCCACCGCGGCGGCCACATTGAGCGATTCCACCGCCGGCTCCTGAGGGATGCCGATCCAGCTCAGCGCGGGCGCGTCACGCTCGAGGTCGATTCCCTGCCCCTCCTGTCCGAACACCCACAGGGCGGGCGGGCGCAGATCAGCCTGCCAGACACTCAGCGCAGCCCGCGGCGCCGTGGCGCGCACCGGCAGGCAAAGGCGGGCGAGCACCTCGGGCCAGGACACCGATTCATGGATGGTGAGCCCGAAGTGCGCGCCCATGCCGGCACGCAGCACCTTGGGTGACCAGCACCAGACCGTGCCCGGCGCGGTGAGCACCCGGCCCACGCCGGCAGCCGCGCAGCTGCGCAGGATGGTGCCGACATTGCCGGGATCCTGCAGGCCGTCGAGATAGACGCCGTCGGCGTCCAGTCGCTCCGGCAGCGCAGTACGAGGCGTGTCGATCAGGAACGCCACGCCGATGCCCTTCTCGACCTGGCTGAGCAGCGCGAACAGCGGCGCGGTGATCTCCACCGGCGCCGTGCCTGCGGGCAGGCCCTCGATGGGCGCGGTGGCTTCGCGTGCAGCGGCCTGCGGGGCGCCCACCGGGGCCCGGGCGAGTACCCCGAGCAGGGCCATCACCTCGGGATGCATCCGGGCGTCAGGCGTGACCAGCGCAAGCCGCGGACGACCGACCCGCGCCAGATAGGCGGCGCAAAGATGCACGCCCTCGATGAAGCTCACCCCGAGCTGGCGCCGCTCCCGCGAGGACTCGACGATGCGCACCAGCTGGCGCAGCAGTGGATTGTCGCGCGAGCTCAGGCGGCGGGTCATGGCCGGGCCACTCCGTGATCCGCCCCGGCCAGCGCGGCGCGTACCGGCGCGAAACTGCGCCGGTGGTGCTCGCAGGGACCGAACTGCGCCAGCGCGCGCAGGTGCGCGGCCGAGCCGTAGCCCTTGTGGCGATCGAAACCGTACTCGGGGTGGCGATCGTGGAGCGTCTGCATGAGCCGGTCTCGCTCGGTCTTGGCCAGGATGGAAGCAGCCGAGATCGCCGGTTCGAGGGCATCCCCGCCCACGATCAGACGCAGCTCGCAGGCCAGACGCGGAGCCCGGTTGCCGTCGATCAGTGCGAGGGTGGGCGCCATCGGCAGCGCCTGCACCGCGCGCTGCATCGCCAGCAGCGTGGCGCCCAGGATGTTCAGGGCATCGATCTCGGCCACCGAGGCGCTGGCCACCGCCCAGCCCAGCGCCTGCTCGCGAATCTGCGCGGCAAGCACCTCGCGCCTCGCGGCCGAGAGCTGCTTGGAGTCGCGCAACCCGGTGATGGGCCGCGCCGGATGCAGCATGACCGCGGCGGCGAACACCGGCCCGGCCAGCGGGCCGCGGCCGGCCTCGTCGACCCCGCAGACCCGGGACGGATCGGGCGCGAAGAGCCCGGGCTGCTCCGGTGATGCAGACACGGCATTGCCCATGTCAGCGCCTGGCCATCAACTCGCCCAGCACCGCGGCGCAGCGCGAGGCGCAATCCTGCCGCAGGCTGTGGTGCAGCGCCTCGAAACGGCTGGCGATGCGCTCGCGTCCGGCCGGGTCGTCGAGCTGGGCGAGCAGTGCGGCCCCCATCGCCGGTGCGGTGGCCGCCGACTGGATGAACTCGGGCACCACCCAGTCCTGGCACAGGATGTTGGGCAGTCCGATCCAGGGCAGGTAGCCCATGCGGCGCATGATCAGGTAGCTCAGGGTGGGCATGCGATAGGCGATCACCATCGGCCGTCGGAAGAGCGCGGTCTCGAGCGTGGCCGTGCCGCTGGCCACCAGCGCGGTGTCGCAGGCCGCCAGCGCCTCGTGCGAGCGGCCCTCGGTCAGCAGCACCGAAGCGCCACCGCCCGCTCGCGCCGCCAGCATCGCGCGCAGGGTGCGATAGCGATGCTCCCCCGCCGCCGGCAGGACGAATCGCAACTCGGGCCGCTGGCGCGCGAGCCAGTCGGCAGTGTCGAGAAAGACCGCCGCCATGCTGCGCAGTTCGGCGGCCCGACTGCCCGGGAGCAAGGCCACCACCGTGGCCGAATCCGGCAGTCCGAGATCGCGCCGGGCCGAGGCCCGGGTGTGCGTCCCAGGAATCGCATCGGCCAGCGGATGCCCGACATAGGTGGCCGGGATGCCGGCTGCGGCATAGATGTCGGGCTCGAAGGGGAAGACCAGCAGCATGTGGTCGACCGCCTCGCGGATGCGGCTCAGGCGCTCGCGCCGCCAGGCCCACACCGAGGGGCCGATGAAGTGCGCCGTGGGAATGCCGGCCGCGCGCAGGCCGCGCTCGAGGTCGAGATTGAAGTCGGGCGCGTCCACCCCCAGGAACAGGCCGGGACGCCAGGCCAGCACCCGTTCGCGCAGATCGCGGCGCAGCCGAAGCAATCGGGGATATTCGCGCAGCACCTCCACATAGCCACGCACCGACAGCGCCTCGATCGACCACCAGGCCTCGAAACCCTCGGCCAGCATGGCCGGGCCACCGATGCCGGCCGCCTGCAGGGGCGCGCCGCTGACATCAGCGCGCAAGCCGCGCAGCACGCTGCTGGCGAGCAGGTCGCCAGAAGCCTCCGCGGCCACCACCGCCAGTTGCCGCGCGCCCGGGCCCATGCCGGTCAGCGGACGATGCCGCGGGTGACCTGGTCGAGGAAGGCCGCGAGCAGGGCGAGATCGCCCGCGGCCGAGCCGTCAGGGTCGATGCGCGCAACGGCCTCGCCAGACAGGGCTGCGCGGGCCTCGGCCAGGGTGAGGCCCTCCTTGTAGACGAGCTTGTAGGCGCGCCGGATGGCATGGATGCGCTCCGGCGAGAACCCGCGACGCCGGAGGCCTTCGGCGTTGATGCCATGGGCCGAGGCGGTGTTGCCGGAGACCATCACGAAGGGCGGCACATCATGCAGCACCACCGAGCCGACGGCGGTCATGGCGTGCGCACCGATCTTGCAGAACTGATGCACCCCGGAGGCGCCGCCAAGAATCACCCAGTCACCGATGTGCACATGCCCGCCGAGGTTGGTGCTGTTGGCGAAGATGGTGTGGCTGCCCACCATGCAGTCATGCGCGATGTGCACATAGGCCATGATCCAGTTGTCATCGCCAATGCGCGTGACGCCGCCATCCTGCACGGTGCCGCGGTTGACGGTGACCGATTCGCGGAAGGTGTTGCCATCGCCGATTTCCAGACGGGTGGGCTCACCGCGGTACTTCTTGTCCTGGGGATCGGCGCCCAGCGAGGCGAACGGGAACACCCGGTTGTTGCGGCCCAGGCTGGTGTGGCCATCGATCACCACATGAGGCCCGATGACGCTGCCTGCGCCGATGCGCACCTCGGGGCCGATCACCGAGAACGGGCCCACGGTGACATCGGCATCGAGTTCGGCCCCGGCAGCCACCAGGGCGCTGGGGTGGATACGGCTCATTGCGGACTCTCCGCCGGCGGGTCGATCTGTCGCAGGGTGCACATCAGCTCGGCCTGCGCAGCCACCTGGCCATCGACCGTGGCCTTGCCGGCGTACTTCCAGATCGAGCGCGCAACCCGCACGATCTCCACCTCGAGCCGGAGCTGATCGCCCGGCACGACCGGACGCTTGAAGCGGGCACTGTCGATGCCCACGAAGTAATAGACAGACTGGTCGTCGGAGACGCGTCCCATGGTCTGGAAGGACAGGATGCCGGCGGCCTGCGCAAGCGCCTCGATCTGCAGCACGCCGGGCATCACCGGCATGTGCGGGAAATGTCCGACGAAGAACGGCTCGTTGATCGTGACGTTCTTGATGGCGACGATCCGCTTGCCCTTCTCGAGCTCGAGCACCCGGTCGATCAGCAGAAAGGGGTAGCGGTGCGGCAGGTGCTCGAGGATGGCCCGGATATCGAGCTGAGTCATGGTCAATCCCTGGATTCGGTGGCCGAAGGGCCCTGGGTTGAAGGCCCGTCGGGCCGGGTGTCGGGCGCGCTGGCGCCTGCCGAGAGTTCGCGAAGCCGCTGGCGCATCGCGGGCAACTGCTTGAGCGTGGCGGCCGCCCGCTCCCACTGCGCGTTGGGCATGAGCGGGAACACACCGGTGTGCAGGCCGGGCTCGGTCACCGAGCGGGTGACCAGGCTCATGGCCGAGATGACCGCGCCGTCGCACACGCTGAGGTGGCCGAGGATGCCTGCCCCGCCGCCGATCATGCAGCGCCGGCCGATCACTGCGCTGCCGGCGATACCGACACAGCCGGCAATGGCGGTGTGTTCGCCGATGCGCACGTTGTGGCCCACCTGGATCAGGTTGTCGAGCTTGCAGCCGTCACCGATCAGGGTGTCGTCGAGCGCGCCCCGATCGATGGCGCAGTTGGCACCGATCTCCACGGCATTGCCGATGACCACCCGGCCGAGCTGGGCGATCTTGGCCCAGCCCTGCGCTCCGGGCGCAAAACCGAAGCCGTCGGCGCCGATCACGGTTCCGGCGTGGATGATGCAGTCGGCACCGATCTGGCAGTCGTGGTAGACCGTGACGCGGTGGTGCAGCACCGTGCGTGCGCCGATACGCGCGCCCGCGCCAATGAAGGCCTGGGCACCGATCAGGGCGCCCTCGCCCACCTCGGCCTGGGCCTCGATGACGGCCCCCGGGCCGATGCTGGCCAGAGGATGCACGCGGGCCTGGGGATGGATCACCGCCCCCGGATGCCTGAGACCGGCCACGGGCGCAGCCTGCTGACGGGCCTGCAGCCAACGCGAGGCGGCCGCATAGGCCGCGTAGGGGTCGGGAACCACCAGCCGCCCGGCTGCGGCGGGAAGCGCCTCGGTCAGTGCCGCCGACACGATGAAAAGCCCGGCCCGGCACCGTGCAGCCTGGCTGCGCAGCCGGGAGGACGCCAGGAAGCTGAGATCGTCGGGCCCCGCGCTTTCGAGGGAGGCCAGCCGAAGCAGCCGGCGATCCGGTGCCGCGCCGATCAGTTCGCCGCCGAGTTGGGCTTGCAGTTCAGCGGCGGTGAAACCCGACGATGCCTCAGGCCCCATGGATGGGCCTCACTTGGCGGTGGACAGCGCCCGCAGGACCTTGTCGGTGACATCGATGCGGGGATTCCAGTACACCGCATCCTGGACGATCAGATCGAACTTCTCCTGCTCGGCGATCTGGCGAATGATGCGATTGGCCCGATCGATGAGCTGCTGCACTTCCTCGTTCTGGCGCTGGTTGAGGTCCTCGCGGAACTCGCGCTGCTTGCGCTGGAAGTCTTTCTCGAGTTCGGCGAATTCACGCTGCCGACGGGTGCGTTCGGACTCGCTGATGACCGCGGCATCGCGCTCGAGCCGCTCGCTCAGCGACTTGAGCCGTGCGGCCAGATCCTGCAGCTCCTTGTCGCGCTTGCCGAACTCGGCCTCGATCTTGCGCTGGGCTGCCTTGGCCGGCTCGGCATCGCGCAGGATGCGCTGGGTGTTCACGAACCCCAGACGAAATTCCTGCGCGGCCACCGGCTGGGCTGTCATCGACAGGCCAAGCACCAGCAGACCGGTGCGGCAGACCGACTTCAGGAAGGGGCTCTGGAAGGGGAATCGCATGGCCGCGGATTGTCGCACAGTTAACTCCTCAGAAACCCGAGCCGATCTGGAACTGCATCCGCTGCAGGCGGTCACCCTCCTGTCGGCGCAGGGGGAAACCGAAGCCGATCTTCATCGGTCCGATCGGGCTTGCCCAGTTGAGACCGATGCCGGTGGACGCGCGCATGGTGCTCAGATCGATCTGGCCGGCCGAGAACACATTGCCCACGTCCAGGAACACGAAGGACCGGAAGCTGCGGTCATTGCCCGTGCCGGGCAGCGGAAAGATGAACTCGGCGCTGCCCACCAGGCGGGTCTGTCCGCCCAGCGGCACATTGTCGACCGGATCACGCGGACCGAGCGATGACTGGGAGAAGCCGCGCACGCTGCCGATGCCGCCGGCGTAGAAGTTCTTGAAGAGCGGATAGATGTTGCCGCCCATCGCGCGACCGATGCCGACATCGGCGTTCAGGGCCAGCGTGTAGTCCTTGGTGATCGGCAGGAAGGTCTGATGGTTGTAGGTGGTGCGGTAGTAGCGCAGATCGGCCGCGGGCAGCGTGATCTCGAGATTGGCGGTATTGAGATGGCCGCGGGTGGGCGCGAAGGCACTGTCACGGGAGTCACGCCGCCAGCCGAGGTTGGCCAGCAGCGCGTTGCTGCTCTCGCCAAATGCCGCCACATAATCCTTGAAACGCTGAGGCGGGTTGTCGCCGAGTTCCAGGGTGTTGTTCTCGAAGACCAGCCCGACCGAGACCCGATCGACCTCGGTGTAGGGCACCCCGAAGCGGATGCCGGCCCCGCTGCTGCGCCAGCGATAGTCACCCAGGTTCAGCGCCGAGGCATTGAAGGTGCGGCTGTAGAGATCAAAGCTGCGGCTGATGCCGTCCTGCGTGAAGTACGGATCGGTGAAGGACAGGTTCACGGTCCGGTTGATGCGGCTGGTATTGACATCAAAACCCAGCGACTGACCGGAGCCGAGGAAGTTCTGCTGGTTGATGGACGCCGACAGGATGAGCTTTTCGGCGGTGGAAATGCCCACGCCGAAGTTGATGGCGCCGGTTGCCTGCTCGCGAACCACCACATTCAGATCGATCTGATCGGGTGCCTCGGGCACCGGCGAATTGTCGATGCGCACATCGACGAAATAGCCCAGCCGACCGATCCGCTCGCGCGACAGCCGGATCTTCTCGGCGTCGTACCAGGCATCCTCGAACTGGCGCAACTCGCGGCGGATGACCTCATCCCGGGTACGCGCGTTGCCCGAGATGTTGATGCGCCGCACGTACACCCGGCGACCGGGATCGACCAGCACATCAAAGGCGACCTCGCGCTTGTCGCGGTCGATCTGCGGCACCGCGTTCACATTGGCAAACGCGTAGCCCAGCGCCCCCAGGCGCTCGCTGATCAGCCGGTTGGACTCGGCCAGCTTGCGGCCCGAGAACACATCGCCCGGCTTGAGCTGCACCAGACGCGCGAGCTCGTCCTTACGGCCCAGGAGCTGGCCGCCGAGGTTGATGCCGCTGACCTTGAACAGCCCGCCCTCGGTGATGCCGAGCACGATGTGCACGGCCTCCTTGTCGGGCGTGATCGAGACCTGGGTGGAATCGAGGGAGAACTCCAGGTAGCCGCGGTCGAGGTAGAACGAGCGCAGGGTCTCGAGATCACCGGCGAGTTTCTCGCGGGCGTAGCGGTCGGTCTTGGTGTACCAGGTGAGCCAGTTGGGGATGGTCAGCTTGAACTGGTCGAGCAGGACCGCCTCGGAAAAGGCCTTGTTGCCCACGACGGCAATGCTGCGGATGCCGGCAG
>CAIZPE010000226.1 GCA_903934795.1 uncultured bacterium | reverse complement strand
GCGCGGGCTCACCGGCGCGCGCGGGCCGCATGCTGAGCGCGATTCGCTGGCGCGGCAGGTCGACCTCGACCACCCGCACGCTGACCACCTGACCGGCCCGGACCACTTCACGCGGATCACGCACGAAGCGCTCCGACAGCTCGGAGACATGGACCAGACCGTCCTGATGGACACCGATGTCGACGAAGGCGCCGAAGGCCGCGACATTGGTGACCACACCCTGCAGCTGCATGCCGGGCTGCAGGTCGGAGAGCTTCTCGACGCCCTCGCGGAACTCGGCTGCGACGAACTCGCCGCGCGGATCGCGGCCCGGCTTCTCGAGCTCGGCGATGATGTCGCGCACCGTCGGCTCGCCGAAACGCTCGTCGGTGAACTCGCCGGGCCGCAAGCGGCGCAGCAGTTCGCGGTTGCCGATCAGGCGATCGGCCGGCACGCCGGCCCGCGCCAGGATGCGCGCGACCACGCCGTAGGCCTCGGGATGCACCGCCGAAGCATCGAGCGGGTTGGCGCCCGCGGGCACCCGCAGGAAGCCTGCCGCCTGCTCGAAGGCCTTATCGCCGAACATCGGCACCGAGCGCAGCGCGGCGCGATCGGGGAAGGCGCCATGGGCATCACGCCAGGCAACCACCCGCTGGGCAAGCGGGCCGCTCAGGCCCGAGACCCGCGCCAGCAGCGCCGCCGACGCGGTGTTGACATCGACACCGACCGCGTTCACGCAGTCTTCGACCGCGGCATCGAGGCGGCGGGCGAGCTCGCGCTGATCGACATCATGCTGATACTGGCCCACCCCGATCGACTTGGGATCGATCTTGACGAGCTCGGCGAGGGGATCCTGCAGCCGGCGGGCGATCGAGACCGCGCCACGCAGCGAGACATCGAGTTCGGGGAATTCGCGAGCCGCCAGCTCGCTGGCGGAGTAGACCGAGGCGCCAGCCTCGGACACCACCACCTTGCGCAGCCCGAGCGCGGGATGGCGGGCGATGAGCTCGGCGGCCAGCCGGTCGGTCTCGCGCGAGGCGGTGCCGTTGCCGATCGCGAGCAGCGCGACCCGGTGACGGGCACACAGCGCGGCGAGCGTGGCGATCGAGCCGTCCCAGTCGCGGCGCGGCTCGTGCGGAAAGATGGTGCCGGTGTCGACCAGCTTGCCGGTGTCATCGACCACCGCAAGCTTGACGCCGGTGCGCAGCCCGGGATCGAGACCGAGCACGCAGCGTCGCCCGGCAGGAGCCGCAAGCAGCAGGTCCTTCAGGTTGTCGCCGAAGACACGGATGGCCTCGGCCTCGGCCGCCTCGCGCAGCCGGCCGAAGAGCTCGGTCTCGAGGTGGGGCAGAAGCTTGACCCGCCAGGTCCAGCGCGCCACATCGGCGAGCCAGGGGTCGGCTGGCCGGGTGCCACCGATCGCCACCCCGATGCCGACCACGCCGGCCAGCCGCAGCATGGCGGGATGCGGCACCAGGGCATCGCGCTCGGGATCCAGGCCCAGGCGCAGTGAAAGCAGCCCGAGCTGGCGGCCGCGGAACAGGGCGAGCGCACGGTGCGAGGGCGTGGCGGCGAGCGGCTCGGCGTGATCGAAGTAGTCGCTGAACTTCACCGCCTCGGCGCGCTTGTCCTCCTGAACCTTGCAATGGATCCAGCCCTCGGTCCAGAGCAGGGAGCGCAGCGCCTCGAGCACATCGGCGCGCTCGGCGAAGCGCTCGGCAAGGATGTCGCGTGCGCCATCGAGCGCGGCCTTGGCATCGGCCACGCCGTTCTCGCCCTTCTCGTCGGGCGCGCGCAGGAACGCCGCCGCGGTGCTGGCGGGGTCGAGGCCAGGGTCGGCGAGCAGCTGGTCGGCCAGCGGCTCGAGGCCGAGCTCGCGGGCGATCTGCGCGCGAGTGCGACGGCGCGGCTTGAACGGGAGGTAGAGATCCTCGAGCCGCTGCTTGGTGTCGGCGGCCTCGATCGCCGCGGCGAGCGCGTCATCGAGACGGCCCTGATGCCGAATGCTCTCGAGGACCACCAGGCGTCGATCCTCGAGTTCACGCAGGTAGACCAGGCGGTCTGCGAGCAGGCGCAGCTGCGTGTCGTCCAGACCGCCGGTGGCCTCCTTGCGATAGCGTGCGATGAAGGGCACGGTGGCGCCCTCATCGAGCAATGCCACGGCCGCCCTGACCTGCGGCGCGGCCACCGCGAGCTCGGCGGTGAGCGAGGACAGAACGCGGGCTTCGGCGGCGGCGGGCAGGCTGGCGGGCATGGGTCGGGTCAGGGGCGAAGGGCGCGATTCTGCCACGCCCGCAGCGGCCTCACCCGTGCCTCAGTGCACCACCCGCTCGAAGCTGAAGCGACCGTCGCGGAAATCCACCGGGATCACATCCTTCGGCCCAAAACGGCCCTCGAGCATCAGCCGCGACACCGGGTTCTCGATGTGCTGCTGGATGGCGCGCTTCAGAGGGCGCGCGCCGAACACCGGATCGAACCCGACCTTGGCGAGCTCGGCCAGCGCCGGTTCCGTCACGGTGAGGGTCATGCCCTGGGCGGCGATGCGCTGCTCGAGAATGCGCAGCTGGATGCGGGCGATGGACTCGATGTGGCTCGCGCCCAGGCCGTGGAAGACCACGATCTCGTCGATGCGGTTGACGAACTCCGGCCGGAACGACTTCTTCACCTCGCCCATCACCGCCTCCTTGATCAGCTCCGGGTCGTTGGTCTCGGGGCTGGAGGACATGCGCTGGATGTCATGGCTGCCGATGTTGGAGGTCATGACGATCACGGTGTTCTTGAAGTCGACGGTGCGGCCCTGGCCGTCGGTCATGCGGCCATCGTCGAGGACCTGCAGCAGCACATTGAAGACATCGGGATGAGCCTTCTCGACCTCGTCGAAGAGGATCACGCTGTAGGGCTTGCGGCGCACCGCCTCGGTGAGGTAGCCGCCCTCCTCGTAGCCGACATAGCCCGGGGGCGCACCGATCAGCCGGGCCACCGAGTGCTTCTCCATGAACTCGCTCATGTCGATGCGGATGAGGTGGTCCTGCGAGTCGAACAGGAACGCGGCCAGCGCCTTGCACAGCTCGGTCTTGCCCACCCCGGTGGGACCCAGGAACAGGAAGGAGCCATAGGGCCGGTTGGGGTCGGCCAGGCCGGCGCGCGAGCGACGGATGGCATCGGACACCAGGCGCACCGCCTCGTCCTGCCCGACCACCCGCTCATGAAGGCGCTCCTCCATCTTCAGCAGCTTCTCGCGCTCGCCCTGCAGCATCTTGCTCACCGGGATGCCGGTGGCGCGCGAGACCACCTCGGCGATCTCCTCGGCCCCGACCTGGGTGCGCAGCAGACGTGGACGGGAGGCGTCGCCCGCGCCACGACCAGCCTCGGCATCGCTCGCCGCCTTGAGCCGGCCCTCGAGCGAAGGCAGAAGTCCGTACTGGATCTCGGCAAGCTTGTCGAACTGGCCCTTGCGCTGCAGCTCGGCCATCTGGGCGCGCAGCTTGTCGATCTCGGCCTTGATCTGCGCGCTGCCCTGCACCACCGCCTTCTCGGCGCGCAGCAGCTCGTCGAGGTCGGCGTACTCCTTCTCGAGGCGCGCGATCTCCTGCTCGATCAGGTCGAAGCGCTTGCGCGAGGCCTCGTCGGTCTCGCGGCGTACCGCCTCGCGCTCGATCTTGAGCTGGATGAGACGGCGATCGAGCTTGTCCATCGACTCGGGCTTGCTGTCGATCTCCATCTTGATGCGCGCGGCGGCCTCGTCGATGAGATCGATGGCCTTGTCGGGCAGGAAGCGGTCGGTGATGTAGCGATGGGAGAGCTCGGCGGCGGCGACGATGGCCGGGTCGGTGATCTCGATGCCGTGGTGCAGCTCGTAGCGCTCCTGCAGGCCGCGAAGGATGGCGATGGTGGCCTCGACGCTGGGCTCGCCCACGAGCACCTTCTGGAAGCGGCGCTCGAGCGCGGCATCCTTCTCGACATGCTTGCGGTATTCATCGAGCGTGGTGGCGCCGATGCAATGCAGCTCGCCGCGGGCAAGCGCCGGCTTGAGCATGTTGCCGGCGTCGATCGCGCCCTCGGCCTTGCCGGCGCCCACCATGGTGTGGATCTCGTCGATGAAGACGATGGTCTGGCCCTCGTCCTGCGCCACTTCCTTGAGCACCGACTTCAGACGCTCCTCGAACTCGCCGCGGTACTTCGCGCCGGCCAGCAGCGAGGCCATGTCGAGCACCAGCACCCGCTTGTTCTTCAGGGAATCGGGCACCTCGCCGTTGACGATGCGCTGCGCCAGCCCCTCGACGATGGCGGTCTTGCCCACGCCCGGCTCGCCGATCAGCACCGGATTGTTCTTGGTG
>CAIZPE010000225.1 GCA_903934795.1 uncultured bacterium | reverse complement strand
CTGGCCGATCTCAATGCGCCGCCCGAACTTTCTGCCGCCATCCGCTTCGACGCCTCGCTTCGCAACGAGACCTTGCGAACCGGCGACCCGCGCATCGCCTCGGCCCGCATCTACCAGTTCGGCCCGGGCTGCGTGCGCGAGAGCAAGGCCCTCAAGGCGGCGCTCGCCCTGCTCGACGAACGCGGCCGTGCGCGGCTGGAGCAGGAGGGCCGACACCGGTTCGTGGTGGTGAACCCGGCGCTGCTCGCTGGCTTGCCCGCTGAGGCATGACCCCGGGTACCACCCGGTCGCGCGCAATCAACAGCAGGAACAGCATGAACAGCAAGGGGGGGGGCAACCGACCCGTGCAAAGGCGTCCGGATGACCGCACGACCTGGTCAGGTCCAGAGCCTTCGCCGTGCGTGCCCCGACGCAAGCGCCAGCCATCAACCCCCGACCTTCTCCTGCAGCCACACCTTGATCAGCGACTGGTAGGGCACATCGCGCGCGTTGGCCGCCGCCTTGATGGCATCGAGCAGGTGCTGCGGCAGGCGCAGCGAGATGGTTTTCGTCGACGGCTTCAGGTTGGGCAGCACCACACGCTGCGCCTTCGCCCAGTCAAGATGCTGGGTGGAGTCGCGACCTTCGGTCTCCCAGAACGCGCGCTCCTGCGCCTCGGTCCTGAACCTGGGCAGCGGCTTAGCGGGCTTGGTCATGGACGCTCCTTTCCTTTCGGTGCATGTCGCGCGCCGAGATCACCCGGATCAGGGTGCCATCACCGCGCAGCGTGAAGGTGATGTGCAGCGCACGCCCATCGAGCGTCTTGCCGAGGGCGTGGATGCGCGCCTCCTGGTCGCGGTGCCGCAGGTCTTCCAGCATCAGCAGGGGCTGGTTGAAGAAGACCTCTTCGGCCTCGGCCTGCGCCGCGCCGTGCTTCTCGTTCCTGCGGGCGTTACCGTCGTTCCAGTCGAAGCCGATGATGCGCGCGAGATCGATCATTCTTGTACATTATCATCATATACACGCATCGCTTGGGTGCGCCGCTACCGCCGCACGCTCGAGCCATGGCGGGTCGTCGCGCTGACCGGCGACATCGCCGAGCCCGCCGCCTGGCTGACCGGCCTTCGCCTGCTCGGCTGAAAGCCCGCGCCCCAACCGGATCACGCATGTCAGACATCGACTCCCTCCTCGCGCCGCTGATCGATAAAGCCCGGCGCATGCCCTGCACCGATGAAGCGGCCTACCTGGCGGCCTGGAAAGCGCACGCGCTGCCGTTTGCCGACAGCCCGCTGCCTCTGGCGGTGGCGGGAGGCATGATCGCCGACCGGCTGGCCTGGGTGTTCCAGGCCGGCTACCAGGCGGCCTGCCGCGATGCGTTCCCGGAGATCCGCTCCAGTGGCTGGATCGCCTACGCGGCCTCCGAAGACCGCAAGGGCGACCCACCCTTGCCGGGCGTGACGCTTGCAGACGGTCACCTGCACGGCAGCAAGACCTGGGTGGCCGCGGCACGCAGCGTGGACCCGCTGGTCATCAAGCTCGGCAACGGTCCGGGTGCCCGCTACCTCCGGGTGCCTCACGACGCGCCGGGGCTCACCCTGGTGCCGGGGCACCGATCCGGCTTCCTGGGCGATCTGAGCCAGGGCCAGGCGCATTTCGAGCGCACGCCCCTGAGCGCCACCGCGCAACTCGATCCCGGCCGCATCCGCCGGTTTCCCGTGACCGAACCCTTGTACCTCTATGCCGCCTTCTGCGGGTTTGTCATCGGCAGCACCCGCGAGGCCGAGCTGACCCGATGCGCACGAGACTGCCTGACCGCGGTCGCAGCCGCACTCGGGCCGGCAGGGAGCGGGCTCGACCGAAGCCGACTCGGCCACGCCGACGCGCTGGCCCAGGACCTGCGCGCGCGGCTTGCCGGCAACCGGCTTCAGGCGGCCGGTGACTGGCCAGGCGATGAGCGATTGATCGCGATGTATTCACGCAGCCTGCAAGGGCAGGCACAAGGGCACTGACCCCGGCTCGACTCGGAGGAGAGCGCCGCCAGCCGGCAACCGAGGCCCGCGCGGCGCCGGGGGCTTCAGAAGAGCTTCGCCACCCCCAGCAGCAAGGCGGTCTGTGCGGTGAGCGCGCCCATGGCCCACTTCACCAGATCGACCTTGCCGGCGGCAATCTCACGGGTGAGGCGGACATCGAGACTCGCGATCTCACGAGAGACCGAGGCTTCAGGCTCGGCGATCTCGCGAGACACCCTGGCCTACCAGCCCACCGGCCGACGATAGCGACCCGCCCCCATCGCGCCCATCGGCCGGATGACCGTGGCCGCCAACCGCCGGGCATCAGCGCGGCAGGATGCCCATCTTCTTGCAGATGATCTGCAGCATCACCTCGTCGGCGCCACCACCGATGGAGATCAGCCGCAGATCGCGGAAGGCGCGCGAAACCGGGTTGTCAAGGGTGAAGCCCATGCCGCCCCAGTACTGCAGACACGAGTCGGTGACCTCGCGGCACAGGCGACCCACCTTGAGCTTGGCCATCGAGGCGAGCTCGGTCATGTCGCCGCCGGCCATGTGGACATCGGTGGCCCGGTAGACCAGCGAGCGCAGCAGCTCGATCTCGGTCTTGAGCTCGGCCAGCCGGAAGTGCACCACCTGGTTGTCGAGGATGGGCCGGCCGAAGGCGATACGGTGCCGCGTGTACTCGATGGTCTGGTCGATCACATCGGTGAGCGCGGTAATGCGGCGCGCCGCCGCCGACAACCGTTCCTCCTGGAACTGTATCATCTGGTAGGCGAAGCCCTTGCCCTCCTCGCCGATGCGGTAGCGCTGCGGCACCCGCACCTCGTCGAAGAAGATCTGCGCGGTGTCCGATGACCACATGCCGATCTTCTCGATGCGCTGCACGCTCACCCCGGGCGTGCGCTGGCCGTTCTGCCTGAGCGGCACGCAGATCAGCGACTTGTTGCGGTGGGGCTCGCCCTCGGAGGTGTTGACCAGCAGACAGACCCAGTCGGCCTGGGTGCCGTTGGTGATCCACATCTTGGAGCCGCTGATCAGGTAGTCGTCGCCATCCTTGCGCGCCCGGGTCTTCACCGACGCCACATCCGAGCCCGCGCCCGATTCCGACACCCCGATGGACACCACCTGCTCGCCGGCGATCGCGGGCACCAGGAACTCCTGGCGCAGCGCGTCGGAGCCGAAGCGGGCGAGCGCCGGGGTGGCCATGTCGGTCTGCACCGCGATGCCCATGCTCACGCCCTGCGAGCCGATGCCGCCGATCGCCTCGCAGTAGGCAATCTCGAAGGAGTGGTCAAGCCCCAGCCCGCCGTATTCAACCGGCTTGTTCACGCCGAGAAAGCCGAGCTTGCCCATCTCGCGAAAGAGCGCGTGCGCCGGGAAGATGCCGGCCTTCTCCCAGGCCTGGATGTTGGGCGTGATCTCGCGGGCAATGAAGTGGCGCACGCTGTCCTGCAGCGCGACATGCTCGTGGGTGATCTGCATGCTCAGTTCTCCTGGATGCCCAGCTCGGTGACGAGCCGGGTCCATGAATTCAGGTCGTTGACCAGCGTGGCGGCGAACTCCTCGGCGCCCGCGCCGAGCGGGTCGAGGTTCAGTTCGCGCAGGCGCTGCTGCATGGCCGGCGACTTCACGATCCGGGTCATCTCGGCCGACATCAGCGCCACCCGGTCGGCAGGCACGCCGGCCGGAAAGAGCGCGCCGATCCAGCCGTACTGCTCGAAGCCCTTGTAGCCCGACTCGAGGAAGGTGGGTATTGCCGGCAGCACCGAGGATCGGCGGGTGCCGTTGATGACCAGCGCCTTGATGCGGCCCGCCTTGAGGTGGGGCATCGGCGTACCGGTGTCGACGAAGGCGATGGGCACATGACCGGCGAGAAGGTCGGCCACCAGCGGCGCGGCGCCCTTGTACGGCACATGGGCCATGTCGAGGCGCGCCTCGCGCTTGAGCAGTTCGCCGGCGATGTGCGCGCTGGTGGCGTTGCCGTAGGTGCCGTAGCTGTACTTGCCCGGACTGGCCCGCACCACCGCGATGAACTCCTCCAGTGTGCTGGCGGGAAAGGCGGGCGGCACCGCGATGATGGTGGGCGACAGCGCGATGTGGGCGATCGGCGCGAAGTCGCGGATCGGGTCGAAGGGCAGGTTGCGACGCAGGGCCGGCGTCTGCACATGCGCGGTGTAGGTGAAGAGCACGGTCTGCCCGTCCTTGGGCGCCTTGGCGACATGGCTGGCGGCGATGATGCCGCTCGCCCCCGCCCGCACCTCGACCACCACCGGCACCTTGAGGCTTCGGCTGAGCTCGGGCGCCATCAGGCGGGCCACGGTGTCGACGATGCCGCCTGCCGCCGAGGACACCACCAGGGTGACCGGCTGGGTGGGCCAGGCCTGCGCGAATGCCGAGCCCGCGCCCAGCGCGAGCAGGACCGACAGCAGGCCACGGATGAGACGGGCTCGGATCGACATCGGGGGCTCCGGGGCGAGAGATGACCCGGTCCAGCCTATCACCGCAGGCTCGGCCTCAGCGGCGCCCGCGGGCAGCGGCGGTCCGGAAGCCGGGCCGCGCTGCGCGAGACCGGTTCAGTCCAGCCAGAGATAGCACCCCGGCACCGGCCGGCGCTGCTCCTCGCGCAGCGGGGCTTGCCGGGCCTCGCGCACCCGGAACCCGGTGCGATCGGCGAGCTGGCGCACGAAGACCTCGGAGTGGGCGTAGCGCAGGCTGGGCAGCAGGCAGGTGTCGATGCCTTCGGGGGGCAGCTCCACCGAGAAGGCGAAGCAGCCGCCCGGCGCGAGCACGCGGCGCACGGCGGTGAAAATGGCCTCGAGTTCGCCGACATAGATGAAGACATCGGCCGCCAGCACGAGCTCGTAGCCGGACACGGCCGTGGCCAGAAAGCTGGCGATGTCCTGGTGCACCAGGTCGCGATAGACGCCAAGACGCCCGGCCTGCGCGAGCATGGCGCGGGAGAGGTCCACGCCATCGATGGCATCGGCGAAGGGATGCACGATCGAACCGCACAGGCCGCTGCCGCAACCCAGGTCGAGCACCTGCCGGTAGCGCGGGGCGGCGCGGATCAGCGGCGCGAGCAGGGTCTGCGGCGCCTGGTAGCGCAGGTGGCCGACGAGGTGCTCGCCGAACTCGGCGGCGTACTCGTCGAAGAGGCCCTCGACGTACTGGCGCGGCGCGCTCGGCGGGGGCTCGCCACCATCGACCGCCGCAAGGTAGTAGCCGAGCAGCTGCGGATCGGCGCCCAGCGCCTGCGCTTTTCTGAACGCCTGCGCGGCCTCGGCGAACCGGCCGGTCTCGCGCAGCAGGCCGCCGCGGGCGCTCCAGGCCGGCTCGAGCGCCGGGTCGGTCTCGGTGGCGCGCGTGAAGGCGGTGAGCGCGGCATCGATCTCGCCGAGGCGGACCCGGCAGCGGCCCAGGGCCAGCCACACCGGCGCCTGGACCGGCTCGAGGGCGAGCGAGCGCACCAGCGCAAGGCAGGCCGCAGCCCAATGGCCCAGGCTGGCGCGCGCCTGGCCCAGGTAAGCCCAGGCGGCCGCGTCATCGGGCTCGACTTCGGTGACACCTCGCAGCAGCGGTTCGGCAGCCTCGAACTCACCGAGATGGCACAGCGTGATGCCCAGGTTGACCATCACCGAGACGCGACCGGGGGCGAGCGCCAGCGCCTGCTCGAAGCAGCGCCGTGCATCAGCCAGTCGGCTCGCCTTGAAGTGATCGAGCCCCTCCAGGAACAGCGTTCGGGCCTGAGCCAGTGGCTCCATCATGCACTCCCCTCCGGAGCCGCGAGCATACCCGGGGGCATGGCGGCGATGGCGCATCGCGAGCCGCGGACGGTCCGGAGCGGCTCGGCTGGAACGCCCCACCCCGAGTCACCGCTGAGCTCACGGGTTAGACTCCGGTGCGAGGCCGGTCGGCGCGCGGCCCTCTTCAGGAGCACCCCTTGTTCGTCCTTCGTCTCGCCCTGCTCTTCCTGTGGCTCTGGAACCCGCAGGCCGCGCTGGCCGCCAATCCCGTCCTGATCGGCCTGGACGCCGAATTCGGCCACAAGACCAGCACCTCGGCACGCGCGGTGCAGCAGGGCATCGAGATCGCCATCGAGGAGATCAACCAGGCCGGCGGGGTGCTGGGGGGTCGACCGCTCAAGCTGGTCACGCGCGACAACCGGTCCATCACCGCGGTGGGGCTGGACAACCTGCGCGAACTGGCCGCCCTGCCCGATCTGGTGGGCGTGTTCGGCGGCAAGTTCAGCCCGGTGTATGTCGAGAGCCTGCCGGTGGTCCATGAACTCGGCATCCCTCTGCTCAACCCCTGGGGTTCGGCCGACCAGATCACCGACCACGACTACCGCCCCAGCTACACCTTCCGGTTGTCGCTCAAGGACGCCTGGGCCGGGCCGGCGTTCATCGCGTTTGCCCAGAAGCAGCACAAGGCGCAGCGCCTGGGCGTGCTGCTGCCGAACACCGCCTGGGGCCGCAGCAATCAGGCCGCGCTGCAGAAGGCGCTGCCTGGCACCGGCGTGAGCCTGGTCGGACAGCGCTGGTACAACTGGGGTGATACCTCCCTGATCGCGGCCTATCAGGAGCTGCGCGCCGCCGGCGCGCAGGCCATCGTGCTGGTGGCCAACGAGACCGAGGGCGCCATCCTGGTCAAGGAAGTGGCGGCCCTGCCGGAGGCCCAGCGGCTGCCGATCATCAGCCATTGGGGTGTCACCGGCGGCGACTTCGCCCGCATGTGCGGCGACGCCCTCGACAAGGTCGATTTCGCGGTGATCCAGACCTACAGCTTCGTCGGGCAGACCGGCCCGACAGCGCGTCGGGTGCTGGCCGCCCTCAAGCGCCGTTTCGGCATCGACTCGGCCGAAGCGGTGACCAGCCCGGTGGGGGTGGCCCATGCCTACGACCTCACCCACCTGCTGGCGATGGCCATCCGCAAGGCGGGCAGCACCGACCGGCGCCGCATCCGCGACGCGCTCGAGCAGCTCGGCCCCTACGATGGGCTGCTGCAGCGCTATCCGGTGCCGTTCACGCCCGCCCGCCACGACGCCCTCTCGGCGCGCAATGTCTTCTTCGCCCGCTACACCGCCGCCGATCACCTCATCCCGATCGGGCCGCCGCGCGCGCCGTCCCCACCGGCCGGGTCACCCGCAAAATGACGCCGGCCACCGCCGCCCAGCCGCTGGCCGACCGGATCCGGCGCGCCTCGTTCGCGCTGACCCTGGGCGTGATCGGTGCGGTGGTGGCGGTGATGATCGGCATCGCGCTGTTCGAGATCCCCGACGATCGCGAGGAGGCGCATCAGGCGGCCATCGGCGTGCTGGGCGGCACGCTGGCGGGTGACCTCGGCAACCAGCTCGACAACCTGCGCGAGCTCAGCCGCAGTCCGCTGGTCTGGACCAGCCTCTCGGACAGCGCCGGTCGGGATGCCTATCTCAAGCCCTTTCTCGCCGCACGCACCGGCACGCCGGGAAGCCTGCCCACCGCACTGGTCGACTACCGTGGGCGCGCGGTGGCCGGCAACCTGCCCGAGCGTGTGCCGCAGGCCGAGGTCGACCGCACCGTGCAGGGCGCGCTGGGCGAGCGGAAGGCCCGCGCCCGGGTGCTCACCGAGCCTGGCCAGGCGCTGCTGCTGGTCGCCTTCCCGGTCATCTATCCGTACACCAGTGATGCCATCGGCGCGCTGGTCTCGGTGATCGACCTCGGCGCGCTGCTGCAACGCCGCGCCGCGGGTCTGGCCAGCGGGCTCGGTGTCGAGATGCGGCAGGGCGATCGGGTTCTGCTCGGTCTGCCGGGCGCGGCGGCCGGCCGCTGGTTCCCGATCGACCAGGCGCTCGCCTTCGAGCCGGCCCCGGAAGGCGGTGCGCTGGGGCTGAGGCTCTACGGGCTGGACAATCCCTGGGTCGCGCCGATGCTGCTGCGGCTGGGCATCATGTCCGTTCTGGCGCTGGCGCTGGGCGCACTGAGCTGGCGCATGGCCGGCGTGCTTGGCCAGCGGCTGGCCGGGCGGCTCAACACGCTGGCACAAGACTGCGAGGCCATCTCCCGCGGTCAGCCGGTGCGCCTCACCGAAGACCGGATCGGCGACGAGATCGGCATGCTCTCGCGCACCCTGCGCCAGGCACTCGACGCCTACGAGGAAATCAACGCCGAGCTCGACCAGCGCGTGGTCGAGCGCACGCGGCAGCTGGCCACCAGCGAGGAGCGGTTCCGTGCCGCGATCGACGCGATCGAGGAAGCCTTCGCCATCTTCGATCCCGAGGACCGTCTGGTGTACTGCAACCGT
>CAIZPE010000224.1 GCA_903934795.1 uncultured bacterium | reverse complement strand
GACATCGCCGCGCCGATCTCCCTCGCGAGTCGTTCATGCTCGGTTTCGATCAGCGCCGCCAGCTCGGGTGAGTCCCGCGCCGCCAGGATCATGAGATTGGCGGCGATCCGGGTGCCGGCATGGCGCCTGGCCATGCGCCTGACCCAGTCAGCCGGGTCGCGGGGTGCCAGCTCGTGTGGGTCGAGACTGCGCATCAGCAACAGCAGGTACAGCGCGCAGGCGAGGTCGAATGCCGGACTCTCCAGTTGTCCGTCGAACGCCTGCAGGCTCGCTGCGGCCCTTGTCTTCTCCCCGTCCAGACACAGCAGCCGTACGGTGGCCATCTCGTTCAGGATCGCAAGCCGCGCGTCGTCGGGGTCGGCGGCCTGTGCCAGCGCCAGGCGATCGGCGTGGGCCCGCGCATCGACGCCGGCCATCGCCTCGTCGGCGGCATGCTCCGCTGAGAGCAGGACCAGTGCGAGCAGGGTCTGCGGATCGATCAGGCGCTTGCCGCTGGCCAGGCGGGCCGCCCTGTCGAGCGTCTCGCGGGCCTCGTCGAGCTGGCCCAGGATGAACGCCAGCGATCCGAGACTCTGCAGCCTGATCAGGTCGGCCGGAATGGCGCTCACCCCGCGCCGCAGTGCATTGAGCGCTGCGCCGGGGTCGCCGTCCGCGAGGTAGCAGCGGGCCAGACGCTGATAGGTGTCGCCCGCGGCGGGACCGGCATCGTCGCTGTCCAGCGCCCGGCCTTCCTCGGCCTGGGCGGGACTGTTCACCGGCAGGCGTGCCCACGGCAGCGCCTGCTCCTCCTGCACCAGCTCGTACATGCCGTCGGCCTCCCGGTGCCGCTTGAGCGCGAGGTTGATCTCGGCGCTGATCCGGGCGGCGTCCAGCCAGAAGGGCCCGCGCTGGGCAATCAATGCCTCGCAGCGTGCGAGGGCCTCGTGGAAGGCCTCCTGTTCCAGGCTGGTCCAGATCGGCAGCAGCGCGGCCTTCTTGGCCAGCGCGCGGGTCAGTCGGGCCTCCAGCGTGGCGGCATTGACCGGCTTGAGCAGGTAGGCATCCAGCGCGGTCTCGACCACCGCCGCCACCCGTTCGTGGATGGCTTCACCGGTGAGCATCACCAGCAAGGTCGTGAAGGGCACCAGCCGGCGTGCCCGGATGTCTTCCAGCAGCGCGAGGCCGTTCTCGCTGAAGGAGAAGTGGTACTCGGTGAGGATCAGGTCGTAGGGCTGCACCCGCAACTGTCCGCGGGCCTCGTCGGGGCTGGACACTGCCTTGACCCGCGCAAGGCCCATCTGCCGCAGCGTTTGCGCGATGGCCACGCGCGAGACATCGCGTTCGTCGACCACCAGCGCACTGAGACGGCTGAATTCGCTCTCACCGGGACGGGCGAAGAGCGCGGGCTTGACGAGTCTGGGAGGGACCTGATCGAGAAGGGGCATGGGGGCGTCAGCGAGTGCCCCCGCACTCTAGGACGCCTGGCCTGCGGATGAATCAACGAATACCCGGCGCCCGTGCCGCCTATTTCGAGGGTGCCTGCTGCACGATGCGTTCGCGGACGAGGCGTTCGATCTCGGCCTCGGGCAGCCCCAGCACCGAGCGCAGGGTGGCCTCGGTGTGCTCGCCCAGGCGTGGCGACGGCGAGCGGATGGCGCCCGGGGTGCGCGACAGACGCACCGGCACGCCCACCACCTTGACGGGCCCGGCCCGCGGGTGCTCCATCTCGACCAGCGTGCCTCGTGCCTTGACCTGCGGGTGATCGACGAGCTGGGCGATGTCATTGATGGCGCCCACCGGCACCCCGGCCTCGAGCAGCACCGCCTCCCAGGCCTCGAAGCTGCGGGTGAGGAAGACCTGCTGCAGGATGTCGATCAGCACCGCGCGGTTCTGTGCGCGCTGCTGGTTGGTCCGGAATCGCGGGTCATCGGTGAGGTCGGGGCGGCCGATCACCGGGCAGAAGATCTTCCAGAGCTTCTCGCTGCCCACGGCGAGCGCAAGGTCGCGCGTCTGGGTGCGGAAGGTCTGGTAGGGCAGCAGGGCCTTGTAGGCGGTGCCCATCGGCCGGGGCAGTTCCTTGTCGGCGAGATAACCGCTGATCATGATGTTGAGCAGCGACATCTGGCCTTCGAGCATCGACACATCGATGCGCTGGCCCTCGCCGGTCTTGTCCTTGACCCGAAGCGCCATGACGATGCCGAAGCCGGCGTACATGCCCGCGGTGAG
>CAIZPE010000223.1 GCA_903934795.1 uncultured bacterium | reverse complement strand
GTGGAGAACCGGCCGGGCGCCGGCGGCAGCATCGGCGCCGACGCGGTGGCCAAGGCCCCGGCCGACGGCCATACGCTGCTGATGGGCACCGGCTCCACCCACTCGGTCGGCCCTGCGCTCAACCCGAAGATGCCCTACGACGCATTTCGCGACTTCGCCCCGGTGGCGCATGTGGCCAATGCGCCCAGCGTGCTGGTGGTCGGCGCCGGCTTCCCGGCGCGGACGGTGCAGGAACTGGTCGCGCTGCTGCGCCGCAGCCCGGGCCGCTACAACTTCGGCTCCTCGGGCATCGGCACCTATCCGCACCTCTCGGCCGAGATGTTCAAGTGGCGCGCCGGCGGGCTGTTCGTGGTGCACATTCCGTATCGGGGCACCGGCCTGGTGATCACCGATCTGGTGTCGGGCCAGATCGCCTTCCTGATGGACAGCGTGGTGTCGGCCCAGCCGCACATCCGCGATGGCAAGGTCCGGGCGCTGGCCGTGAGCGGCGAGCACCGTTCACCGACACTGCCCGATGTGCCCACCTTCGCCGAGGCCGGCATCGCCGGCATGGACATCAGCAACTGGTTCGGCGCCTTCGCGCCAGCGGGCACGCCGGCCGAGATCCTCAGCCGGCTGAACCGTGACATCAACGCCGCGGTGCGCGCCCCCGAGGTGCTCGAGCGCCTGGAGCGCGCCGGCGCCGAACCGGCAGGCGGCAGCCCCGAACAGTTCGCCCGCCTCATCCGCGCCGACCACGAGAACTGGAAGGCCGTGATCCGGCGAGCCGGCATCAAACCCGAATGACGGAGATTGCCCGATGAGCACCCCCGCGGCAGGCCCCCTGCAGATCCTGGCCTTCGATGTCTTCGGCACGGTGGTCGACTGGCACGGCTCGATCGCACGCGAGGTCGACGCCATGCAGCTCGGCGTGGATGGCGGGCGCTTCGCCCTGGCCTGGCGCGCCGGCTACCTGCCGGCCATGGAGCGGGTGCGCAAGGGCGAACTCGGCTGGACCCGCATCGATGACCTGCATCGCATGATCCTCGACAGCGTGCTGGCCAAGTTCGGCATCCGCCTGCTGCCCGATCGTATCGAGCACCTCAACAAGGTCTGGCACCGGCTCGACCCCTGGGCCGACACCCTCGCCGGTCTGCACCGGCTGCGCAGCCGCTACACCCTGTGCACCCTGTCCAACGGCAACCTGGGGCTGCTCGCCAACATGGCCAAGCGCGCCGGCCTGCCCTGGGATCTGATCCTCTCGGCCGAGGTCTTCCGCCACTACAAGCCCGACCCGCAGACCTATCTCGGCGTGGCCGACATCTTCGGCGTGAGCCCGGACCAGGTGATGCTGGTGGCCGCGCACAAGGAAGACCTGCATGCCGCCGCGGCCTGCGGGTTGCGCACCGCCTTCGTCACCCGGCCGATGGAGTTCGGCCCCACCCGCCAGCCCGACATCAGCCGCGAGCCGGCCTTCGACCACCACGCCACCGATTTCCTCGACCTTGCCGATCAGCTCGGCTGCTGAAAGCCCGCCATGAGCGCCACCCCCTTCGACTTCGACTGGTCCGTCCGCTATCCCACCTACCGGGCGCCGGTGTTCGCGCGCAATGTGGTGGCCACCTCGCAGCCGCTGGCCGCGCAGGCCGGCCTGCGCATGCTGGCCGCCGGCGGCAATGCGGTCGACGCCGCGATCGCCGCGGCGGCCGCCATCACCATCGTCGAGCCGGTCTCCAACGGCCTGGGCAGTGACGCCTTCGCCATCGTGTGGGACGGACGCGAACTGCACGGCCTGAATGCCTCGGGCACCGCACCGGCCACCTGGGACACGGCCTACTACGCGAAGCGGCATGGGGGCAAGTTCCCGATGCGCGGCTGGGACAGCGTGACCGTGCCGGGCGCAGTCAGCGCCTGGGCCGCGCTGCACGAGAAGTTCGGCAGCCTGCCCTTCGAAGATCTGCTGCAGCCGGCCATCGAGCTGGCCGAGCGCGGCCATGGCGTGGCCGGCATCGTGAGCCAGAAGTGGGCGGCGGCGGTGCCCGAACTGCAGTCGCAGCCGGGCTTTGCGCAGGCCTTCATGCCG
>CAIZPE010000222.1 GCA_903934795.1 uncultured bacterium | reverse complement strand
CTCGAGGCCCTGCAGGCGCTTCCCGGCATCGGCGACTGGACCGCCCAGTACATCGCCATGCGGGCGCTGGCCTGGGGCGACGCCTTTCCGGCCGGCGATCTGGTGCTGATGCGCGCGCTGGGCGCAAGCACACCGGCCCGGGCCAGGGCCGCGGCCGAGCGCTGGCGTCCCTGGCGCGCGTACGCGGTGATGCATCTCTGGCGGGGTTCGGCCATCGGTCCGGCGGATTAATCCGAATGAATATTTCCGATGCGCAGATTTAATTCCGGATTGATTTTCGAAATTTTCTGGCTGATTATTCTGGCCGGCAGAATCTGAATCCGGACAATCTCCGGAATGTCAGCTCCGGGATTATCCGGATCCCTCTCGGAATAAATCACAGAAGGCGAATCCATGCCCACCTACCGCGAACTCCAGACCCAGATCGAGGAACTCCAGCGCCAGGCCGCAGCCGCCCGCAAGGAGGAGCTCGCCACCACCATCCGCGACATCCGTCGCAAGATCGCCGAATTCGGCCTCACCGCAGCCGACATCGGCCTGGCGCCGCCGGCGGCCGGTCCGGGCCGCGGGCGCAAGGCCGGTGCCAAGCCAGTGGCCAAGCCCGCCGCCCGCGCTGACGGTGATGCCGTGCCGGCCAAGGCCGGTCGGCGCAAGGGCCGCAAGGCCTCGGACGGCCCGGTCAAGAAGGTGGCGCCCAAGTACCGCGGGCCGGCCGGTGAGGAATGGACCGGTCGTGGCCGCAAGCCGAAGTGGGTCGAGGCCCAGCTCGAGGCCGGTCGCACCCTGGCCGATCTGCTCATCCCGTTGGCAGCCTGAGGCCGCTGACAGGCTGATGGACGGCTGGTCCGTCCGTCAGTCCCGGTCGGTCGCCACCGTGTTCAGGGCGTGCCGGCCGCCGGGGCGGCCGGCGCCGGTTCCGCCACCAGCAGCGTGCCGGCTCGCAGGCCGCGCAACGTGGCAAGGCTCAGGCCGCTGATCACCCCGGTAGCGATCGCCAGCAGCAGCACGCCGGGGGATTGCAGCGCGGGTTCGGATTCACTCAGCTTGAGGGTGAGGGCGCTGATCGCCGCCAGCGGAAACGATGCCGCCCAGGCCGGCATGCCGAAGCCGGCCCGCCACATGGCGGGCACCCGGGTGAGCACGGCCGCCAGGGTCAGGCCGGCAATGCCCAGTGCCGCCATGCCCACCCAGCCGGGTGCGCCCAGCGCCAGCGCCGACAGCCCGGTCACCGAGGGCGGTGCCAGCAGGATGAACCACGACGGCGCCAGCCGGTCAGGCAGGGGCATCTGGGCCTGGCGCAGTATCACCATGGCGGTGACCACCGGCCAGAAGAACACGCCCACGCCCAGGCAGGCCCAGGCGAGCTGCGACTGCGCCAGTGGCAGCGCGCCCAGCGGCACCAGCACATTGCCCACGATCGGGATGTACATCACCGGGGTCAGGCCGGGCCAGGGCAGGCGTCCTGCCAGCCAGCGCCCGATCACCCAGACGGTCACCCCGAGCTGCAGGCCCAGACCGCACCACCAGAGCGGGGCCAGTTGTGTCGCCGGCAGACCCAGACCCATGCCGAGCGTGGCCAGCAGCATCATCGAGATCGGCAGGGCCGCGGCAAAGCCGTGCCGCACCGGGTGGGCAAGATCGGCCTGGAGCGCGCCGCGGTGGCGGAAGACCCGCAGCGTCGACGCCGCGAGCACCGCGATGAACACCGCCGCGGCCACAGCCGCGCAGGCCACGGCGGTCTGGCGGGCCATGTCGCCGGCCGCGGGCTGGGCCCGCAACCAGGCCAGACCGAGGCCGCTCCAGCCCATCACGGGGGCAAACCAGGCGGGGCCGAGATGCTGCAGAGGGTCGTTGGGGGTGGACATGGACCGGAGGGGGCTTGCGTCGGCGGCGGGCCATCCCCACCTGCCCGGGATGGCAGCGGCGCGAAGGGGTCGCGCGACGATCGCCGGCCGGAAGCCGGCAGGGAGAGCGGGATGGAACTGGTGTGTCCGGATTGTGCCACGGTGAACCGCGTGCCCGAGACGCGTCTCGGCGAGCAGCCGGTCTGCGGCAAGTGCGGCGCGGCGCTGCTGACGGGCGCGCCGCGGGAACTCGACGAGAACGGCTTCGAGCGCCTGCTTGCGCGTCACGGCCAGCCGGTGGTGGTGGACTTCTGGGCGCCCTGGTGCGGCCCCTGCCGCGCGATGGCGCCGCAGTTCGAGGCTGCCGCCCGGCAGATGGGCGACCGTGTCGCCTTCGCCAAGGTCAACACCGATCTCGAGCCCGATGTGGCGCAGCGCCTGGGCATTCGCGGCATCCCCACCCTGGCGGTGTTCGCCGGCGGCCGTGAGATCGCCCGGCGCAGCGGGGCGATGAGCGCGGCCGATCTCGTGCGCTGGGTGGACAGCGCCGTGGCCGCCGGCTGAGTCGCCGCCGTTGAGCGGGCGGCCGCGGATTCCGGCTGCCCCGGTCCGAGCGTCACGCGCCGGCGGATCCGCATCCAGGCGCCGATGCACCGCGCCGATTTGCTAGATTCCGGCGCATGTCGGATTCCGCGGATACCCTGTCGCGCCTGGTCGGCCTGCTCGATGGCACCCTGCCCGGCCTCTGGCCGGTGGTGCGGCTGAGTATCGAGGTCAGCGGCGCGGCCACGCTGCTCGCCGCGCTGGTGGCCCTGCCGCTGGCGGCCTGGCTTGCGCTCACGCCGTTTCGCGGCCGCGGCGCGGTCATCGCCGCGCTCAATGCGCTGATGGGCCTGCCCTCGGTGGTGGTCGGCCTGATCGTCTACCTCATGCTCTCGCGCGCCGGGCCTCTTGGGCCGCTTGGCCTGCTCTTCACCCCACCGGCCATGGTCATCGCCCAGGCGCTCCTGGTGGCCCCGCTCATCACCGCCCTGGCCCGTCAGACCCTGGAAGACGCCCTGGCCGAGTTCGGTCCCTATCTGGCATCGCTCGGCGCGGGCAAGGCCGCCACCATGGCCACGCTGCTGCACGAGGCGCGCTTCTCGCTGAGCACCGCGGTGCTGGCGGGCTTCGGCCGCGCCGCGGCCGAGGTGGGCGCGGTGCTGGTGGTGGGGGGCAACATCGACGGCATCACCCGGGTGATGACCACGGCCATCGCCCTGGAGACCAGCAAGGGCGACCTGCCGCTCGCCCTCGCCATGGGTGTGGTGCTGGTGCTGATGGTGCTCTCGGTGAATGCCCTCGCCCACGGGCTGCGGGCCTACGCGCTGCGTCGCCATGGCTGATCCCGTCGGCGCCGAAGCGCCCTGCATGGCGCTGCGCGGCGTCTGGCTGCAGGCTGGCGCGCTCACGCTGCTCGAGGACCTGACCCTGACTCTGCCGCTGAATGCCCGCGTGGTCGTGCTCGGACCCAATGGCGCAGGCAAGACCTCGCTGCTGCGTCTGCTTCAGGGGCTGCAGGCTCCGGCCCGCGGCGAGTTGCGCTACCACGCCCTTGCGCCGGAATCGTCGCCTGCGCAGGCATCCGGATCGCCGCATGCATCGGCCCCCGCATCGGTGCCCGCGCGCCGCCTCGCCTATGTCTTCCAGAAACCCGTGATGCTGCGCCGCTCGGCGCGTGCCAACATCGAGCATGCGCTCGCCGTGGCGGGCATGCCCCGCGCGGCGCGCAGCCGCGCGGCGCTCGCCGCGCTCGCGCAGGTCGGTCTTGCCTACGCGGCCGAGCGCCCGGCCCGCAGCCTGTCGGGCGGCGAGCAGCAGCGGGTGGCGCTTGCCCGCGCCCGCGCGCTCGATCCGCTGGCACTGCTGCTCGATGAGCCCACCGCGAGCCTCGATCCCGGCGCGGCTGCCGGCATCGAGCGCGAACTGATGCGGCTGTCGCGCGAGGGCACCGGGCTCGTCATCGCCACCCATGACCTCGCCCTGGCCCGGCGGATGGCCACCGATGTCGTCTTCCTGCACCGTGGCCGGGTGCGCGAGTGGGGGCCGGCGCAGCGCTGCTTCGAGTCTCCCGCTGATCCGCACTGGCGCCGCTTCCTGGCCGGCCAGTGGCTGGAGTGATCACGCATGAGTCTCCCTGCTGACGCCCCCCGCTGCCACTGGGCCCGTCTCGCGCCGGACGACTACCGGCATTACCACGACACCGAGTGGGGCCGGCCGGTGGCCGATGACCAGCGCCTGTTCGAGAAGCTGTGCCTGGAGGGTTTCCAGGCCGGGCTGTCGTGGCTGACCATCCTGCGCAAGCGCGAGGCCTTCCGTGCCGCCTTCGCCGGCTTCGACATCGAGACCGTGGCCCGGTTCGGGCCGGCCGATGTCGCGCGCCTGCTGGCTGACCCGGGCATCGTGCGCCATCGCGGCAAGATCGAGGCGGCCATCCGCAACGCCTCGCGCGCGCTCGCCCTGCGCGAGGCCTTCGGATCGATCGCCGCCTTCGTGTGGCACCACGAGCCCGATCCCGGCAGCCGCCCGACCCGCCTGGACGAGGTCACGCTGCGCGCGCTCACCGAGTCGCGCGAGTCACGGGGGATGTCGCGCGAACTCAAGCGGCGCGGCTGGGCCTTCGTGGGCCCCACCACGCTCTATGCCTTCATGCAGAGCGTGGGCGTGGTCAACGACCATGCCGAGGACTGCGCGCTGCGCGCGCCGGTGGAGGCCGAGCGCGAGGCCTTCCGCCGCCCGGTCTAGCCTCCGGCCGGCTGCGGGTTCACATCGATGTGGTCCCAGCGCCGGCGCATCACCGGATGCGCCTTCCAGCCGATCACCCGATCATGGCTGAGGTCGGTGCTGATGCTGTGCACATGCACCTTCCAGGGCTGGTAGGCCAGCACCAGCCGGGTCATCTCCCGGATGAGCGCGTTGCGCTCGGGGCTGTCGGGCAGGCGGGTGGATTGCTCGTAGAGCCGGTTGTACTCGGGCAGGTCGAAGCGGCTGAGATTGGCGCGTCCGGTGTTCGGGCCGTAGAGGGAGGCGAGCGTGCCGTCGGCGTCGGGTGCGCCCGCGGTGCCGCCCACCGCCCACATCTGCAGCTTGCCGGCGCGCGCCGCCTTGAGCTGCTCGGGCCACTTCGCGCGCTTGAAGCGCAGGCGGATGCCGATTGCGTCCATGCCGCGCTTCCAGAGTTCGTTCACCTGCTTGGCCGACTGGTCGTTGCCGGTGGCGAACTCGAGGGTGAGCGGCTGGCCGTCGGGCCGCTCGCGATAGCCGTCGCCATCGCGGTCGAGGTAGCCGTGCAGGTCGAGCAGGGCGCGGGCTCGCGCCGGGCTGTAGGCATTCATGTCGGTGCGCAGGTCGGGGTCGTAGCCGGCGGTGCCCGGCGGCGCAAGGCCGTGCGCCGGGATCCCCTGGTCGCGCCGCAGGATGCGCAGGTCGTCGTGGCTGTTGTAGCCGAGCGAGATCGCGCGGCGCAGCGCCACCTGGGCGGGCTGTCCGCCGCCCACCACCGGATCGGTCCAGTTGAAGAAGGTGTAGCGGATGTCGGGCCGCAGATAGCGGTCCATGCGCACGCCGCGCCGCTCCAGGTAGGCGGCCAGCCGGTTGCCGGGGAAGGCGATCGGCGCGAACTCGTTGGGCACCATCTCGATCAGGTCATGCTGGCCGTTGAGGAAGGCGAGCCAGCGTGGCTGCGCCTCCTCGACCACATCGATCTCCACCCGGTCGAGCATGGGCAGACGCCGGCCGCGAAGCCGCTGCGCGATCGCCTGGCCCTCGGCGTCGCCCGCGGCGGGCTGCGCGTCATAGTGCTCCTCGCGGTAGGCCGGGTTGCGCTCGAAGACCATGCGCGAGGACCGTTTCCAGCTGGTCAACCGGAACGGCCCCGTGCCCACCGGGTGCTCCATGATGCGATCGCCCTGGGCCTCGACCACCTCGCGCGCCAGTGCGCAGGTGGCGCGGCAGTCGGCCAGCGCGTACACCATCACGAAGCTGGGCTTCACCAGGTTGAGCTCGAAGCTGTAGCGGTCGATCACCCGCACGCCCTCCACCTCGGTGTCGTAGTCGAAGCGGCCGGTCTTCAGGGCCTGCGCGCGCAGCGCGGGCAGGCCGGCGAGATACTCCTCGAAGGTGCCCAGGCTCGAGCTGCGCCAGCGCGGATCGAAGTGGCGCTTGATGCTGTAGACATAGTCGGCGGCCACCAGCTCGCGCGGCGTGCCCTTGAAGGCCGGGTCGTCGGCGAACAGGATGCCCGGCCGGATCCGCACCCGGATGCGTCGGCCGTCGGCCGAGACCTCCGGCATGGCCGCCGCGCTGCCCGGCCGCAGCCGTGCCGGGCGCGCGAGGAAGTCGTACTGCAGCGGCGAGTCGAACAGATGCGCCACCAGCGTGGCCGAGTACAGATCGCTGATCTGCGCCGGGTCGAAGCCGGTCTCGGCCACCGGCAGCGCGTAGCGCAGCACCCGTTCGCCACCGGCGCGCGCAGCCGGGCTCGCGGCCATCAGCCCCAGGGCGATCAGCAGCGCGGCAAGCAGGGCGGGCATGAGCAGGACCGGTCGATCGACATGCGGGTGACCCGGTCGGAGTGGCCGGGGCTTCGCTTCGATTCTATGCTGTCGTGATGCTCGGCTTTCTGATCCGTCGCCTCTGGCAGACCGTGCCCACCCTGGCCGGGGTGATGCTGCTGGTCTTCGTGCTCTTCCACTGGGTGGGCGGCGATCCCGCCGAGCAGATCGCCGGCCTCATCGCCGACCCCACCCGCGTGCAGGAGATCCGCGCCCAGCTCGGGCTCGACCGGCCCTGGTGGGCGCAGCTCGGCCTGTTCGTGCGCGAGGTGCTCACTTTCGATTTCGGTCGCAGCTGGGCCACCAACGAGGAGATCCGCGCGATCTTCGCCACCCGCATCGGGCCCACGCTCACCGTGATGCTGCCGGTGCTGGTGCTCGAGACCGTGCTCGGGGCGGGCCTGGCGCTGGCGGTGGCCTGGGTGCGCGGCTCGCTCACCGACCGCGCCATCATGGTGGCCTGCACCGTGGCCATGTCGGTGTCCTTCCTGGTCTACATCATCGTGTTCCAGTACCTCTTCGGGTTCCGGCTGGGCTGGTTCCCGGTGCAGGGCTGGAGCGAGAACCCGGTGCGCAACCTGCTGGTGTACGCGCCGCTGCCGGTGATCTGCGCGGTGGCGGTGTCGCTCGCGCCACAGGTGCGGCTCTACCGCTCCTTCTTTCTCGACGAGCTCGAGCAGGACTATGTCCGCACCGCGCGCGCCAAGGGCCTGGGCGAGGGTGCGGTGATGCTGCGCCACGTGCTGCGCAATGCCGCCATCCCGATCCTCACCAGCGTGGCCATCCAGCTGCCCGGGGTGTTCGTGGGCTCCTTCCTGCTCGAGAAGTTCTTCTCCATCCCGGGACTCGGCCGCGAGGTGATCGCGGCGGTCGAACGCAGCGACTTCCCGGTGGTCAAGGCGGTCACGGTCAGTCTCGCCCTGCTCACCATGGCCATCAACCTGCTGGTCGACCTGCTCTATCGCGCGCTCGATCCGCGGGTGGGCTACCGCCAGCCATGAGCGGCGCCGTGCCACCAGGGGTTCCTGAGAACGCGCAGGCGGTCGTGGCCGACATCGCCCCGCCGGTCGTCGAGGGCGGGCTGCTGCGGCTCGCCGTCCGGCGCCTGCGCCACGATCGGGTGGCCATGGTCTCGCTCGCGGTGGTCATCGCCTACCTCGCGCTCATGCTCGCCTCCTGGAGCGGCCTCATCGCCCGCGACTGGAGCCGTGAAGTGGCCGTGTCCTACGCCCCGCCGAGCTGGGCCGCCGAGCCTGCCGCGCCGGCCAGCGGCGCCGCCCCCGGCGTGCCAGCCGAAGCCGGCCGACCCGTGCTCGACATCCGCGAGGTCGATCCGCTGGCGCCGGGCTATGCCGAGTGGGCCCGCCGAGCCGCCGAGATCGGCAGCGCCGAGCCGGCCCGTGCCACGCACCTGCCTCTGGGTGCCGACAAGTGGGGCCGCGATGTGCTCGCCAAGGCCATCAAGGGCACCGAGATCTCCCTCTTCGTGGGGCTGAGCGCAGCCCTGTTCGCCACGCTGATCGGCACCGCGCTGGGCGCCTGCGCGGGCTTCCTGGGCGGCTGGGTCGACGATGCCCTCGAATGGTTCTACAGCGTGTTCACCTCCATCCCGGGCATCCTGTTGATCCTGGCCTTCGCGGCGGTGCTGCGCCCCGGCATCGCCAACATCATCGTGATCCTCGGTCTCACCGGCTGGACCGGCATCTACCGGCTGGTGCGCGCCGAGTACCTGCGCCATCGGGCCCGCGACTATGTCCGCGCGGCCGAGGCGATCGGCGCCGGCCGCGCTGCGCGCATGTTCCTGCACATCCTGCCCAATGTTGCTCATGTGTCACTGGTGCAGCTCTCCCAGCATGTGGTGGGCTTCATCAAGGCCGAGGTGATCCTCTCCTTCCTCGGCTTCGGTGTGCCGCTCGACCGGGTGTCCTGGGGCACCATGCTCGCCGAGGCCCAGTCCGAGCTGGTCACCGGCCAGTGGTGGCAGCTGCTCGCGGCCACGCTGAGCATGGCGGTGCTGGTCACCGCGTTCTCGCTGCTCACCGATGCACTGCGCGACGCACTCGACCCGCGACTGCGCGGGGTCGACCGGGGACGGGCATGAGTCATCCGCAGCCCGCGGTGCAGTCCGGCGCGCCGGCCGGCGCCGCGCCCCTGTTCGCCGTGCGAGGGCTGCAGGTCGAGTTCCGCGGCGAGCGCGGCGCGCCCATCCCGGCGCTGCGGGGCGTGTCCTTCACCGTGCCGGCGCAGACCACCGTGGCGCTGGTCGGCGAGTCGGGCAGCGGCAAGAGCGTCAGCGCCCTGGCCGCGCTCGGCCTGCTGCCGCCCAATGCCCGCGTGCAGGGCTCGGTGCGCTTCCAGGGGCAGGAGCTCATCGGCGCGCCGGCGGCAACGCTGCGCAGTCTGCGCGGCGCCCGCATCGCCATGGTCTTCCAGGAGCCGATGAGTTCGCTCAACCCGGTGATGCGGGGGGGGGATCAGATTGCCGAGGTGCTGCGGCTGCATCGCCGGCTCAGTGCCGGTGCGGCGCATGAGGCTGCGGTGCGCCTGCTCGACGAGGTCGGCATCCCGCAGCCCGGTCTGCTTGCGCGCTCGCACCCCCATCAGCTCTCCGGCGGTCAGCAGCAGCGGGTGATGATCGCGATGGCGATCGCCTGCGAGCCTGACCTGCTGATCGCCGACGAGCCCACCACCGCGCTCGATGTGACCATCCAGGCGCAGATCCTGGCGCTCCTGCGACGGCTGCAGCGCGAGCGCCGCATGGCCATGCTCTTCATCACCCACGACCTCGGCGTGGTTGCCGAACTGGCCGATCAGGTGGTGGTCATGCGCGCCGGCGAAGTGCTCGAGCACGGGCCGGTCGGGGCTGTGCTGGCGCAGCCAGCGCATCCCTATACCCGCGCGCTGCTCGCCTGCCGTCCGCCGCTCGATGCCCGTCCGCATCGCCTGCCGGTGATCGACATGGCGCCGCCGCAGCGCGGCGCGGCGCCATCACCCGAGCCGGCATCGCGACCCGAGGCGCTGCGGCCGGTCGGAATGGCATTGCAGCCCGACGATGCCGCCGACCCGCATCCCGTGCTCATCGAGGTGCGCGGCCTGTGCAAGACCTACCGGCTGCGCGAGGGCTGGCTGCGGCATCGCGCCGTGCCGGCGGTGCGCGATGTCTCGTTCAGCCTGCGCCGGGGCCGCACCCTCGGCCTGGTGGGCGAGTCGGGCAGCGGCAAGACCACGGTGGGGCTGGCGCTGCTGCGACTGCTGCCGGCCGATGCCGGGGCCGTGCTGAGCGGCGGGCAGGACCTGCTCGGTCTCGATGCCGCCGCCTGGTTCGGCTGGCGTCGCCGGCTGCAGATCGTGTTCCAGAACCCCTACGCCTCGCTCAATCCGCGATTCACCGTGGCCCAGACCCTGGTCGAGCCGATGCGTCTGCACGGCATCGGCGCCGACGCCGCCGAGCGTCTGCATCTGGCCGGCGAACTGCTGCGCCGGGTCGGCCTGCCACCGGCGGCGTTAGGCCGCTATCCGCACGAATTCTCGGGTGGTCAGCGCCAGCGCATCGCGATCGCCCGCGCGCTGAGCACGCGGCCCGAGGTGGTGGTCTGCGACGAGTCGGTTTCGGCACTCGATGTCTCGGTGCAGGCGCAGGTGCTCAATCTGCTGCGCGACCTGCAGGACGAGTTCGGGCTGGCCTACCTGTTCATCTCGCATGACCTGGCGGTGGTGAAGTACCTGGCCGACGAGGTGCTGGTGATGAAGGCGGGCGAGGTGGTCGAGGCGGGCGACGCGCAGACCCTCTACGCGCATCCGCAGCACGAGTACACCCGCCGCCTGCTTGCGGCGATTCCGCGCCCGCCGGGCCCCCGGGCCCGGCCGCCGCAGGTCTCGCCTACTTGAGGATGCGCACCAGGTTGTGGTGCGCGTCGGTGAACACCGGCAGCCCGGGCAGGTCGGGAATCTCCACGGCGCCGGCGGCGATCGGACCGCTGGTCAGCAGCGCCCGGTTGCGGCTGACGACCACCTGGTCGGTGGACGAGTACCAGTAGGTGTAGTCGTCGGTGGACGGCGGCGAGTCCGAGACCAGCACCGCATGCATGCCCACCTCGGCGGCCAGCCGCTTGATCACCGGCGGCAGGTTCACGAAGCGGTTGGTGGCCTGGAACACGATCACGCCGTTTTCCTTCACATGGCGGGCGTACTGCGCCATGGCCTCGCGGGTGATCAGGTGCATGGGGATCGAGTCGCCCGAGAATGCGTCGATGCCCATCACGTCGTAACGGCGCGGCGCCTCGCGTTCGAGCGACAGTCGCCCGTCGCCCATCACCACATCGATCTTCGCGCCGCTGTCGGACAGCAGCGTGAACTCGCGCTTCGCGATGTCGACCACGCGCGGGCTGATCTCGTAGAACACCATGGTGTCGCCCGGCCGGCCATAGGCGGCCAGCACGCCGGCGCCCAGGCCGATCACGCCCACCGAGCGCGGCTGCTGCGGCTCGCGCTCGTTCAGGGCGGCGAACACCCGGCCATAGCCCGAGCCGGGGCTGAAGTAGTCGGCCGGCACATTGCGGTACTTCTCGCCGAGCAGCTGGCCGCCGTGCATGATGCCGCCGTGGTACATGGTGCGGTAGGGCACCGGATTGCTCCAGTCGCGGGTACGCACCACGCCGTAGAAGTCGCGCTCCATCACCCGGATGCCCGAGGTGTAGTCGATGCCGCCGCGCACCACCAGCACCAGCGAGGCGGCAGTGACGCCGAAGGCCGCCAGTCGCAGCAGGCCCTTCATGCGCAGGGCGAGCAGCAGGGCGAGCAGCACCAGCGAGATGCCCAGCTCGAAGTAGCCCTGCAGCGTGAGCGGCGCCACGATCGCGATCAGCACCGCGCCGATCGCGCCGCCCACCGAGATCATCAGGTAGAAGCGGGTGAGGTGGGCCGGATCGGGCTTGATCGCGGCCAGTTCGCCGTGGCAGACCATGCAGGCCACGAACAGACCCGCAAAGTAGAGCGGCGCGGCCACCCGCAGGTTGAGCGAACCGATGAACCAGGCCATGGCCGGGATCGCCGCTGCCAGCAGCACCAGGAACAGCCCGCGCCGGTACCAGCGCGGGTGATCGAAGCACAGGATGAAGGTGAGCAGGTACAGGGCCAGCGGAATCACCCACAGGAAGGGCACGCTCGCGATGTTCTGCGTGACATGGTTGGTCACCGCCAGCAGCATGGCCGAGCCCATGGCCGAGAGCGCCAGCCACATCAGCTGACGGCCGGCACCGGGCGCCGCCGCGGTGATGCCCGAGGCGGCGGCCGCATCGGCCTGCGCCGGCGCCGTCTCGGCGGCCGCGCCCCGCGCCGAGATGAAACCCGTGGCCGCGCAGACCACCGCGAACACCGCGTAGAGCCCCGACCAGCCCCAGCCGAGTTCGGGCAGCGACAACGCCGGCTCGAACAGCACCGGAAAGCCGAGCAGGGCGAGCATCGACGCGAAATTGGAGAGCGCGAACAGCCGGTAGGGCACGGCACTGCGGAAACGCTGCCAGTACCAGGCCTGCAGCAGCGGCGTGGTGGACGAGAGCAGGAAGTAGGGCAGGCCGATGGTGGCCGTGAGCAGCAGCAGGATGCGGCCGATCGGCTCGGCGTCGCCTGCCGGTTTCCAGGAGGTATCCGGCAGGATGGGCAGCAGTGCCAGCGACACCGCCAGCAGCACCGCGTGCACCATCGCCTGCCGGCGCAGGCCCAGCCGACTGGTGAAATCGGCGTAGGCATAGCCGGCCAGCAGGATCGACTGGAAGAACACCATGCAGGTGGTCCACACCGCGGCCGAACCGCCGAACCAGGGCAGGATCTGCTTCGCTACCACCGGTTGCACGAGGAACAGCAGGAAGGCCGACAGGAAGATCGTGCCGGCGTAGGGCAGGATCGCGTTGCGGGGCAGGGCGGGGGCAGGCGTCATGGACGGGGCGCGGAGGCGCCGACGGCATGCGCCGGCAGGATTGGCAAACCCGCGATTATGCCCAATCGCCTTTCAGGGATTGACATTTCTGCCTGAAGGTGGGATGGTTGAGGGTGCACGCGTCTCAAGCGGTGTTTCTCGGCGGTTTTCCCGGTCAAACAGCTCCTCCCCGGGGCTGGTTCCAGTCTGGTTATCCCTGGTTGCGTTTCTTGTGCGTCGTCGCCGTTCGGGCCGAGTCCCGAATTCCTCAACGCTCGCATGGGAGAAACCAATGAGCACCAAAACCGGTACCGTCAAGTGGTTCAACGAAACCAAAGGCTTCGGCTTCATCGCCCCCGATGATGGCTCCGAAGATCTGTTCGCGCACTTCAGCGAAATCCAGGGCCAGGGCTTCAAGACCCTCGCCGAGAAGCAGCGCGTCCAGTTCGAAGTCACGCAGGGCCGCAAGGGCCTGCAGGCCAGCCGGATCCAGGTGATCTGAGCCTTCAGGTGAACCGGCCGGCGGCCCAGGCCGCCGGTGGTTTGCCGCCAAACCCCACCCCAATGGCCAAAGAAGATCTGATCGAAGTCGACGGCGTGGTCGCCGAGGTTCTGCCCGACACCCGCTATCGCGTCACCCTGGACAACGGCGCCACCGTCAACGCCTATGTGTCCGGCAAGATGAAGAAGCATCGGATCCGGATCCTCGCCGGCGACCGGGTCACGCTCGAGTTGTCGGTCTACGACATCACCAAGGGCCGCATCCGTTTCCGCCACAAGGACACCGATGCCATGCCCTCCTCCGGCCCACAGCGCCGCACCTACCGTCCGGGTCGCTGACCCCGCCGGTCGCCGGGCTGCCGTCGGCCCCCGGGCCACGGCTGCACCTGCGCCTCATCACCGTCGCCGGCCCCTGCCCGGCGTTTCGCCCGCCTGCTGCCGCGCCGGCCCTGCCCATCGCGGCTGTTCGCTGTTCCTGCCTCCGCAACCCCGCCGCCCATCGCCATGACCGACTTTGCTCGCGCCCTGCACGCCCGCTACGCCATGCCCACCGCGTCGCCCGACCCTGCCGCCGAGTGGGCCGCGGCCACCCCGCATCCGGTGGTCGACGGCCTGCTGCGGCACTGCTCGGTGCGCGCCTTCCTGCCCGACCCGGTGCCTGACGCCACGCTGCTTTCGCTGGTGGCGGCGGCCCAGTCGGCGTCCACCTCGTCCAACCTGCAGACCTGGAGCGTGGTTGCGGTGCGTGACCCCGAGCGCAAGGCCCGGCTGGCCGAGGTCACCGGCGGCCAGGCCCATGTCCGCGAGTGCCCCCTGCTGCTGATGTGGATTGCCGACCTGTCGCGCCTTGACCGGGTGGCCGAGGTCACCAGCGTGCCGGCTGATGCCGACCGCTATCTCGAGATGTTCCTGGTGTCGGTGGTCGATGCCGCGCTGGCCGCACAGAACGCGGTGGTGGCGGCCGAGGCCATGGGCCTGGGTGCGGTCTACATCGGTGCCATGCGCAACCGTCCCGAGCAGGTCGCTCGCGAGCTCGCCCTGCCGCCGCGTGCCTTCACGGTCTTCGGGCTCTGCCTGGGCCGCCCCGATCCGGCGCGCCCGGCTTCGGTCAAGCCGCGCCTGGCGCCCTCGGCGGTGCTGCACCATGAGCAGTATCGGGTCGACGCCACGCAGGAGCGCGCCGGTTTTGCCCGCTACGATTCCGTCATGCGCGAGTTCCAGGCCTCGCAGCGCATGCCCGTGGCCGACTGGACCGCACAGTCGAGCAGCCGGGTTCGCGGACCGGAAAGCCTGTCGGGGCGCGATCGGCTGGTGGCCGCTCTGGCAGCATTGGGTTTTCCCCTCGACTGACCCGAACGGAGACACCATGACCCAGTCCGCGCCGGCCTTCCAGGCGATCACGCTCGCCATCGCCGATGACATCGCCCAGCTCACCCTGAACCGGCCGGCGTCGCTCAACGCGCTCAACGCCGAGATGTTCCAGGAGATCCCGCAGGCGATCGAGCAGGCCTCGCTGGCGGGCGCGCGGGCTCTGCTCATCACCGGCGCGGGTCGCGGCTTCTGCTCGGGCGCCGATCTGGTCGGCCGGCCCTTCGCCCCGGAAGTCTCGGAGGCGCAGCGCATCGCCATCAACCGTGCCGGTTTCGAGAAGGTCATCACCCTGGTGCGTGCGCTCAACGAGGCGCCGATGCCGGTGGTGTGCGCGATCAACGGCGTGGCCGCCGGCGGTGGCGTGGGCATCGCGCTGGCCGGCGATGTCATCCTGATGGCGTCCAGCGCCCGCTTCGTGCTCACCTTCGTGCCCAAGCTCGGACTGGTGCCCGATGTCGGCGCCACCTGGCTGATGAGCCGCCTGGCCGGCCGGGCCCGCACGCTGGCCGCCAGCCTGCTGGGGGACGCGATCAGCGCTCAGGACGCCGAGCGCTGGGGCCTGGTCGCCCGGGTCATCGATGACGCCGCGCTGCACGCCGAAGCCATGGCGATCTGCCGCCGGCTGGCCGACGGCCCGCAGGTGGCGGTGGTGGGCACCCGGCGGCTGGTCGATGCCGCGCCCGAGATGCCGATCGGCGCTCACATCCTGCTCGAGCGCGACCTGCAGTCCCCGCTGATCGGGTCGGCCGAGCACCGCGAAGGCATCGCCGCCTTCCGCGAGAAGCGGCCGGCGAGGTTCGCCAGGGGCTGACACCGTCCTGTCATCTTCGCCCGGTCTGCGCCGGGCTGACACCCTGCCCGCAAGCGGGTCTTGCGAGCGATGTCATCGTTCTGTCATGCGCAGCGAACACACTGGCCACTCGTCCTACAACG
>CAIZPE010000221.1 GCA_903934795.1 uncultured bacterium | reverse complement strand
CCCTGGTGGAGTACCTGATCCCGCGCATGCCGCACTTCATGGTGCCGCGTTACGTGCGGCTGATGCCCGAGCTGCCCAAGACGCCCACGCAGAAGGTGCAGAAGCACCTCATCCGCAGCGAAGGCATCACCGCCGACACCTGGGACCGCGAGCAGGCCGGCGTGGTGGTCAGGCGGCAGAAGCTCTGATCGACCGCGCCGTGGCCCCGGCCCGGCGCGCAGCCTCGCGGGGCTAGTTGCCGCGCCGCTCAGAGTTTCTGGCGCTTGACCACCAGCCCCGACTTCTCGCGGTCCCAGGTGTCGGCGGTGATGCCCTCGCTGCGGATCAGGTGCTTCTGCACCTTCTGGGTGGGCGTCTTGGGCAGTTCGGGCATCAGGCGGACATAGCGCGGCACCATGAAATGCGGCATGCGCGGGATCAGGTACTCCACCAGGGCCCGCGGGTCGCAGCCGCCGGGCTGCGGCACCACCGCCACCATCACCTCGTCCTCGCCGTGTTCGCTCGGCACGGCCACCGCCGCCGCCTCCTGCACCTGCGGATGGCTGCTCACCTCGGCCTCCACCTCGAAGGACGAGATGTTCTCGCCGCGCCGGCGGATCGCGTCCTTCATGCGGTCGACGAAGAAGTAGTTGCCGGCCTCGTCCTGGCGGAAGGCGTCGCCGGTGTGGAACCAGCCGTTGCGCCACGCGCGCGCGGTGGCCTCGGGGTTGCCGTAGTAGCCGGAGTTCATCGCCCAGGGCGTGTCGGTGCGCACGATCAGCTCGCCCACCTCGCCGGTGGCAACCTCGCAGTCGTTGTCGTCGACGATGCGCACCTCCACGCCCGGCCGCGGCCCGCCGCAGCTCGCCTGCGGCCCCGGGTTCAGGCCCGACACCAGCGGGCAGGAGATCTCGGTCATGTTGAAGACGGTGTAGACCTCGCAGCCGAAGCGCGCCGAGAAGGCCGGCGCGTCTTCCAGCAAGGGCACCATGGTGGCCACCCGCAGGCCGTGCTGGCGGTCGCGCGGGTCGGGCGGGCGCTTGTTGAGCAGGGTGGCCATGCCCCCGAGCAGGATCACCGAGGTGGTGCCGGTCTCCTCGATGACATCCCAGAAGCGGTCGGTCTGGAAGGCGTCGACGATGGCGATGGAGGCGCCCAGCACCAGCATGGAGTAGACCGCCGCGGTGCCGCCGACATGGAACAGGGGCAGCAGCACCAGATGCCGGTCGGTCTCGATGTGGTAGTTCCAGGCGGCCACCGACTCGTACAGATGCAGGTACGAGGACATCACGCCCTTCGAGGGCCCGGTGGTGCCCGAGGTGTAGATGATGCACTGGGTGTCCCAGGGCATGATCTCGCGGGCCGGCGGCTGCGGCTCGCCGCTGGCCGGCGAGAGCATGGCCGAGGCGTGCCGGGTGAGGCCCGGCACCGCGGGTGCATCGGCCTCGCCGCCGAGCACCACCAGGTCGGTGAGCTTCGAGCGGTCGATGTCCACCAGCCGGTCGATCAGCCCGCCGTGGGCGACGATAAGGCGCGCGCCCGAGAGCCGGATGGCATGGGCGAGGATGCTGCCGCGGTAGGCGAGGTTGATCGGCACATAGACCGCACCCAGGTAGTTGATGCCGAACCACACCCGCAGCGCATCGGGCCCGTTGGGCAGCCACACATGGACATTCTCGCCCTGCTGCACGCCCAGCGCCTGCAGCCCCGCGGCGGTGCGCCGGACGATGTCGAGGGTCTGGGCGAAGGTCCATTCGCTGCCATCGGCAAAGCGCACGAAGACCGTGTCGGGCCGGCTCGCGGCGTGCCGCTCCAGCAGGGGACGGAGCACGCATTGTTCGGGGGCGGGCACACGCGGGTCGTGCCAGGTCTTGGGCATGAGACGGTCTCCGGGGATGGCGGCCGACCTGCGGCGGACGCCGGCGCGGCCAGCGGGTCGAGGGTCGAGGGTCGAGGGTCGAGGGTCGAGGGTCGCGCCGATCATGTCGGATTCCGTGACGGCCTCGCGCGGGTGGCGACAGGGAATGGAACACTCGCGGCCATGACCCCGTCGGCGAACACGAGACAGCCATGATCGACAAGACCCTGGTCAGCGCCGCGCAGGCCCTGGCCGATGTGCCCGATGGCGCCACGGTGCTGGTCGGCGGCTTCGGCGGCGCGGGCATGCCCGATGTGCTGATCGAGGCGCTGATCGCGCAGGGCGCGCGCGAGCTCACCCTGGTGAGCAACAACGCCGGCAGCGGCGAGACCGGTCTGGCGGCGCTGCTCAAGGCGGGCCGGGTGCGCAAGATCATCTGCTCGTTTCCGCGCCAGGCCGATTCGCACCACTTCGACCGGCTCTACCGAAGCGGCCAGCTCGAGCTCGAGCTCGTGCCTCAGGGCAATCTCGCCGAGCGCATCCGCGCCGCGGGCGCCGGCATCGCCGGCTTCTACACGCCCACCGGCTACGGCACCGAACTGGCCCGCGGCAAGGAGACCCGGCGCATCGACGGCCGCGACTGCGTGCTCGAGATGCCGCTGCACGCCGACTTCGCGCTCATCAAGGCGCTGCGCGGCGACCGCTGGGGCAACCTGGTGTACCGCAAGGCCGCCCGCAACTTCGGCCCGGTGATGGCGATGGCCGCGCGCTGCACCGTGGCGCAGGTGGACGAGCTGGTGCCTCTGGGCGCACTCGACCCCGAGCACGTCGTCACCCCGGGCATCTTCGTGCATCGCGTGGTGGCGGTGGGCGACACCACGGCGCGCCCCGCGCCAAGCGCATCCTGAAGGGAGCCTGACCATGCAGCGTCTGAGCCGCGACCAGATGGCCGCCCGCGTGGCCCGCGACATCCCCGAGGGCGCGTATGTGAACCTCGGCATCGGCATGCCCACGCTCGTGGCCAACCACCTGCCCGCCGAGCGCGAGATCTTCCTGCACAGCGAGAACGGCATCCTGGGCATGGGCCCGGCGCCGGCCAGGGGTCAGGAGGACTGGGACCTGGTCAATGCCGGGAAGCAGCCGGTCACGCTGCTCACCGGCGGCGCGTTCTTCCACCATGCCGATTCGTTCGCGATGATGCGCGGCGGCCATCTCGACATCTGCGTGCTCGGTGCCTTCCAGGTGTCGGCCGGCGGCGATCTCGCCAACTGGCACACCGGCGAACCCGACGCGATACCGGCGGTGGGCGGCGCGATGGATCTCGCCATCGGCGCGCGCCGCACCTTCGTGATGATGGAGCATGTGACCAAGCGCGGAGAGCACCGCATCGTGCCGAGCTGCACCTATCCGCTCACCGGCATCGGCTGCGTGGCCCGCATCTACACCGATCTCGCGGTGGTCGATGTCACGCCGCAGGGCCTGGTGGCGCTGGAGTGGGTCGAGGGCCTGTCCTTCGAGGCGCTGCAGTCGCTCACCGGTGCGCCGCTGCGGCGGGCCTGAGCGGCCGGTGCCGGCCGCATCCGCGCCTGTCCATCTCCCACCCCTGGAGCCGACCATGGACTTCTCGACCCTGCTGGACCGATTCACCACCGCCGTGGCGGCCCGCGACTGCGAGGGCTTTGCCGCGCTGTTCACCCCCGAGGGCTGCTACGACGATGGCTTCTTCGGCGCCCACCGCGGACGCGCCGACATCGCCGCGATGCTCGAGCGCTTCCATGTCGGTGGCGAGGACTTCTTCTGGGAGTTTCTCGAGCCGCTCCAGGCTGGCGATCTTGCCTACGCCCGCTACCGCTTCAGCTACCGCTCGCGCGAGCCCGAGAGCGCCGGCCAGCTGATCATGTTCGACGGCATCGCGCGCTTCCGGCTGCGCGACGGGCTGATCCATGACTACACCGAGCTCTTCGATCGCGGTGTGGCCTTCGTGCAGCTCGGCTATGCCACGCCGCGGGTGCGCAAGCTGATCGACCGCTATGCCGCGGCGCTGCGCGATGGTCCGGCCTGCGCGGCGCACATGGCCGCCCGGCAGGCGCGCGCCAAGACCTCTTGAAAGCGCCGCGGGCCGTGCCCATCTCCCGGGTACCCACCCAACACCCGAGGAGATCCGACATGACCCGACTGTCCGTCTACGACCCGTTCGCCGAAGTCTTCCCCGAGCTCTTCCGCGGCATCCTCGCGCCGCAGCGCGCCGCCGGCGCGCCGGTGCTCGAGATCCGCGTCGATGTGCGCGAGACCGCCGCCGACTACACCGTGAGCGCCGAGATGCCGGGCGTCACCCGCGAAGACATCCAGGTGCAGATCGACGGCAACCGCGTGTCGATCGCCGCCGAGGCCCGGCGCGAGGCCGTCACCCGCGAAGGCGAGCGGCTGCTGCGCAGCGAGCGCAGCTACGGGCCGATGGCGCGCAGCTTCTCGCTGGCGAGCGAAGTGGACGCCGCCGCCGCCAGTGCGCGCTACGAGAACGGCGTGCTCACCCTGGTGCTGCCCAAGAAGGTCGCCACCGGCGCGCGCAAGCTGACCATCAACTGAACCCCCGCACGCGGCTCAGGCGGCCGCGGGCACCTCGTAGCCCGCCTCGCGGATCGCCTGACTCACCCGGGCGGGGTCGGCACGGGTGTCGACCTCGACCCGGCCCTCGGCGAGCGTCACGCTCACCCGGGCGGTCGGGTCGAGCTCATGGATGGCCGCGGTCACCGCCTTCACGCAGTGCCCGCACGACATGCCCTTCACCTGCATGCTGATCATCGACCGCTCCTTGGATGGGGATGCGGCCATGATAACGACCCGACCCGTCGGCCGGCATTGACATCCCGCATTGGCCGCGCGCGTGCGCTGGCGCTATGGTGCGAGCATGACCGAAGCCCTTGCCGAGACGCCTCCTCCGATCGCCACGCCTGCCAGCGCGCCGGTCATGCAGGCGCTCTCCCTCGACATCACCGGCATGACCTGCGCGGCCTGCGCCGGCCGCATCGAGCGGGCGCTGGCCCGGGTGCCGGGCGTGAGCGATGCCAGCGTGAATCTCGCCACCGAGGTCGCGAAAGTGCGTTTCGAGGGCGACGGCCCTGGCCTCGATGTGCTCCTGGCTGCGGTCGACAAGGCCGGTTACCAGGCCGCGCCGCACCGGCCGCGCGCCGAGCTGCAGGCCGGGCAGCAGGCCGCCGACCGACGCGCCGCCTGGCAGGTGCTGGCCGCCGCGCTGCTCTCGGCGCCGCTGGTGCTGCCGATGCTGCTTGCGCCGCTGGGCATCCACGCGATGCTGCCGGGCTGGTGGCAGTTCGCGCTGGCCACGCCGGTGCAGTTCGTGCTCGGCGCGCGCTTCTATGTCGCGGGCTGGCGTGCGGCGCTGGCCGGCGAGGGCAACATGGACCTGCTGGTGGCGATCGGCACCAGCGCGGCCTGGGGCCTGTCGGTGCAGCAGCTGCTGGCGCATGGCGATGGCCACGGCACGCACCTCTATTTCGAGGGCGCGGCGGTGGTGATCACGCTGGTGATGTTCGGCAAGTGGCTGGAGGCGCGGGCGCGTCGCCGCACCACCGATGCAATCTCGGCGCTGCAGTCGCTGCGCCCCGATCAGGCGCTGCTGCGCCGCGACGGCCAGACGGTGAGCGTGCCGCTGGACGCGGTCTTCGTCGGCGACGAGCTGGTGGTGCGGCCCGGCGAGCGCATTCCCTTGGACGGCGCCATTCTCGAGGGCGAAACCCGGGTCGATGAATCGCTGATCACCGGCGAGAGCCGGCTGCGCGAGCGCGCGCCCGGCGATGCGGTGGTGGGCGGGGCGATCAATGGCGAGGCGCTGATCGTGGTGCGGGTGAGCGCGGTCGGTGCCGAGACCGTGCTGGCGCGGATCATCCGCCTGGTGGAGGACGCGCAGTCGCGCAAGGCGCCGATCCAGCGGCTGGTCGACCGGGTCAGCCGGGTCTTCGTGCCGGCGGTGCTGGTGGTGGCCGCCCTCACCCTGCTGGGCTGGGGCCTGGGCACCGGCGAGTGGTCGCGGGCCGTGCTCAATGCGGTGGCGGTGCTGGTGATCGCCTGCCCCTGTGCCCTGGGCCTGGCCACGCCCACCGCGATCATGGCCGGCACCGGCGTGGCGGCCCGGCACGGCATCCTGATCAGCGATGTGCAGGCGCTCGAGACCGCGCATGCGGTCACGCTGGTGGCCTTCGACAAGACCGGCACCCTCACCGAGGGCCGGCCCAGCCTGCGCGCCTGCGAGCCCGCGCCGGGCATCGACAGCCGTCACCTGCTCGCCCTCGCCGCGCGGGTGCAGGCGGGCAGCGAGCATCCGCTGGCGCGCGCGGTCACGCAGGCCGCCGCGGCGGTCGGCCT
>CAIZPE010000220.1 GCA_903934795.1 uncultured bacterium | reverse complement strand
TCGCGGCGGCCAGGGCTGCGCCCAGGGTGGCGGGCAGACCCCAGCGCTCCCAGTGCGAGCTGGACTTGCCGACCACGACCTCCACCGGCACCGACGCCTGGTCGAGCAGGCGCGCGGTGACCGAGTTCTCGATCAGGCGCGCAGCTTCGCGCTGGACTGCCGTGCGAAGCCGATGAGCAGCAGCCCACCCACGCCCAGCAGATACGCCACCGGCGCGATCCAGTCGGCATCGGCGAGCCAGGGTTTCACCAGCGGTTCGGACAGCATCATCTTCACGCCGGTGAAGGCGAGCACGCCGGCGCCGATCATCACGATGATCGGGAATCGCTCGGTGAGCTTGAGCAGCAGGGTGCTGCCCCAGACCACGATCGGCACGCTGATCAGCAGGCCGAGCACCACCAGCAGATAGCTGCCATGGGCGGCGCCGGCCACCGCCAGCACATTGTCGACGCCCATCACCGCGTCGGCGATCACGATGGTCTTCATGGCACCGAAGAAGGTGGTCGAGGCATCGACGCTGTCTTCCTCGTGGCCGCCGCCGGGTGCCATCAGCTTGTGGGCAATCCACAGCAGCAGCGCGCCGCCGGCCAGCAGCAGGCCTGGGACCTTGAGCAGCCAGACCACGGCCAGCGTCATGATGCTGCGCACCACCACGGCACCAACCGAGCCCCAGATCACGGCACGCCGTTGCAGGGCCGGTGGAAGCTTGCGGGCCGCCAGCGCGATCACGATGGCGTTGTCGCCCGCGAGAACGAGGTCGATGACCACGATCGCGAGCAGGGCGGATAGGAATTCGGCGGAGAGGATGTCCATCGTCGGCAAGACCCTGGTGGTGACCCGGCATTGCGCTGGATGCGACTGCCGGCATGGAATGGATTCTGGCCGCTCGCCAGAGGGCAATCGATGAAACTTTGCAATGTATTGCGAAGTTTCATCAATCGCTGCCGCCTGGCGGCGACGCCCGGCGTTGCACGGCCGGACAGGTTTGGATATTGTCGCCAGCAGATCACAGATGGCGTGCCCGTCTGCGATCACCCCCAAAGGGGAGTAGCTTTTCTCATCCGGGTCGTCAGTCCGGGTGGCCGCGCAAGCGGGCCGCCCCGGTCCGGGTGGTGTCAGGCGCCAGCCTGACGCGAGCGAGACCTTTGCCACGAAGCCTTCTCCGGTAGCTTCCGGTGCCGGTGAGTTGTGCTTCGCGGGGAAGGTCCGCTTCGCCCAGTGCGTCGCGGGTTCGTTATGCGTCACGCCCGGAGGGCACTGATGGATCGCGCTCGTCTTCGTCGCTATGTTCGCCACGGCATGCTGCCGCAACTCGTCGCCTTCGAGGCCACGGCCCGTCTGGGCAGCTGCTCGCGCGCTGCCGAGCAGCTGCACCAGTCCCAGCCCACGGTGTCCATCCACATCCGCAAGCTGTCCGAGTCGCTGGGCCAGACCCTGTTCGAACGGGCCGGTCGGGGCCTGCGTCTCACCCCGGCGGGCGAGGAGGTGTATCAGACCTGCCACGAGCTCTTCTCCACCCTGGAAGCGCTCGATGAACGGCTGGCCCGGGGCGGCGCCGAGCCGCGCACCGAAAACCGGGAGGCGGTGATTTGACGCGTGCAGCGGGCTGCCCGTACCTTCGAAGGTTCCCAGCCAACACAACCCGGGTGCCTTCATGAGCCTGCCGCCGATCCTCCGAGACCGTCTCCGCCTGCCGGCGGTGGCCTCGCCGCTCTTCATCATCTCCAACCCGGATCTGGTCATCGCCCAGTGCAAGGCGGGTGTGGTGGGGTCCTTCCCGGCGCTCAATGCCCGGCCCAAGGAACTGCTCGAAGAGTGGCTGATCCGCATCACCACCGAGCTCGCCGAGTACGACCGGCAGCACCCCGAGGCGCCCTCGGCGCCGTTCGCGGTCAACCAGATCGTGCACAAGAGCAACGACCGTCTGGACCATGACCTCGAGCTGTGCGCGAAGTACAAGGTGCCGATCATCATCACCTCGCTCGGCGCGCGGCCCGAGCTCAACGAGGCCGTGCATGCCTGGGGCGGCATCGTGCTGCACGACATCATCAACAACCGCTTCGCGCACAAGGCGATCGAGAAGGGCGCCGACGGCCTGATCGCGGTGGCCGCGGGCGCTGGCGGTCACGCCGGCACGCAATCGCCCTTCGCGCTCATCCAGGAGATCCGCGAGTGGTTCGATGGCCCGCTGCTGCTGTCGGGCTCGATTGCCAACGGTCACGCCATCCTGGGCGCTCAGGCCATGGGCGCTGACCTCGCCTACATCGGCTCGGCCTTCATCGCCACCACCGAGGCCAATGCGCTCGAGGGCTACAAGCAGATGATCGTCGAGAGCGCGGCCGATGACATCCTCTACACGAACCTGTTCACCGGCGTGCACGGCAACTACCTCAAGCCCTCGGTGATCAAGGCCGGCCTCGATCCCGACAACCTGCCGGTGAGCGACCCCAGCAAGATGAACTTCGGCTCCGACCGCGAGAAGCCCAAGGCCTGGAAGGAGATCTGGGGTTGCGGGCAGGGCATCGGCGCGGTCAAGTCCGTGGGCTCGGCCGGCGATCTGGTGGCCCGGCTCAAGCGCGAGTACGACGCGGCCAAGGCCGAACTCGCGGCCAAGGCGATCTGAGGGCTGGGGGCGCGGTTCACGCGCCCCGTCGTTTTCGCTCGCCCTCGCCTCTCCGCGCCTCGCCTCTCCTCGCCTCGCCTCGCCTCGCCTCGCCTTGTGGCGCGCCGGCCGGCGCCGCCTGTCGGAGGCCGGGTCGGCGGGCCCGCCCGGCTGCGCCGGGTGCCC
>CAIZPE010000219.1 GCA_903934795.1 uncultured bacterium | reverse complement strand
GCTGGCCCGGCGCTGGGTCGGCGCGGCGATGCTGCGCGGCGGGCGCGCGGCGCGGCTGGCGCGTCGCTGGCGACCCTGGCTGACCGAGGACTTCCCGGCCTGGCTGGAGGGCGAGGGCGCGCGTCTCGGTCTGCGTCGCGATGTCCGGGTGCTTGACGTCGGCTGCGGTGCCGGTGCCCACCTGCTGCAGCTCGCCTCCTATGGCTTCGAGCGGCTCGAGGGCGTCGATGCCTTCCTGGCCGGCGACATCCGCCACCCGGGCGGCGTGTTCATCCGCCGTGGCGAATTGCCCGCCGTGTCCGGCCGCTTCGACCTGGTGATGTTCCACCACTCCCTCGAGCACATGCCCGAGCCGGTGGCGGCGCTGCGCGCGGCGCATCGTCTTCTCGCGCCGGGTGGCCGCCTGCTGGTGCGCATCCCGGTGCTTGGCGAGGCCTGGCGACGCTACCGCGAGGACTGGGTCCAGCTCGATGCGCCGCGACACCGCTTTCTCTTTCCGCGCGAGGCCTTCCTGCGCGCGGCAGCCGGCGCCGGCTTCGAGCCGCTGTCGGTGCGTTGCGATTCCGGCGCCTTCCAGTTCTGGGGCAGTGAGCAGTATCGTCTGGGCATCGCGCTGAACTCCCCGCGGTCCTGGCAGCGCGATCCGCTCGCCTCGCCCTTCTCGCCTGCGCAGGTACACGACTGGGCGGCGCAGGCCGAGCAGCTCAATGCCGCGCTGGAGGGCGACCAGGCCTGCTTCCTGCTGCGCCGGGTCGATGAGGAAAGGAATGCCGCATGAGGATCCGCCGTGAAGGGTTCGTCGCCGGCCTGCTGCTCTGCCTGCCGCTCGCCGCCGACCCGGTGAGTGCGGCGCTGCCGCCGCAGTACCAGAACGCCAGGGACCTCGATGCGCTGGTCGCCTTCGTGAAGGCGCATCACCGGGTGATCGCCTCGCTGGAGGGCATCGACCTGAGCGAGCAGCGGGTGCGCTTCGGCAATGGCTGCGAGGCGCGCTTCGAGCGAGCGCCGCTGCCGCCGGGCATGGTCGGGCCTGCGCGCCCGCTCACGCTGCAGTCGGCGAACTGTCCGCTGGACTGACCGGCGCCGGCGACCGCCCCGACCGCGACTGGCGCGTCGGCCTCAGGCCCGCAGCCGCGTCTGGGCGCGGCCGAGCACCGGGCGGGCCAGGCGCGCCCAGCCGGGATGGAAGCGCGCGCTGTACTCCAGGTGTTTTTCAAGGTTGAGCGCGAGCAGCGCCGCGCGCACTGCCGGCTCGCGCGGAAAGCGCGGCAGCGACAGCAGCCAGCGGCTCATCGCGCCCACCGGCAGCAGCCGCTCCAGACGCGAGGTGGCGTCTTCGCGCACCATCTCCACATAGCGTGCGGTGGGGGTCTTGTCGCGCACCATGAGCACCGCGGGCACCTCGGCGTGGCCGCCCTCGCAGAGCGTGGCCGCCGAGAATCCCCAGTCCCAGGCGTGAAAGCTGCGCGACGGAAAGGCGCGCCGCGCGACCGCGGTGCGGAACACCCCGTACATGCGGCTGTTGTCGCCCGGGGCGGCGAAGAATCGCCGCAGGTTGGCCGCTGGCGTGCCGGTGAGCTCGGCGGTGCCGGTGGCCAGGCCGATCGCCCGGCCCTCGCGCTCGAAAGCCACCTGGCTCACCGCGCCGACCAGACCGGGGTGGGCGCGCAGCTCGGCCAGGCAGGCGCTGGCAAAGCCGGGCAGCCAGCGGTCGTCACCGGCGGCCCACATGAAGAACTCGGTGTCGGCCCGGGCCAGCAGCCAGCCGAAATTCCCGTAGCGCAGGTTCACCGGCTGGCGGGTGTAGGTTACCCGGTCGTCGGTGGCGGCCAGCGCCCGGCCGACCGCCTCGGTGTCGTCGCGCGAGCCGTCGTCGGAGATCAGCACGCGCAGGTCGGCATGGTCCTGCGCGAGCAATGAGCCGACCGCCTGCGCCAGCGTGCGGGCGTTGTTGTAGGCGGGCACACCGATGGTGAGGCGGCTCATGGCGTGCTCAGCGGCTTTCCGCCGGCTGGTGCAGGCCGCCGAGCCGGCCCAGGGCCATGGCCAGCGGATGGCGGGTGAGGATCGCCAGCGAGACGCTCATGCCGGTGAGCAGGCCCAGTCCCGCGCCTACCGAGAGCAGCGCCTGCCAGGCGGTGTCGGCGGGCATCAGCCGGGCGAGCGCGGCCACGGCGAGCGCCGGTCCGATCACCCGCAGCGAGGGTGCACAGGCTCGCGCCAGATCGGCCAGTCTGATGCCCGTGGCCGCGCGCAGTGCGCGCTGGTAGGCGGTCAGGTGCAGCAGACTCGCCAGCGCGAGCAGCAGGGCGGTGGCTATCAGGCCGATCTGTACGCCCACCGCCACGGCCAGGCCGGCGGCGAGCAGCCGCACGAGCGCCACCCGCAGCATCGGCCCTGCCCGCCCGGTGCCGATCAGCAGACCGGGTGCGAGGTACCAGGGGACCGCCAGCGCCAGACTCACCGCGGTGACCGTCAGCACCGGCGCACTTGGCAGCCAGGTCGCGCCGAAGAGCACCCGCACCAGAGGCTCGGCGAAGATCGCCATGAACAGGAAGGCCGCCAGCGGCGGCGCGGCCAGGCGGGTGAGGAACGCGAGGTAGGTCTCGCGCAGCGCGGCCGGCTCGCGCTCGCCGGCGGCGAACACCGGCCGGGCCACCCGCACGAAGCCGGTGACCAGGACATCATGGGCGGTGAGCGCAAGACTCTGGCCGCGGCTGAACAGGCCGAGCGCCTCGAAGCCGAGGCTGCGCGGCATCAGCAGATCGGGCACCCGCGCCGCGAGCTGCTCGGAGAGATAACTGCCGGTCATCGGCGTGCCGAAGCGCAGGATGCGCCGCAACTCGCCCAGCCTTGGCCACATGAAGAACTCGGCCGGACGCAGCAGCGCGAACAGCACCAGGGTAACCGCGTTGCCCGCCACCGCGCCCCAGGCGAGGCTCAGCGACGACCATCCCGCCCAGGCCAGCGCCACGCTGGTGGCCGCGGCCACCGCGGTGCTCGCGGTCTGCACCGCGGCCAGCCGTCCGAAGGAGAGCTCGCGCACCAGCATGGTCGAGCAGATCGAGCCGATCGGCATCAGCAGGAAGCTGAGCGCCATCACCTGCAGCACCTGCGCGACGGCGGGCTCGCGATAGAGCATGGCCAGCGGCGCGGCGGCAACCAGCAGCAGCGCCGCGATCGCCCAGGACACCGCGAGCGTCATGCCGTAGGCGGCGCGCAGCAGATCGCGGTCGAGCGCGCGCTCCTGGACCAGGAAGTCGCCCACGCCGAACTGCCGGAAGACATGGCCGATCGCCACCAGGCTTGCGGCCAGCGAGAACACGCCGACCTCGGCAGGCGAGAGCAGACGGGCGATCACCACCGTCGCGCCGAACTGCAGCACGAAAGCGATCAGGCGCTCGCCTACCGAGAACAGCGTGGCGCGCGGCAGCTTGCCGATCAAGCGGGCGCTCCCGTCGGGGAGGCCTCGCGATGGCAGACGAAGACCTTCTCGCCGGGCATCAGCGCGTGCGTGATCACGGCCGGGCCTTCGGCGGTGATCTCGTCGATGCGGGCGAATCCGGCGGCCCGCAGGCGATCGCGGAAGTCCTGCCCGTACCAGCGGACATGGTCGAAGCGGCCGAAGTGCAGCGCGCGCCCCTCGCGGCTGCGGATCGACGCATCCTCGTAGGTCCGCGCCCAGCCCTCGACGATCGGCACCGAACACACCAGCCGCCCTCCCGGCGCGAGGATGCGGTGCAGCTCCGCCATCGCCAGGCTGTCGTCGACATGTTCGAGCACATGGTTGCAGATGATTGCGCCGAAGGCGCCGTCGGGCAGGCCGGTTCGCTCGATGTCGATCCGCAGATCGGCGGCTTCGAACAGATCGGCGCTGCGGTAGTCGGGCAGCAGCGGCCGCAGCCGGCGCTCGAGCACCCGCTCGGGCGCGAAGTGCAGCACCGGGCCGGGGAGCTGCGCCGGGTTGCCGCCGAACCACAGCCAGAAGAGCCGGTGACGCTCGAGCGAGCCGCAGCCGGTGCAGGCCGCATCGATGCGCGGCGGTCGGCCGAAGTGCGTGAACAGGCCGCGGTGGCCGCAGATCGGGCATTCGCGCGGCTGGGTTGAGCTCACCGCCTCGAGCAGCGCGGACTTCACCGCTTCGCGCCTGCGCCATCGGCGCAGGGCCTGCGGCACCAGGGGACGAAGCCAGACGGGCAGGCTCATGACACCTCCACAAGGACCGATTGCCGATCGGGCACCGGCATGCCGAGCGCGGCGATGATGGCCGCGGCGTTGCGTTGCCAGTCCCAGCCCCGGGCGATGGTGGCGTTGACCCGCGCGGCCGTGATGCGGGCCGGATCGGCGGCCCGCTCCATCGCCCGCGCCAGACCGGCGGTGTCGCCTGCCGGGTAGCGTTCGTTGACGCCTTCGGCGAGCAGCGGACCCACGCAGCCGGTGTCGGGGCCGACCACGAGCTTGCCGAAGCTCATGCCCAGCACGGCCACGCCCGAGTTGAGCACCTGGCGGTGGGCGAGCACCACCGCATCGGCCGCCGCCATGAAGTCGCGGATCTCGTCGTCAGCCACATGCCGGAACTCGCAGCGGATCGTGCGCGCCCAGCGCCGGATCCAGGCCATGCGCAGCCGTTCACCCAGGGACTGTCCTTGCGCCGCGATCGCCCAGGTGCCGGCGATCACCAGCCGCTTGCGCGGCACGCGCGCGGCGCGATAGGCGTCGAGCAGCAGGTCCAGTCCCTTGTAGCCGCGGATCAGGCCGAAGTGCAGGAACACCGTGGCGTCTGCGGGCAGGCGCAGGCGGGCGCGGGTGGCGGCGCGATCGCCGCCTTGCGGGTAGCCGCCGAAGTGGCCGTGCGGCAGGACGATCTCGCGGACCTCGCCCACCGCATGGCACTGACGCAGCAGCGTGCGCGATGCCTCGCCGTGATGGACGATGAGATCGGCCCGGTCGATGACCGCCTGGTAGACCTCGTGGTCGAGCGGGTCGTCGGGATGGTCGTGGGGCGCGAGGTTGTGGACCGTCCAGGCCAGGCGAGCACCGCCAGCCTTGAGCGCATCGAGCCGGTCCACGAAGGCGCGCGCTCGCAGCAGGGGCGAGCCGCTGCCATGCCAGCGATACAGCTCTTCGGGCCACTGCAGATGGATCAGCGCCGGGCGATGCTGCGTCTCGAACAGGGTCTGCGGACCCTGCACGAGCTCGAATCCGAGGCTGTGCCAGGCCTGCGCGAGCTCGTCGACATAGCGGTTGCGCGCGATGCCGTGGGGCAGCAGGACGGTCGGGCGCATCGTCACGCCCCCCGGCTGCCGACGCTGCGCCCGAGCGCCGTGCGGCCGCGGTCGAGCAGCACGCGCATCGGCACCCAGGGAGCCAGTCCGAGGATGGTCGGGTCCATGCCGACGATGTCGCGCAGCAGCGCGATCCTCACCGGCTGGCGGCGTCGCAGGCGGTGCAGCACGTCGCGCACCACGCTGGCCTGGAGGTGGCGGATGGTGCGCCGGTTGCTCGCCCGCTGGCTGTCGGTCAGGCGGTAGAAGCGGCGCACCGAGGTCCAGACGAAGAGCTCGTTGCGCAGCCGCTGCAGCGAGCGCTCGGTGCCCCAGCCCGCTCCCTGGTAGATGTTGATGCCCTCGCCGTTGTCGGCATCGGCCTCGGTGGAGAACACGAAGGGCGCGCCGCGCTCGCCGAGGTCCATCCAGAAGAAGAAGTCCTGGCCGTTGTAGAACTCCGCGCGAAAGCGCAGCGCCGGATGCCGGTCGTGGCGGTAGACCACGGTGGACGTCTGGATCACCCCGCCGCCGTCCCGAAGGATGTGCTCGAGCGGGCTGATGCCGAGCGCATGGGCGCCGGGCACGCCGGGCAGCGGTGCGTGCTCGGCGGGCCGCAGCGAACCGATGCGGGTGAAGTTGCTCTGATCCGGGTGGTTGAAAGACCACCAGTCGGCGAAGTAGGCGTCATGGGCCTCACCGAGCGCGCACACTGCGCGTTCCAGATGCGCCGGGCGCCAGGTGTCGTCCGAATCGAGGAAGGCCACGAACGGCGTGCCGGGCGGCACCTGGTCGAGCGCACGATTGCGTGCGGCACCGGCGCCGCCATTGGGCTGCGTGACCAGCACCACCCGGTCGCGCCAGGCGGCGGGCAGGGTGGCGATCTCGTCGCGCGCCGGCACCGGCGAGCCGTCGTCGACCACGATCGGCAGCACCCGGTCGCCGAGCGTCTGCTCGAATGCCGAGCGCAGCGCCTTGGCGAGCAGGCCGGGCCGGCGCTGGTAGAAGGGGGTGACGACGGCGATGGTGTCGCGGGCGGATCCGGTCATGGCGTCTTTCGGGGCGACGAGGTCAGCGGCTGGATTTGCGCGTGGGCGCCGGCAGGCAGGCGCGGGCGATCAGCTGCCAGTGCCCGCGGTTGACCGGGTCGAGGCGCACCGCGCGCCACAGCGCGCGCAGCGCCACCGAGCGGTTGCCGGCCTGCAGGTGCTGGGCGCCGTGGCCCTGCCAGTCGATCGCCCGACGCCGGCGAAAGACCTGCGGATCCGGACGACGGCCGTCGGGCCCGCTCATGCCCCAGCGCGCGATCGCCCTTTGCAGCACCCGCTCCGACCAGTTCTCGTCGCGGGGCTGGCGCGACCCCTGGCGCGCGCTCTGCCGGTAGGCCACCATCGGCGCGGCCAGGAAGGCGAAGCGGGTCAGGCGCGAGGCGCGCAGCCAGTAGTCCCAGTCTTCGCCATACTCGAGGCCGGTGTCCCAGTCGCCGAGCGCGGCGGCCAGTTCGCGGCGGATCAGCGCACTGCTGGTGAGCACGCAGGACTCCAGCAGCATCTGGTGATAGACCCAGCCCGAGAGCGCGGGGTCGAGTCGCGCGTCGGCGTCATCGGCCAGCAGCAGCGCCGGGTCGCCATGAAGGCCGTTGGCCCCGGCATGCCAGAATCGGTAGCCCGTGCAGCACAGCCCGGCGTCGGGGTCGCGCGCCAGCGCACCGAGCTGGCGTTCGAGCTTGCGTGGGTGCCAGACATCATCCTGGTCGCAGAAGGCGATGAAGGCGCCACGCGCCAGGTGCATGCCGTGATTGCGGGCCGCGGCCACGCCCTGGCGCGGCTGACGCACCAGGCTCACCCTCGGGTCATCGGCCGCCGCGCACAGCGCGTCGCCGCCGTCTTGTGAGCCGTCGTCAATCACCAGCACCTCGATGTCGCCGGCGCTCTGCGTCAGCAGCGAGCGCAGGGTCTGCGCAATGAACGCGCGGCCCTCGTGCAGCGGCACCACCACCGACACCTCGGGCGGGGTCATGCCGTGCCTCCCGTGATGCCGGGGCCTGCGCCGCGCCGCAGCCACAGCGCCCGCACCTGCGGCCACAGCGGGTGATCGGCCATGCGCAAGGACAGCAGCCAGCCCAGGGCCAGCACCGGGGCGGCCACCGCCAGCCAGCCGGGTCCGTCGAGTGCCTGTGCGCGGATTGCGATCAGCACCGGCCAGGCCAGGGCCAGGCAGCACAGGCCGGCGACCAGGCTCGGGCGCAGCGCGCGCAGCCAGTCGCCGGCGCGGATGCCTGCATGCCGCGAGACCGCCCGCATGGCGAGGGCGGTCACCAGCGCGGCCGAGAGCAGGGCCCCCCAGGCCGCGCCGTTCAGACCCCACGGGCCGATCAGCGCCAGCCCCGGCAGCCGCAGCAGCTGGGCAGCCGCCTGCAGGCGGTGCGCCCGGGCGACCGCGCCGCGTGACACCAGCAGGTCCTGCCATGAGGAGCAGGCCAGCTCCAGGCCGGCCGCCAGGCACAGCACCGGCAGCAGCGTGGCCGACTCGCGCCAGACCGGACCATAGAGCAGCGCCACCACCGGATCGGCCAGCACCGCGAGCGCAAACAGGAAGGGCCAGGCCACGCCGGTGAGCAGCGACTGCACCTGCAGGAATCGCGCGGCCTGCGGGTCGCCCTGCCGTGCATCCGCGGCGTAGAGCGCGAGCGCCAGCGGCGAGACCACCCGCGAGGCGAGCCCGCTCAGCATCTCCACCAGGCCCTGCGCCCGGCTGTAGAGCGCGGTCGGCTCCACGCCCAGCACCCGGCCGATCGCGAGTTCGTTGAGCGAGCGACCTGCCTGGGTGAGCACGGAAAGGCCCGCCAGGTGTCCGCCGAATCCGGCCATCTCGCGCCAGCCGCCTGTGCCCGGCACGAGGCTCAGGCCGGCCGGCCGCCCGAGCACCGCCACCAGCACCGACACCGCCACGCCGGCGATCGACGCGCAGACCAGGGCGCGAAAGCCGAGGCCGGCCACCGCGCCGCCCACCGCCACCGCGAAGTGGGTGAGGTTCGACAGCAGGCTGGCCATGAACATCGGGCGGAAGTCGATGCGCCGCTGCGCGCTCGCCAGACACACCGCACCGAAGGGCACCACCAGCAGGTTCACTGCCATCCAGCGGATGGCCTCGGCCACCCGCGGGTCGCGATAGAGTTCGCCGATCAGGCCCGCGCCCGCGAAGACCAGCGCCGCCACCACGCCCGATACCAGCAGGTTCAGGCCGAGCGCGGCGCGCACCCGGCGCGGCGAGTCATCGGCGGCCTGCACCAGGTACTCGCCGATGCCGAAATCGCGCAGCCGGCCGGCGATCGCCAGCACCAGCGCGGCCAGGGTGAACACGCCAATGTCGGCCGGCGCCACCAGCCGCGCCACCACCACCGTGGCGGCGAACTGCAGCGCGAGGCTGAGCGCGCCGTCGGCGAGGCTCAGCGACACCGAGCGGCGGGCCTGGCTCATCGATCAGTTCGCAGCCGCCAGTCGCTGCACCGCGGCGTCGAGCTCGGCCGGATCGGCCACCAGGCCCCGGGCCCGGCCGAGCACCTCATCGGCCTCGGACTGGCGGCCGGCGCGGCGCAGATACCAGGCCAGGCGCGCATGGGCTTCGGCCTGCTTCGGGAACATCTCGATCATGTCGTTGAGCCCTTCGAAGCCCTCGCGGACCCGGCCGAAGTGCATCAGGTACTCGACCCGCTTGAGCATGACCATGGGCAGCAGGGCGAAGTCGGTGGGCGCCCAGCGGATCACGTAGTCGAGCTCGCCGATGATCCGCGATGACAGCTCGTTGCGCCGATGCACGCCGATGCCGAAGCGGTTGTACTCGATGAACTGGCGCAGCGCATTGCAGTAGTGGTGCATGTGCGTCCAGCCCTCGCCGTAGCGGCGCACCAGTGACTCGTAGATCTCGGGCTGCGCCACCGAGTGCGCGGTGGAGTTGGTGTAGAGGCAGTCCTTGGGGACCAGGCGGTCGGTCGGCCGCACGGGAGGCAGCGTTCTGGGCGTGGCGCCGCCGGGTGACGACGCGACCGGCAGGTTCGCTGCGCCGGCGGTGGGGGCGGCGCCCGAGGCGGCGGGCGCGCCGTTGGCCTGCACGCCCGGGGCAATGCCGGCGGCAAGGGCGAGCACCAGCGCCGAGGCTGCCGCCCGCGGCAGGGCAGGCCAGCGTCGCGGCGCGGGCAGGCG
>CAIZPE010000218.1 GCA_903934795.1 uncultured bacterium | reverse complement strand
TATGAATTCACGGTCATTCTGCCGAGCATCGCCGTTCCCGAGGACGCCGGTGTCATCGCGCGGCGCATCCGCAATGCGATCGCGCGTTCGGTACGTCTGAACGAGCATGAAATCAGCATCGGCGCATCGATCGGGATCGCGGTCTTCCCGGCTGACGGTGACACCGTCGAGACACTCCTGCGCAATGCCGATCACGCCATGTACAGCGCCAAGGAGTCGGGGCGCGGCACGCACGCGTTCTTCCAGCCGAGCATGAACCGGCGGGCGATGGATCGCATGCGGCTGGAGGTCGAGCTCAAGCGGGGCTTCGAGCAGGGGCAGTTCGAGCTGCACTACCAGGTCCGCCATGACGCAGTCTCCGGCGAACCGGTGGCCGTCGAGGCGCTGCTGCGCTGGCAGTCGCCCACGCGCGGCATGCTGCTGCCCGAGCAGTTCCTGCCGGTGCTCGAGGAGAACGGCATGATGGCGCTCGTCGGCGAGTGGGTCCTGCGCACTGCCTGCCGGCAGCTGGCGGCCTGGCATGCCGCCGGCGCGATCGGCCTGCGGATGTCGGTCAATGTCTCGGCCCTGCAGTTGCGACGCGATGGCTTCATCGAGTCCCTGCAAAGGGTGCTGCGCGAGAGCCGCGTCGGTGCTGCCTGCCTCGAGATCGAACTCCACGAGTCTCTGCTGGCGGGGCGTGATCCCGACTTCCTGGTCCGTGTGGGGCAGATCAAGCAGCTCGGGGTGCGGGTGTCGATCGATGACTTCGGCGCGGGTCAGTCCTCGCTGCAGCACCTGCGTGAACTCGACGTGGATTTCCTCAAGCTCGACCGGTCGGTCGTGTCGGACATCGCGGCCGGCGGCCGGGGTCAGGCGATCGGCTCGGCGCTGGTGGGGATCGCCCGCGCGCTGGGCATCGAGGTGGTGGCCGAGGGGGTCGAGACCGAAGCCCAGGCGCGCATCTGTCTCGGCCTGGGCTGCCGCGAGTTGCAGGGCCGTCTGTTCGCCGGCGAGATGCCCGCCGACGAGGTGGCCGCCCTCCTGACGCAACGCCGCAAGCTGGGCGGGATCTCCGGTGGGCTTTCTCCGGTGACACCGGCGGGCTGAGGCCTGGCCGCAAGCCGGGGGCCGACGTGGTTCAGCGTCCTGGCTTGACCCACCGGAAAACCTGCATCGGCGGCAGGTTGCGCCACTCCCTGAGCGTCTCGGGCGCACCGAGGTGCGGCCTGAGGTAATCCGCCACCCGTGGTCGAAACTGAAAGGCCAAGAATCGGCCGCCTGGCGCGAGGCAGGACGCGATGGCGTCGGCGATGCGTGCTGCGGTCTGGGGCGGGATCGTCGAGAACGGAATGCCCGAGACCACCACATCAGGTGCCGGCAAGTGCGACTGTGCCAGGTGCGCGATCAGCGAGTCGGCGCTTCCGGCCTGGACGATGAGCCGGGGGTCGGCAATCTGCCGGTGCAGCCGGGCGCAGAACCCGGGGTTCAGTTCGATGGCCAGCAACCGCGCCCCGGGCGGCATGCCGCGCAGCAGTGCCCGGGTGGTGCCGCCGGTGCCGGGGCCGAGTTCGACCACGCACCCGGCCCGGGAAAGGTCGGCCGCCCGGACCACCTGCTGCTCGAGAAAGCGCGAACTCGGCGCCACCGAGGCGACTTCCAGCGGGCGGGCGAGAAAGCCGCGCAGGAAGGCGGCGCCATCGCGGATCGGCGCTTCGGGTCGGCCTCGGGCGGGGCTGTTCCCGGTGTCGGCGTCACGGGTGGGGCGGGCATCCGCGATGGCCGCGTCGGGCTTGTTCATCAGGTTGGACACACGCATGGCCTCCGGTTCGTCTGCGCTCGCGGTCAACACCGTGCGGCGACCGAACCGGCGTTGGGCGTGGCAGATCGGGGATCCTGAAAGCGTGGTCAGCGACCAGGCGTTGAGGTGTGTCACCGCCAAGGGAAAAGGCGGCCGGGCTGGCCCCTTGGCTGTTGACCGCCTTGCTGTTGACCGCCTTGCTGTTGACCACGTTGTGTCTGACCGCCCCGGTCGCAGGCGTCTGCGACGCTGACCGCAGCAGCGTGCGGTCGGTGGTGCACCGATCGGTGGTGCGCCTCTGGAGGCTGTGTGGCGGCGGCGCGCAGGATGGCGCCGCGTGATGTTGGTAGGCCGTGCTGGATTCGAACCAGCGACCAACGGATTAAAAGTCCGCTGCTCTACCAGCTGAGCTAACGACCCGAAGCCTTAGATTCTACAATTTCCCGAATGCCCGGTCAAACCGTATGGCTCACGGCATGCGTTCGACGCGCCACATCTGGTATTTAAGCCCCGCCCAGCCGCCGGCCATGATGGCAGCCAGCGTGAGCATCGAGCCCACCGCCAGGGTGGAGATGCCTGACAGGCCCTGGCCGACGGTGCAGCCCAGCGCGGTCACGCCGCCCACGCCCATGAGGGCCCCGCCCACGAGGTGATTGGCGGTGTCTTCGGTGCCGTGGAAGCCCTCCCAGCGAAACTGTCGGCTGAGCAGGGCATGCAGGAGCGAGCCGGCGAACAGACCGAGCACGGCCACGATGCCCAGGGTGAGCACCCGGCTGCGATCGCTCCAGAGCATGACGAGTTCGAGCGTGTAGGCAACCGGTGCCACGAAGCTCAGGGACTCCAGTCGTCCCGAGTTGGTGCCGAGGAACTTTTCCTCGAGGGTGTCGGGGGCTTCAGCGACATAGCCGAGCATGCCGCTGATCGCCCACACCGCCACCACCGCCAGGCCGGCGCCGAGCGCGCCGATGATCGGCTCGCCACGGCGGAAGTCGCGACCGGCCAGGGCGAAGGCAAGCAGCGCCGCGCCCAGGCCCAGACCCAGGCCCAGCCGCAGGCCGGGCAGCGCGGCCGCATCGCCACCGGCCAGCAGCCGGGGGAGATCCTGGCCGTGGCTCAGATCAAGCGCCGCCTTGTCGAGCACGCCTGCACGGAACACGCCGAACACGCCGCGCATGGTCATGTAGGCGAACAGCCCCATCACCAGAAACACCACCAGGCTCTTCAGCGAGCCCCCGCCGATGCGCAGCACGGTCTTGCTGCCGCAGCCCGAGGCCAGCACCATGCCGAAGCCGAACATCAGCCCGCCGACGAGGTGGGACAGCCAGGTGAGCGTGGGCGCGGTGTAGAAGCTCTTGCCGGTGTCGATCAGGCCGGCCCAGGCCAGGGTCTGCGTGCCGGCGATGGCCACGCCGATGGCGCCCAGCCACATCCGCATGCGGGTCCAGTCGCCCATGTTCACGATGTCGGCGATGGCGCCCATCGTGCAGAAGTTGCTGCGTTGCATCAGCGCGCCCAGCATCACGCACACCGCGAAGGTGGCGGCGATGACGGTGGCCTGCATGCCGGCGATGTCGGGATCCTGCATGGTTCCGGGGGCCTACTTGAGGGTGGCCAGGCGTTCCTTCGCCTGGGCCGCGGCCGGCGTGCCGGCGTGCTTCTCGATCACCGACTCCAGGGTCTTGCGCGCGCCCCGCTTGTCACCGGTCTCGACCTGGCACAGGCCGATGGTGAGCAGCGCATCGGGCACCTTGGGGTGATCGGCATGGCGGGTGATGAACTGCTGCTGTGAGCTCATGGCGGCCTTGCAGTCCTTCTGGGCGTACTGGGCATTGCCGGTCCAGTAGAGCGCCCCTGCGCCGTAGGCGCTCGCCGGCCAGCGCAGCCGCAGCGCGCTGAAGCCGGCCTGGGCGGTGGCGAAATCGCCGGCGCGCAGCGCGGTCATCGCCGCTTCGTAGCTGCGGCGCTCCTCGGGCTCGACGGTCGCGGTCTTGCCATCGATCTGGACGCTCACCGGCTCGAAGGGCTTCACCCGCGCGTCGATCTCGGCCATGGCGTCCTTCTGCCGACGCTGGGTCTGGGCGAGCTCGTTGGTCTGCACCTCGAGCTGGCCTCGCAGCCGCGCCGTTTCCTGGCGCAGCTGCTCGATCTGGTTCTGCAGCTCGAGCTGGCCGCGCGCGCTCTGCTCGAGCCGGTCCAGGCGCTGCGTGAGCGCGTCGAGTCGGGCGGTGAACTGGGTGTTGATCTGGTTGTTGAGCTCGGTGAGGCGCGCGTTGAAGTCGCGTGACTGGAGCTCCACGCGCGAGCGCAGGTCGATGATGGCGCGCCGGGCCTCGTCGTCGCCGAAGAGCGCGTGGGCCGGGGCGCTGGCCAGGGCGAGCACCGCGGCGCCGACCAGGGCTGCCAGCCACGGCAGGCCGGCGCCACGGTCGGGCAGTGCCGATGCGGGCTGCGGCAGACCGGTGGCACGGCCGGATAGGGCGAGGGCGGTGGCGCGCATCACTGATAGGCCAGGTCGGCGCGACGGTTCTCGGCCATGGCGGCGTCATCGGTGCCCGTGGCGCGCGGCTTCTCTTCGCCGAGGCTGACGGCCTCGAGCTGACCATCGGGCACGCCAATGGCAACCAGCGCCTTGCGCACCGCCTCGGCACGCTTCTGGCCGAGCGCGAGGTTGTATTCGCGGCTGCCGCGCTCGTCGGTGTTGCCCTGGATGACCACCTTGCGACCGCGGTTGGCGATGAGGTAGCGGGCATGCGCCTCGAGGGTGGCCTTGTGCTCGTCCTTGATGGTGTACTGGTCGAAGTCGAAGTAGATGCTGCGCCGGGCGAGCTGACCGGCCGGATCGTCGAGCGGATCCTTGCGGCCGACCTCGATGGGCGTGACCGCGCGCGCGCCGGGCGTTGCGCCGACATCGGCGGTGCCCGGACTGGTGCCGCCCGCAGGGGTGCTGGCGCTGCCGTCGGCGCTGCGGTTCTCGACCGGCGCACCGCTGCCGGCCTCGTCGAGCTTGACGCTGGAGCAGGCGGCAAGCGCGGCGAGCGCGGCTGCAGCGAGCAGACGACTGAGCGGGGTGATCATGGACGACCTCCGGTAGACGGCCCGTGCGCGGGCTATTGGGTGAAGGGGCCCCAGCTTGGCTCGCGGATGTCGCCGAGGCTGGAACTCAGGCGCTGCTTGACGCGACCGTCGACCGTGACCGCCATGAGCGAGTCGCGGCCGCCGGCCTGGGTGGCGAAGAGGATCCAGCGGCCGTTCGGGGCAAAGCTGGGGGATTCCTCACGACCGCCATCGGAAAGCATCTGCTCGGTGCCGCTCGCAAGGTTGCGCAGCGTGACCAGGTAGCGGCCCTCGCGACGGCTGATGTAGGCGAGCGAGCGGCCGTCGGGGCTGGGCCGCGCCGAGACCGTGTAGGGCGCGCTGAAGGTGATGCGCGTGGCCTCGCCGCCATCGATCGGCATGCGGTAGATCTGCGGCGAGCCGCCCCGGTCGGAGGTGAAGTACAGGCCTCGACCATCGGGTGAGAAGGCGGGTTCGGTGTCGATGCCGGCCGACGTGGTCAGCCGGCGCGGGCTGCCGCTGCCATCGGCATTGAGCAGGAAGACCTGCGACAGGCCTTCGCGGGTGAGCGTGACCGCCAGCGTGCGGCCATCGGGCGACCAGGCCGGTGCGCTGTTGCTGCCGCGGAAGTTGGCCACCGCCTGTCGCTGGCCGCTTGCCAGGGTGTGCACATAGACGACCGGTTTGCCGCTCTCGAAGGAGACATAGGCGAGCCGCTTGCCGTCGGGTGACCAGGCCGGCGACATCACCGGCTCGCCGGAGCGCAGCGGCGAGACGATGTTCTCGCCGTCCCAGTCGGCGACATCGAGCCGGTAGCGACCTGCGCTGCGGGAAACGAACACGATGCGGGTGGCGAAGATGCCGCGTTCGCCGGTGAGCTTTTCGTGGATCCAGTCGGCGATGCGGTGGCCGGCGTAGCGCAGGTCGGCCTCGGTGGCGACGAAGGCTTCACCCCCGAGCGGGTTGGCGCGCACGACATCATGCAGACGAAACCGGATGTCGTAGCGGCCATCGGCCAGGCGCGTGACCGAGCCGCCGGCGACCGCGTCGGCACCCTTGCCGCGCAGATCGCCGAAATCTGGGTTACCGGTCTCGGACAGCGCGGCCGCGGTGTCGACCAGACGGAAGGCGCCGCTGCGGGCGAGGTCGGCACGCACCACTGCCGCCACATCCAGCGGCACTCGGCCTTCTGCCGGGAAACGGGCGATGCTGATCGGGTACTGGGTGGCGCCGATGCCGGAGACATCAATGCGCATCTGCGCACGGGCGAGTGGCTGACCGGCCGCAAGCGCGAGGCCGGCGGCGAGCGCGCGGCGGCGGTCTGCGCGGGGGGGCGGCGCGAAGGGCTCGGTCGCGGGGTTCATCAGGTGATTATAGCCAGCGCAGCGCGCCGCTCCGTGTGCAGCGCGCCAGGGGTCGACGCAGCAAGCCCGGGCCCGGAGATCGTGCCCGCGGATCGATCATCGCGCCGCGCCCAGATCATCGCGCCGCGCCCAGATCATCGCGTAGGGGCTCAGTCATCGCGCGGGCCGTGGGCGATCGCGAGTTCGCGAGGCGCACCGGGCGGTGGGCGCGGGAGCGGATCGGAGCGACGGATGGCGCGCTCGGCGGCCTGATCCCAGGCCGGCACGCCGCTGGAGCGGGTCAGGCGCACGCCCACGATGCTGCCGTCGGGCATGACCGAGACCGCGAACTCGGCCCGGGGATTGCCGCGCAGCTCGGCCGGGATCTGGAAGACCGTGTTGCTGCGGATCAGGGAGGAGACCTTGCCACCCCAGGTGCCCAGGGCCGCGCCGCTGGCGCCACCGGTCTCGGCACCGATCGCCGCGCCGGGGCGGCCCGCCTGATCGATCAGGCGCTTGAGGTACTCGTCGCGGCTGCGGTCGGCGGCCTGGGCTTCCTGCCGGGCCTGGGCCTCCTGCCTCGCCTGGGCCTGGGCTGCCTTCTTCGTTTCCTGGGCCTTGCGCTCGTCGGCCGCCTTGCGCTCATCGGCGAGCTTGCGCGCCTGCGCCTGGGCCTTCTGCCTGGCCTGCTCCTCGCGCTCGGCGCGCTCCCGGTCGGCTCGTGCCTTCGCGGCGCGCTCCTGCTCCTGGCGCTCGCGCTCGCGGCGCTGCTGCTCGAGGGCGATGTCGACCTTGGGCAGGGCCGGCTCGGTGCGCGGTGCTGGCGCAGGCGCCACAGGCAACGGGGCGGGCAGCGGCGCGGGCGGCGGCTCGGCGACCGTCGGCGGCGGCATCCAGAGCTCGGCCTGGGCCGCCACCGGGGCGTGGGCCTGCCACTTCAGGCCAAGCAGCAGCATCACCGCGAGCAGTGCGTGCATGCCCAGCGCCATGGCCAGGGCCACGGCCTTCTCGGCTGGCCGCGCACCCGGCGGCCGCAGGGCGGCGGCACTCATCGGGTCGCGCAGCGTGGCGCTCATGGCGCGGGCTTGACCATCAGTGCGGCACGGATGTTCGCGCGCTGCAGGGCGTCGAGCAGGCCGACCACCTCGCCGTAGGGCCGTTCCTTGTCGGCGGCCACCACCACCGGCAGGCCGCTGCCGGCGGCGCCTGCGCCCAGGCGCCGGGCCTGGGCGATGAAGTCGCGGGCACCGGCCTCGGCGCGCTGCGATTCACCGGCGTTCATGGTGATCAGCGCGATGCGGCCATCCTTGCCCAGTCGCGCCTCGATGTAGGGCTCGGCCTTCTGCTGGCCGCGCCCGGCGCTGGGCAGGTCGATGGCCGCCGGCGGCAGCATGGGGGCGGTGACCATGAAGATCACCAGCAGCACCAGCATCACATCGATGTAGGGCACCACGTTGATCTCGTTGACCAGCCGGCGGCCCCGGCCGCGTCCACGCGATGGCAGGGTGGGCATGACGATGCTCCGGCTATCGGGCCTGCCGCTGCAGGATGTTCAGGAATTCATCGACGAAGGTGTCGAAGCGGGTGGAGAGGCGGTCGATGTCATGGCTGAAGCGGTTGTAGGCCACCACCGCCGGGATCGCCGCGAACAGGCCGATGGCGGTGGCCACCAGCGCCTCGGCGATGCCCGGGGCCACCGCCGCCAGCGTGGCCTGCTGCACATTGGACAGTCCGCGGAATGCGTTCATGATGCCCCACACCGTGCCGAACAGGCCGATGTAGGGGCTGACCGAGCCGGCCGAGGCAAGAAAGGCGATGCCCGCCTCGAGGCGGTCCATCTCGCGCTGATAGGCGGCGCGCATCGAGCGGCGCGCACCATCGAGCGTGGCATGGCTGTCGACCGCCTTCTGCTGGCGATTCTTCAGGAACTCGGCCATGCCCGACTCGAAGATGCGCGCCAGCGGGCCGTGCTCGCGTCGCGCGTCGCGCACCTGCTGATAGAGCGTGGTGAGGTCGCGATCCCGCCAGAAATCGGTCTCGAACTGCTCGGTCTCCTTGCGGGAGCGGCGGATGTGCAGCCACTTGCGGAAGATGGTCGTCCAGGAGGCGAGCGAGATCGACAGCAGCAGCAGCATGACCAGCTGCACCAGCAGGCTGGCATTGAGCACCAGCGACAGGATCGAGAGATCGGACTTCATCGTCAGGGGCCTTGTCGGGGAAGGGCGGTGTTCGGCGGGCTTGCCAGCCGGGCCAGCAGCCATCGCGGCAGCCCGGCCGCGCGGTGGTGTCGGGCATCGATGGCGGCCACCCGCAGCTCGGCCTGCACCAGCAGCCGGCCATCGGGCACCGACCAGGCCGACTGGCGCAGCCGCAGGCTGGCGCGGCGCACCTCGAGCAGGCCGACATCGACCCGCAGCTCGTCATCGAGCGCGGCCGGCAGCCGGTAGTCGATGTGCATGTCTCGTACCACCAGCAGCACGCCGTCGCGTTGCGCGAGCTCGCGGTGCACCGCGCCCAGCGAGCGCAGCCAGTCGGTGCGCACGCGCTCGAAGTAGCGCAGCCAGTTGGCATGGTAGACGATGCCGCCGGCATCGGTGTCTTCGTAGTAGACCCGCAGCCGCGACTCGAACGCGGCCTCGCCCGGTGGTGCGGTGATGGCCATGCCGGCTCAGGCCGCCCCGGTGGGCAGCATCTTCCAGAGGATGATCATGACGGAACCCGCGCCGGCCGCCGAGAGCATGGCCCGCACCAGGCCGGCCCGGTGGAACTCCTCCCAGTCGAAGCGCTCGGCCATCACCACCGCCATGCCGAAGCCGCCGAGCAGGCCGCCGATGTGCGCCGCGTTGTCGATATGGCCCGAAACCACGCCCATCACCAGCGAGTAGCCCACGAAGATCAGCATCGACGAGCGCATCGACTTCACCAGCTCGGCCGGCAGCTTGTGATGCTTGGTGAAGAGCGCCGAGAGCAGCGCGCCGACCACCCCGAAGATGGCACCCGAGGCGCCCACCGACACCGAGCGGCTGGCGGCGAAGAACAGGCTGGCGAGCGAGCCGATCAGCCCGGCGCCGAGGTAGATCATCAGGAACTGGGCGTTGCCGTAGAAGCGCTCGGCCACGCGGCCGGTATCCCACAGCGCCCACATGTTGAAGGCGAGATGCACGATGCCGCCGTGCAGCAGGGTGCAGGTGAACAGTCGCCAGGGCTGCTCGAGCGTGAAGGGCAGGAAGTTGCCGCCCCAGGCCAGCAGCGAGCGGGCATCGGGCGACATCGGCGAGACACCGCCGAGCAGGTTGAGCAGCCAGACCCCGACATTCAGGCCGATGATGAGCTGCGTGACCCACAGCCGCGGCGTGGCCCGGGCCAGGCGCCAGACGAACTCCTCGGGATCGGGGCCCGCCATGGTTCAGCCCGTGCTGCCCGGCGGGGTGTCCCACAGGCCGTGCGAGGCGCCCTGGCGCGGCGCGGCGACGCCGAAGTGGCGATAGGCCGCGGCCGTGGCGATCCGGCCGCGTGGCGTGCGCTGCAGGAATCCCTGCTGGATCAGGAAGGGCTCGAGCACATCCTCGATGGTCTCGCGTTCCTCGCCGATGGCGGCGGCGAGATTGTCCACGCCCACCGGCCCGCCATCGAAGCGCTCGATGACCGCCTGCAGCAGTTTGCGGTCCATGAGGTCGAAGCCGGCGCTGTCGACCTCGAGCATGCGCAGCGCGGCATCGGCGGTGGGCAGGTCGATCAGGCCGCTGGACTTCACCTCGGCGTAGTCGCGCACCCGGCGCAGCAGCCGGTTGGCGATGCGCGGCGTGCCGCGCGAGCGGCGCGCGATCTCGGCCGCACCCGGGGCATCGGCGCGGGCCTCGAGCAGGCGCGCCGAGCGGGTGACGATCGCGGCGAGCTCGTCGGCGGTGTAGAACTCCAGCCGGGCGACGATGCCGAAGCGGTCACGCAACGGATTGGTCAGCATGCCGGCGCGGGTGGTGGCGCCCACCAGGGTGAAGGGCGCGATGTCGAGCTTGATCGAGCGCGCCGCCGGACCCTCGCCGATCATGATGTCGATCTGGTAGTCCTCGAGGGCCGGGTACAGGATCTCCTCGACCACCGGCGAGAGCCGATGGATCTCGTCGATGAACAGCACATCGTGCTTCTCGAGGTTGGTGAGGATGGCGGCAAGGTCACCGGGCCGTTCGAGCACCGGGCCGGAGGTCTGGCGCAGCTTGACGCCCATCTCCTCGGCCACGATGTGCGCCAGGGTGGTCTTGCCCAGGCCGGGCGGCCCGAACAGCAGCAGGTGATCCAGCGGCTCGGCGCGGCGCCGCGCCGCGGTGATGAAGATCTCGAGCTGCTCGCGGATGCGCTGCTGGCCGATGTAGTCGTGCAGCCGGCGCGGCCGCAGCGCCCGCTCGACCACCTCCTCGTTGGGCGAGGCGGGCGTGGCGCTGATCAGGCGGTCGTGCTCGATCATGGCTTGGCCAGCAGTCGCAGCGCCTGACGGATGCCCTCCGAGACACCCACCGTCGCCGGCAGCGAGCGCACGGCGGCGGCGGCCTCGCGCTCGGAGTAGCCCAGCGCCAGCAGCGCGCGCAGCACATCGGTGTTGCCGGTCGCGGCGCCACCGTCGGTCTGGCCGGCCTGCGCGAGCTCCGGCGCGAGCCGTCCCTTGAGCTCGAGCATCAGGCGCTCGGCGGTCTTCTTGCCGATGCCCGGCACGCGGGTGAGTCGCGCGCTTTCCTGCAGGGCGACTGCCTGGGCGAGCTCGGCCACCGACAGGCCCGAGAGCACCGACAGCGCGGTGCGCGGCCCCACGCCACTGATGCGCACCAGCTGGCGGAAGGCGTCGCGTTCTGCGGTGGTGAGAAAGCCGTAGAGCAGGTGCGCGTCCTCGCGCACCACCGGGTGGATGAGCAGCACCACGGGCTGGCCCAGGCCGGGCAGGTCGTAGAAGGTGCTCATCGGCACGTCGACCTCGTAGCCCACGCCGCCGACATCGATCAGCACGGTGGGCGGGGACTTCTCGAGCAGGGTTCCGGACAGACGGCCGATCATTGCGGCTAGCTTACACCAGCGGCCCCGGCGGGCCAGGGTCGGCCGACGGGGCGGGCGCGCCCGCCACCGCGGCGTCTGGCGACGCGGCGCCCGCGTTCGCCGGGCCTGCACCGGCCGCCTGCTCGCGATAGCGGTCCTTGAGCAGCCGCTTGTAGAGCTTGCCGGTGGGCAGCCGCGGCATGGCATCGATGAAGTCGATGGAGCGCGGCACCATGTAGCGCGCCACCCGCTCACGGGTGAAGGCGAGCAGTTCCTGGGCGAGCGCCTCGCTGGCGCGCACCCCGGGCGCCGGCTCGATGATCGCCTTGACTGCCTCGCCCATCTCGGGGTCGGGCACACCGATCACCGCCACATCGGCCACCGCCGGGTGCATCACCAGCGCGTTCTCGATCGCCTGCGGGTAGATGTTGACCCCGCCCGAGATGATCATGAAGGCGCTGCGGTCGGTGAGGTAGAGATAGCCCTCGCCGTCGGCATAGCCGATGTCGCCCACCGTGGTCCAGGTGGGATGCACCGGGTGGGCCGCGGCGCGCGTGGCCTCGGGCGACTGGTGGTACGCGAAGGGCACCTCGTCGCGCTCGAAGTAGACCAGGCCGGCCTCGCCGGGCGGCAGCTCGCGCCCGGTCTCGTCGCAGATCCGCAGGGTGCCCAGGATGGCCTTGCCCACCGAGCCGGGGTGCGCCAGCCACTCGGTGCTGCCGATCGCGGTCACGCCGTTGCCTTCGCTGGCACCGTAGTACTCCTCGATGATCGGGCCCCACCAGTCGATCATCTGGCGCTTCACATCCACCGGGCAGGGCGCGGCGGCATGGATGGCCACCCGGTGGCTGGAGAGGTCGTGGGCGCGCCGCTGCGCCTCGTCGAGCTTGAGCATGCGCACGAACATGGTCGGCACCCACTGGCTGTGGGTGACGCGGTGGCGCTCGATCAGCGCCAGCGCCTGTTGCGGATCGAAGCGCTCCATCATGACCACGGTGCCGCCCAGGAACTGCACCGACTGGCAGTAGCCCAGCGGCGCGGCATGGTAGAGCGGCGCCGGCGACAGGTACACCGTGTCGGCCGACAGCCCGTAGCCGGCGAGCTGGCGCAGCCGTGCCGCGTTCAGGCCCTCGGTGACCCGCCCGCCCTGCTGGGCGCGGATGATGCCCTTGGGCCGGCCGGTGGTGCCCGAGCTGTAGAACATGGTCGCGCCCATCCACTCGTCGGCCAGGCGTTCGGCGCGATGCGCCGCGATCGCCGGCTCATAGGGCTCCCAGCCGGGGATCACGCCGTCCACCATGAGGCGCAGCGGGCAGCCCGGCATGCGCTTGTCCAGGCCCGCGGCGAGCTCGCGCATGGCGAGCGAGCTCACCACGGCGCGCGCCTGGCTGTCGTTGATGATGTAGGCGGCCTCGTCGGCGGTCAGGTAGCGGTTGACCGGCGCGATCAGCAGGCCCGAGCGCAGCGCCGCCCAGCACACCTCGAGGTAGCGCAGGTTGTTCTCCATGACGATCGCGATCCGGTCGCCGCGCCGCAGGCCTGCGGCGTGCAGGCACTGGGCCAGGCGGTTGGAGCGCTCGTCGAGTTCGCGGTAGCTGACCACCGCGCCGGTGCTGCCATTGATCAGCGCCGGCTTGTCGGGATGCAGGCGCGCATGGTCGCCGAGATAGCGCGGCGGCGCGGTCGGGGTGTCGGACATGGCAGGTGTCTCCGGAGGATGCCGGTCAGCGCATGCGGCCGCGGCGGATGCCGCCGCCGGCGCGCCGGCCGGTGGTGCCGAGGTGGGCGGCCGCGGCTGCGGTCATGGTCGCGGCATGGGCATGGCAGATCGCGCAGGCCAGGGCATCGGCCGCATCGGGTGAGGGCGTGCCGGGCAGGGCGAGCAGACGCTGCACCATGGCCTGCACCTGCGGCTTGCCGGCCCGACCGCTGCCGGCCACGGCCTGCTTGACCTGCAGCGCGGTGTACTCGTGCACCGGCAGCCCGGCGCTGACCAGGGCGGCCACGGCCGCGCCGCGGGCCTGCCCGAGCAGCAGCGTGGACTGCGGGTTGACATTGACGAACACGATCTCCACCACCGCCACGCTAGGCTGGTACTGGGTGAGCACCTCGCGCAGGCCGTTGTGGATGATGCCCAGCCGAGGCGGCAGGGCGCCCGCGCCCACCCGGATGACCCCGCTGGCCACATAGCGCAGGCCGCCGGGATGCGCGTCGATCACGCCGAAGCCCGTGAGCCGCAGGCCGGGATCGACCCCGAGCACTCTCACGACACGGCCATGGACGCGGCGGGGCTCAGTGGCGGAAGTGGCGCACGCCGGTGAACACCATGGCCACGCCGAGTTCGTCGGCGGCGGCGATCACCTCGTTGTCGCGCATCGAGCCGCCCGGCTGGATGATGCACACCGCGCCAGCATCGACCACCACATCGAGCCCGTCGCGGAAGGGGAAAAAGGCATCAGAGGCCACTGCCGAGCCGACCAGCGAGAGCCGGGCATGGCCGGCCTTGATGGCGGCGATGCGGGCGGAGTCGATGCGGCTCATCTGACCCGCGCCCACGCCCACGGTGCGCCCGTTGGCGCAGAACACGATCGCATTGGACTTCACATACTGCGCCACCCGCCAGGCGAAGAGCAGGTCCTGCAGTTGCTGCGCGTTGGGTGCAAGACGGGTCACCACCCGCAGGTCGGACAGGGCGAGCCGGTGCTCGTCGGGCGACTGCACCAGCAGGCCGCCACCCACCCGTTTGAGGTCGAACCGGTTGGTCTCGCGGGCGATCGGGATCTCGAGCACCCGCACATTCTGCTTGGTGGCGAAAACCGCGCGGGCCGCCTCGTCGAAACCGGGCGCGATCAGCACCTCGACGAACTGGCCGGCCACCTGCTGCGCGGTGGCGGCGTCGAGCGGCCGGTTGAAGGCGATGATGCCGCCGAAGGCCGAGGTGGGGTCGGTCTCGAAGGCCTTGCGGTAGGCCTCGAGGCAATCGGCGCCCAGCGCAACACCGCAGGGGTTGGCGTGCTTGACGATCACGCAGGCCGGCTCGGGGAACTGCTTGACGCACTCCCAGGCGGCATCGGCATCGGCGATGTTGTTGTAGGACAGCTCCTTGCCCTGCAGCTGCCGGTAGCTGGCCAGACCGCCCTCGACCGGCTGCGCGTCCTGATAGAAGGCGGCGCTCTGGTGGGGGTTCTCGCCGTAGCGCAGCGGCTGGCGCATCACCCACTGCTGGGTGAAGACCTCCGGGTGCGCGGCCTGGCTGCCATCGGCCTGGCGGGCGCTCAGCCAGTTGGCGATCGCGCCGTCATAGCGGGCGGTGTGCGCGAAGACCTTGCGGGCCAGCCGCAGGCGGGTGGCCTCGTCGACCCCGCCATGCAGACCGATCTGCGCGAGCGTGTCGGCGTAATCGGCCGGATCGACCAGCACCGCGACCCCACCATGGTTCTTGGCCGCTGCCCGCAACATGGCCGGACCGCCGATGTCGATGTTCTCGATCGCGTCCTCGAGGCTGCAGTCGGGCCGCGCCACGGTCTGCTCGAAGGGATAGAGGTTGACCGCGAGCAGGTCGATGGTGGGGATGTCGTGCTCGCGCAGCGCCGCCATGTGCTCGGGCAGATCGCGTCGGGCAAGCAGGCCGCCATGCACCCGCGGGTGCAGGGTCTTGACCCGGCCGTCGAGCATCTCGGGAAAGCCGGTATGCGCCGAGACCTCGGTCACCGCGATGCCTTCGCGGGCGAGCAGGGCCGCAGTGCCGCCGGTGGAGAGTATCTGGACGCCCAGCGCGGACAGCGCGCGGGCGAACTCGACGATGCCGGTCTTGTCTGAGACGCTGATCAGCGCCCGCTTCACCTGATGATTCATAGCATGCCGTGCAGCTGGAGTTTCTTGCGCAGCGTATTGCGGTTGATGCCGAGCATCTCGCTGGCGCGCATCTGGTTGCCCTGGGCCTGGCGCATCACCACCTCGAGCATGGGCCGTTCGGCGGCCCGGATGACCATGTCGTAGATGGCCCCGGCCGGCGTGCCCTCGAGGTCGCGGAAGTACTTCTCCAGACTGCGGGTGACCGCTTCGTCGATGGATTGCTGCCGGGTCATGCCATCTCCAGGGTGGCCTCGGCCGGCACGGCGGCCGACCCGGGCTCCGGGTTGTCGAGCCGTGATGGCGGCTCGCTCAGGAATGCATCGAGCGCGGCGAGCTGCGCCCGGGGCTGCTCCAGCGCGTTGAAGTCGGCCCGGCGCTGCGCCCAGCCCGGCATGCCGGCGAGGTACCAGCCGACATGCTTGCGCGCGGTGCGCACGCCGGTGTGCTCGCCGTAGAACGCGTAGTGCTCCACGAGATGGCCCAGGAGCCGCTCACGGATCTCGGCGCGGCCGGGAGGCGGCAGCAGATTGCCGGTGGCGAGGTAGTGGGCGATCTCGCGGAAGATCCAGGGTCGGCCCTGCGCAGCCCGGCCGATCATCACCGCGTCGGCGCCGGTGGCGCGCAGGACCTCGCGCGCGCGCTGCGGCGTGGTGATGTCGCCGTTGGCCACCAGCGGGATGCGCACCGCCTGACGGATGGCCGCGATGGTGTCGTACTCGGCCTGGCCGGCATAGCCGCAGGCGCGGGTTCTGCCGTGGATGGTGATCATGGCCACGCCGAGGTCTTCAAGGCGGCGGGCGAGCAGCGGCGCATTGCGCCGCCCGGGGTGGGGGCCGGTGCGCATCTTGACGGTGACCGGCACCGGCACGGCGGCCACCACCGCAGCAACGATGGCCAGCGCGAGGGGTTCGTCGGCCATCAGGGCCGAGCCGGCCATCACCTGGCACACCTTGCGTGCCGGACAACCCATGTTGATGTCGATCACCTGGGCGCCGCGCTCGACGTTGTAGCGCGCGGCCTGCGCCATGAAGGCGGGGTCGGCCCCGGCGATCTGCACGGCGCGCGGTTCGGCCTCGCCGGCGTGATCGGTGCGCCGCTGCGTCTTGACGCTGTCGCGAAGCCGGGGGTCGGAGGCGGCCATCTCGGACACCGCATAGCCCGCGCCGAGTTCGCGGCAAAGGCGCCGGAAGGGGCGATCGGTGACCCCGGCCATCGGCGCGACGAACACGGGGTTCGGCAGCGTGTAGGGACCGAGTTGCATGGCGGGGTGCGGGCTCCGTGGGTTCGGTGAACCGGCTGTCGCCGGCGCCCCGTCGCTTCAAGGGATGGCGATTCTAGCCAAATTCACCGGGGCCAAGAAATTCGCGCCGCAGCATCGGCGTTTCGGTCCGAGCGTGCGTGGCACTGCGCATCGAGGCTGGCCAGACGCTGCGGCGTGCCCACATCGACCCACTGTCCGCCGTGATGCTCGGCGCCGATCCTGCCGGCGTCGATCAGGGCGTCGAGGATCGGCCGCAGCCGCTGCCGCTGGCCAGGCGCGAGCGCCGAGAACACCTCGGGCCGGTACACCGCGATGCCGCTGAAGGTGAGGCTCGTGCCGGCACGGTGCCGCAGGCGGCCGTCCTGCAGGCTGAAGTCGCCTTCGGGATGCTCGGCCGGGTTGTCGACCAGCACGCACCAGGCCAGGAGCGCGCCCGCCTGCATCTGTGCCGCGATGGTGACGGCCCGGCCGAAGTCGAAGTCGGTGAAGACGTCGCCATTGACCACCAGGAAGGGCTCGTCGCCGAGCAGGGGCAGCGCGTGGGCGATGCCCCCGGCGGTTTCGAGCGCCGTGCCCTCGGGGCTGTGGCGGATGCGCAGGCCCCAGCGTGTGCCGTCGCCCAGCGCCTGTTCGATCTGCTGGCCAAGATGCGCGTTGTTGACCACCACCTCGTGCACGCCGGCCGCGGCCAGCCGCTGCAGGTGCCACTCGATCAGGGGTCGCCCGCCCACCGGCAGCAGCGGCTTGGGGCAGGTGTCGGTGAGCGGGCGCAGCCGTTCGCCGCGGCCGGCCGCGAGGATCATGGCGCGCATGGCCCGGGCCCTAGAAGGTGTAGCCGCTGGCGCGCGACTCGCCTTCGACCCGCTCGAGCACCCGCACCAGCGTATCGAGGTCGCGATAGCGGCGCGCGGCCTTGAGCAGGTAGTCGAGCACCAGCGGCATGTCGGCGAGGTAGCGCGGCTTGCCGTCGCGGTGGCACAGCCGCGCGAAGATGCCCAGCACCTTCAGGTGGCGCTGCATGCCCATCCACTCGAACTGGCGGTAAAACTCGCCGAAGTCGTCAGGCACCGGCAGACCGGCGCGCCGGGCCCGCTCCCAGTGGCGGATGCACTGGTCGAGCACGAACGCTTCGGGCCAGGCCTTGTAGGCATCGCGCAGCAGCGAGACCAGGTCGTAGGTGTGGGCGCCGATCACCGCGTCCTGGAAGTCGAGCACGCCGGGGTTGGCCTCACCGGGCAGCAGCATCAGGTTGCGCGAGTGGTAGTCGCGGTGGACGATCACCTGCGGCTGGGCAAGCGCCGAGTCGCTCAGCCGCTGGAAAGCCGACTGGAGGGTCTCCTGCTCGGCGGCGCTCAGCGTGATGCCGCGATGGCGAGCGACATACCACTGCGGGTAGAGATCGAGTTCGCGCATGAGCAGCGCCCGGTCATAGGGGGCGAACACGCCGGGTCGGCTGGCCTGCTGCAGACGCACCAGCGCAGCGCTGGCCTCGCCATAGAGCACGGGCGCGGTGCGCTCGTCGAGCGCCTGCAGGTAGGTGGTGGCGCCGAAGTCATCGAGCAGCAGGAAGCCGCGTTCGAGGTCCTGTGCCAGCACCCGCGGCACGCTCAGCCCGGCCTGGGCCATGACCGACGCGGCATGCACGAAGGGCCGGCAGTCCTCCTGGGGCGGTGGGGCATCCATGGCGATCAGGCTGCCCGCCCGGAGGGTTCCGGCATCGACGCGGAAATAGCGCCGGAAGCTCGCGTCGTCGGAGGCCGGGCGCAGGCTGGCGGGCTGCAGGCCGAGCGTGGCCGGCAGGCTGGCCAGCCACTGGCTCAGGTTGTGCAGACGGGCGTCAGCGGGGGGGGCTTGGTCGGGGCGCATGGGGGCATCGGGCGCTTGTATGATAATCCGACCGCCCGCCATGCCCCATCTTCGCCTTCGAGCCGCCGCTCTGCTCCTGTCCGCCTGCGGCCAGGCGCTGGCTCAGGGCGCAGCCGCCGGCCCTGACGCCAGCGATCTGCCCGCGCCGCGTCTGCGCCTGGAGCCGCGGCTGTCCGAGGCCACGGCCACCGACGATCAGGGCCGCCCGTCGTATGCCACCGCCGATGCCCTCACCGGCCGCATCGATCACGACCTCACCCTGAGCGGTGAGGCCGAGGTCCGGCGGGCTGGCACCGTCATCCGCGCCGAGCGCATCCGCATGCTCGCCCCTGATGACGAGCTGGTGGCGGTGGGCAATGTGCGGGTGGTGCGACAGGGCAGCGTGTTCAGCGGTCCGGCGCTGCAGTTGCGCATGGAGGACTCCACCGGGATCTTCCTGTCACCGTCGTTTGCGCTGGGCCTGCTCGGCGGGCGCGGTCGTGCCGAGCGGCTGGAGTTCCTCGGCGAGGGTCGGGTGGCGCTGCACGATGCGGTGTACACCGGGTGTCGCGCCGAGGATCCCGACTGGTTCGTGCGCGCGCAGCGCCTGGAGATCGACCCGCAGCGCGAGGAGGGCAGCGGCCGCTCGGCGGGCCTGTTCTTTCGCGGCCGGCAGGTGCTGGCCGCCCCGGTGTTCGGCTTTCCGCTGGGTGAGGGGCGTCGCAGCGGCTTTCTGCCACCGAGCTTCTCGTACACCACACGCAGTGGCGCCGAGCTGCTCGCACCCTATTACATCGATATCGCGCCCAACCGCGACCTCACGCTCTACCCGCGGTTCATGACGCTGCGCGGCTTGCAGCTCGGCGCTCAGCTGCGTTATCTCGAGCCGCGGGCCTCGGGCGATCTGCGTGCCGAATTCACGCCGCGTGACACTGCCACCGGCGAGAGCCGGCTCTACTGGAGCGGGTTGCACAACTACGCCAATGTCGGCGGCTGGAGCGGGCAGGTCAATGCCCGCGGCGTGTCTGATGACAACTACTTCGTCGATTACTCGCGCTCCATCCTGGCCAGCTCCGACCGGGTGCTGCCGCGCGACGCCTTGGCCACCCGCAGCTGGCACGACTGGACCGTGCTGCTGCGCGCCACCCGCTATCAGTCGATTCTCGATGCCCGCGCAGCGCCACCCTACGAGCGACTGCCGCAGCTCGCGCTGAGCCGCATCGACCGTGACATCGGCGGCTTCGAATTCGAGCAGCTCTTCGATGCCACCCGCTTTCGCCGGCCGCTCGCCGATTCGGTCGAGGGCAACCGGCTGGTGGCCTATCCGCGGGTTGCCTATCCGGTGATCCGCCCGGGCTGGTTCATCACGCCGCGTGTCGGCGTGCACCTGTCGGCCTATCGCCTGGATCAGGCCGGCGTCGATCCGGTCGCGCTCAATCGCTCGGTGCCGATCGCCTCGCTGGATGCCGGTCTGGTCTTCGAGCGCCCCACCCGACTGTTCGGGCGCGAGCTCACCCAGACGCTCGAGCCTCGCCTCTTCTATGTCCGTTCGCCCTACCGCGACCAGTCGGCCTTCCCGGTGTTCGACACCGGCGTGGCCGACTTCAACTTCGCGCAGCTCTTTTCCGACAACACCTTCGTGGGCAACGACCGTATCGCCGACCAGAACCAGCTCACCACGGCCCTGGTCTCGCGCATGGTCGATCCCGGCTCCGGCGTCGAGTCGGTGAGGCTGGCCTTCGGGCAGCGCACCTATTTCTCGGAGCAGCGGGTGGCCATCCCCGGGGTGGCGCCGCGCACCGATCCGCACTCCGACATCCTGCTGGCGGGCTCGGCGGTGCTCGGCGGCGGCATGAGCCTGGACGCCGGTCTGCAGTACAGCGTGCGTGATTCGTCGGTGCCGCGGGTGAACCTGCTCTGGCGCTACCTGCCCGCCGATGGCCGCATCTTCAATGCCGGCGTGCGCTATCTGCGCGACGAGCTCGGCCAGGTCGACACCTCGTGGCGCTGGCCGGTCAGCCCCGGCTGGATGGCGCTCGGACGGGTCAACTATTCCTGGCTGCGCAAGCGCACCGACCCCAGCACCCTCGCGGTCATCGATGCCCAGCCAGGCATCATCGAGGCGATCGCCGGTTTCGAGCGCAACGCCGACTGCTGGACCCTGCGCTTCGTGCTGCAGCGCTTCGTCACCGCGGCCGGGGTGTCCACGAGCACCTTCTTCATCCAGCTCGAGCTGGCGGGGCTGGCGCGGATCGGCTCCGATCCGTTTGATATATTGCGCCGGAACATCCCTGGCTACCGTCTGCCCGCAGACCGTCCCAGCCTTCCCTCCAGATACTTCGGATACGAATGAAGTCCAGCCTGCGTCTGCTGACCATTGCGCTTGCCTGGGCCGTTGCCGCGCTGGCCGTCGCGCAGCCGGCCGCGCCCTCGCGGTCGGCCACCGAGATCGACCGGGTGATCGCGGTGGTGAACACCGATGTGATCACCGAACTCGAGCTCAGCGCGCGGCTGCAGACCGTCGAACGCCAGTTGCGTCAGCGCCGCATCGAGGTGCCGCCCGCCGACGAGCTGCGTCGCCAGGTGCTGGAGCGCCTGATCTCCGACCGGGCGGTGGCGCAGGCTGCGCGCGAGGCCGGTCTGCGGGTCGATGACGCCCAGCTCGACCGGGCGATCGCCCGCCTGGCCGAAGAGAACCGCCTGACCCCCACCCAGCTGCGCATTCAGGTCGAGCGCGACGGCCAGTCGTTCTCGCGCTTCCGGGAAGATATCCGCGACGAGATCCTCATGGCCAGGCTGCGCGAGCGCGAGGTCGATGCGCGGCTGGTGGTGAGCGAGGCCGACATCGATGCCTTCCTGTCCGAGCAGCGGCAGGCGGGCAGGGTCGCGCCCGAATACCGCATCGCCCACATCCTGCTGCGGGTGCCCGAAGGTGCCAGCGCGGCCCAGATCGAGCGGCAGCGGCTGCGCGGCGAGGAGCTGCTGCGCCAGGTCGAGCGCGGCGGCGATTTCGCCCGGCTCTCCGCGGCCTTCTCCGACGCCCCCGAGGCCATGAGCGGTGGCGCCCTCGGGTGGCGCTCCGCCGATCGCCTGCCGGCGATGTTCCTCGAGGCGATCGAGCGATTGAACCCCGGCCAGGTTTCGGGTCTGCTGCGCAGCCCCAACGGGTTTCATGTGCTGCGCCTGGAGGAACGGCGCACCGGCCAGGCGCCCGGGCTGCTCGGCGAGCCGGTGCTGCAGACCCGCGCGCGCCACATCCTCATGCGCCCCACCGATGCCCTGCCGCAGGAAGATGTGCTGCGCCGCTTGCGCGAAGTCCGCGACCGTGTGCTCACTGGCCGGGTGGAGTTCACCGATATGGCCCGCCAGTACTCCATCGACGGCACCGCCAGTCGCGGCGGCGATCTCGGCTGGCTGCACCCCGGTGATACCGTGCCGGCCTTCGAGAAGGCCATGAGCGAACTCAAGCCCGGCGAGGTCAGCGAACCGGTGCGATCCGAGTTCGGCTTCCACCTCATCCAGGTGCTCGAGCGGCGCACCGAGGTCGCGTCCGCCGATCGGCAGCGGCAGGCGGCCCGCATGGCCGTCCGCGAGCGCCTCATCGAGGAACAGACCCAGGACTGGCTGCGCCAGGTGCGCGACCGCGCCTTCGTCGAATACCGCGACCGCTGAGCCGCCCGGCCAACCGGTGAAGCCCGTCGTCGCCCGCAAGCGATTCGGCCAGCACTTCCTGGTTGATCGCGGCATCATCGAGGCAATCGTCGCGGCGGTGGCCCCCCGTGCGGGCGATTGCCTGGTGGAGATCGGTCCGGGCGATGCCGCCCTCACCGGGCCGCTGCTCGAGTGCGCCGGCCAGCTGACCGCGATCGAGATCGACCGCGATCTCGCCGCCCGGCTGCGCAGGCGCTTCGGATCGCGGCTCACGCTCATCGAGGGTGACGCGCTGGCAGTCGACCTCGGGCCGCTCGCGGCGGC
>CAIZPE010000217.1 GCA_903934795.1 uncultured bacterium | reverse complement strand
GCGCTGCGCAACCTGTCGCTCGGCTTCCTGACCCTGGCCGGCGCGCGCGATGCCGGCGAGCTTGCCCTGCGGCAGTTCGAGCAGGCCGACAACATGACCGCCCGCCAGGGTGCACTCGCCGCCATGCTGCTCGGGCATGCCCCGCAGGCCGAGCTCGCGCTGGCCCGGTTCGCCGACGAGCTCGGCGACGAGCCCCTGGCCATGGACAAGTGGTTCTCGATGCAGGCCACCCGCCATCGCAGCCCCTACGGCCGGCCGGTGCTCGATCAGGTGCGTGCGCTGATGGCGCACCCGGCCTTCTCGCTGGGCAATCCCAACAAGGTCCGCGCGCTGATCGGCGCGTTCTGCCAGGGCAACCTCGCCGAGTTCCATGCACCGGACGGCTCGGGCTACCGCTTCTGGGAGGAGATCCTCGGCGAGCTCGACCCGCGCAACCCGCAGCTCGCCTCGCGGCTGGCGCGCGCCATGGACCGCTGGCGCAAGTACACGCCCGATCGGCAGGCGCAGGCCCGCGCCAGCCTGGAGCGGGTGCTGGCGCGGCCCGGCCTGTCGCGCGATGTGCGCGAGGTGGTGGGAAAGGCGCTCGGCCAGGACTGAACCGGGCAGTCGTCCGCCTGCGCGATAATGCCCGCCCCAGCCCACCGGAGCCTCCCCTGATGAACCGCATCAGCCTCACCCAGTACCTGGTCGAAAAGCAGCGCGAGAAGGGCCTGATCCCGGCCGAGCTGCGGCTGCTGCTCGAGGTGGTGGCGCGCGCCTGCAAGCGGATCAGCTATGCGGTGGGCAAGGGCGCGCTGGCCGACGTGCTCGGCGAGGCGGGCTCCGAGAATGTGCAGGGCGAGTCGCAGAAGAAGCTCGATGTCATCGCCAACGAGACCCTGCTCGAAGCCAACCTGTGGGGCGGGCACCTCGCAGCCATGGCCTCCGAGGAGATGGACCATCCGCACTTCATCCCCAACGAGTACCCGATGGGCGGCTTCCTGCTGCTCTTCGACCCGCTCGACGGCTCCTCGAACATCGATGTCAATGTCTCGATCGGCACCATCTTCTCGGTGCTGAGACTGCCCGAGGGCGTGAACGATCCGCGCGAGGAACACTTCCTGCAACCCGGAGACCGGCAGATCGCCGCCGGCTATGCGGTCTACGGACCCTCCACCCTGCTGGTGCTCACGGTGGGCGATGGCGTGGCCTGCTTCACTCTCGAGCGCGAGACCGGCAGCTGGTGGCTCACCGCCGACCACATCCGCATCCCGGAGCGCACGAAGGAGTTCGCGATCAACGCCTCCAACGCTCGCCACTGGGAGCCGCCGGTGCGCCGCTACATCGACGAACTGCTCGCCGGCAGCACCGGCCCGCGCGGGCGCGACTTCAACATGCGCTGGGTGGCCTCGATGGTCGCCGATGTGCACCGGATCATGACCCGCGGCGGGGTCTTCATGTACCCGCGCGATGCCCGCGAGCCCGACAAGCCGGGCAAGCTGCGCCTGCTCTACGAGGCCAACCCGATGAGCTTCCTGGTGGAGCAGGCAGGTGGCGCGTCCACCAACGGCCATGAGCGCATCCTCGCGCTGCCGCCGGGCAAGCTGCACGAGCGGGTGGCGGTGTTCATGGGCTCACGCGAAGAGGTCGAGCGGGTCACCGGCTATCACCGGGCCTGAGTCTCGTCCAGCGCGAGCCAGACCTCGCGCATGGCCACGTCATCCGGGTCGGTGCGGGTCTGGAAGCCGAGGTGGCGCAGCAGGCCGAGCATGCGGGTGTTGGTGGCCAGCACATGGCCCTCGATGCGGCGCAGGCCCCGGGCGCGGGCCGCATCGATGATCGCCCGCATCAGCGCGCCTCCCACGCCGCAGCCCTGCCAGCGGTCGGCCACCGCCACCGCGAACTCGCAGCTCTCGGCATCGGGGTTGAGCAGGTAACGCACCACGCCCACCAGCTCGCCGCGCGGGGCCGGCGCGGGCGCCACCGCCACCAGTGCGAGCTCGCGGTCGTAGTCGATCTGGGTGTAGCGGACGAGCATGCGCGCCGGCAGCTCGGCGAGCGCCGAGATGAACCGGAAGTAGCGCGACTGCGCCGACAGGCCGCGGGTGAAGGCCTGCAGCAGGTCGGCGTCCTCGGGCTGGATCGCGCGCAGGGTCCAGGCTGCACCCTGGGGCGTGAGCCGCTCGCCGCCGAGATGCGCCGGATACGGCCGGATGGCCAGATGCCGGTGCGGCTCGGGCCGCGGCCCGGGCCGGTCATCGAGCAGCACCCGCGCATCCACCGCCACGACGCCCTGCGCATCGGCGATCACCGGATTGATGTCCATGCCGGCGATCCAGGGCAGTTCGCAGACCAGATCGGACACCGCCACCAGCAGGGCCTCGAGCGCGTCGCGGTCGATGGCCGGCGCACCACGGTACTCGCCCAGCGCTGCGGCCACGCGGGTGCGGCCGATCAGTCGGGAGGCAAGGTAGCGGTTGAGCGGTGGCAGCTCGAGCGCGACATCACGCACCACCTCGACGCCGGTGCCCCCCGCGCCGAAGGCGATCACCGGGCCGAAAAGCGGGTCGCGCAGCACCCCCACATACAGCTCGCGGGCGTGGCGGGACTCGCGCATCGGCTGCACCGTCACGCCGTCGATGCGGGCCTGCGGGCGAGCGGCCCGCACCGTGGCGAGCAGCTCGTGGTACTGCGCGCGCAGTTCGGCGGCGTTGCGCAGGTTGAGCACCACGCCGCCGGCATCGCTCTTGTGATCGATGTCGGGGGAATCGATCTTCAGCGCCACCGGAAATCCCAGCTGCGCGGCCAGGGCGATCGCCGCCTCGGCCGAATCGGCGCGCAGCGTGGCGGTCACCGGCACATGGAAGGCCTGCAGCAGGGCCTTGGACTCGACCTCGGCCAGCCCGGTGCGGCCGCTGTCCAGGGCGGCACGCAGCAGCTGCCGGGCCCGGCGCAGATCGGGCGGGCGCTGACCCGGCACCGGTCGCGGAATCTGGTGCAGCAGGCGCTGGTTCCGATGAAAGCGGGTCAGGGTGGCCCAGGCATCGACCGCCGATTCCGGCACGGCGTACACCGGCACACCGGCTGCCTCGAGGGGCGCGCCCAGCCCGCGCATGCGCTGCTCGCCCATCCAGCAGGCAAAGAGCGGCTTGCGGGCCTCGAGCAGCGCCGGACGGGCCCGCAGCACCGCCTCGGTCAGCGCCGGCACATCGGCCCCATCGTAGGGCGCGACGAGCACCAGCAGGCCGTCCAGGCCGGGATCCTCCGCGAGGATGCGCAGCGCGGCCTCGAGCTGCGCCGGCTGCGGATCGATGCCCAGGTTGAGCGGATTGCCGCCCTCGCCGGCCGGCGAACCCGCCAGCGCCTGCGAGAGCCGCTCGCGGGTGGCCTCGGCCAGGGTCGGCAGCTCGAGATGCTGGAAGCGCGCCTGGTCGGCGGCGAGCACGGCCGGCCCGTTGCCGTTGGCGATGACACCCAGCCGCGCACCCACCGGCCCGGTCTGCGTGGCCAGCAGCCGCGCCGCGGTGAAGAGCTGGGTGAACAGGCCCACCTGGAGCGCGCCGGCACGGCGAAGCGCGGCGGCATAGACCGCGTCGGAGCCGCACAGCGCGCCGCTGTGGGTGCGCGTCAGCGCCGGCGAGGGGTCGCCACGCTGGCCCTTGAGCACGATCACCGGCTTGACCAGCGACAGGGCGCGCAGCGCGCTCATGAAGCGGCGCGCATCGCGCACCGCCTCGAGATAGACCACCACCGCGCGGGTGCGCTCATCGGCGCACAGGAAGTCGAGCACCTCGGCGAGATCGATCGCGACCTCGGCCCCGAGCGAGGCCACCAGCGAAAAGCCGGTGGCATGGCCGGCCACCCAGTCGAGCACAGCGCCATTGAGCGCGCCCGACTGCGAGACCAGGGCCACCGCGCCGGCGGGGGGCGTGGGCCCCATCCGGCCGGCGTTCAGGCCGATGGCCGGGCGGATGAAGCCCAGGGTGGCCGGGCCGAAGAGCAGCAGGCCGAGCGCCTGAGCCTGACGCTGCCAGTCGGCCAGGGTCTGCCGGGGCGCGGGGTCGGTGGTCTGCGGGCCGGTGAGCAGGCAGGCGTGACGCGCGCCCTGCTGCGCGGCCCGTTGAAGCGCTGCCGGCACCTCGGCCGGATCGACGACCAGCACCGCCAGCAGGGCGGTGCCGGGCGGCGAACTGGCGCTGAGGCCGGGATTCCGGCTCGGGTCGGCGTCGGAGCCCGCCAGCCGCAACAGGCGGGCCGGCAGGCGTGGCTGCGGCGCCTCACCGGTGAGCGCCCGCGCCATGGCCTGGGCCCAGTCGGCGGGCCGGGCACCCAGCACCACCACGAGATGGTCCGGCTCGAAGAGGGGATGCAGGCGGTGCCGCGCCAGCAAGGCTAGAGCAGACCCAGCAGCGCCCGGACATGCTGCTCGGCGCTGCGCGCCAGCGCCGGCAGGTGATAACCGCCCTCGAGCAGCGAGACCACCCGTCCCCCGGCGCACTGCTCGGCAACCTCGACCAGCCGGGCGGTCACCCAGCCGTAGTCGGCGTCGCGCCAGCCGAGCTGGCTCATGTCATCGTCGCGATGGGCGTCGAAGCCCGCCGAGATGAACAGCATCTCGGGCTGGAACTCGCGCAGCGCCGGCAGCCAGACCGTCTGGACCGCTTCGCGCATGGCCTCGCCGCCGGAATACGGCGCGAGGCCGATGTTGTGCATGTTGGCGCCGCGCGGCTCGTCGCCGCTGAAGGGATACAGGCGACGCTGGAAGGTGGAGACCATCAGCACCCGCGGATCGTCGGCAAGGATGTCCTCGCTGCCGTTGCCGTGATGCACATCGAAGTCGGCCAGCGCCACCCGCTGCAGGCCGAGTTCGTCGAGGGCATGGCGGATGCCCACCACCGCGTTGTTGAAGAAGCAGAAACCCATCGCGCGACCGCGCTCGGCGTGATGGCCGGGCGGGCGCACATTGCAGAAGGCGCGCTGGTAGCCCTCGCGCAGCACCAGCTCGGTGGCGCGCACCGCAGCCCCCGCGGCGTGCAGCGCGGCCGTGAAGCTGTGCGGATTCAGCGCGGTGTCGGGGTCGATGGCGACCAGGCCCTGCGCCGGTGATGCCGCACGCAGCTCGGCCAGGTACAGCGCCTCGTGGGCACGCGTGATCTGGATGTCGGTAGCCGCCGGCGCCTCGAACCGGTCCATGAGATCGAGCAGGCCGCTGGCCAGAAGGCGATCGGACACCGCGGCGAGACGCTCGGGGCACTCCGGGTGGCCGGCCCCCATCTCGTGGCGCGTGAAGCTGGGATGGCTGAGGTAGGCGGCCTTCATGGGCGGCAGCGCAGTGGCCCGCGGCGGCGATGTGGAGCGGGTGAAGGGAATCGAACCCTCGTATGCAGCTTGGGAAGCTGCCGTTCTGCCATTGAACTACACCCGCGACCCGTCCATTTTACGCGAACGCTGGCGCGGCCGCCCAGCGCGGCCCTTGCGGCCGGGCAACGGGCGTCCGATGCCCGCCTCTTCGGCGCGCCTTCAGCGCCCGGTGAAGCGCGGCGCGCGCTTGTCCTTGTAGCTGGCCAGGCCCTCGCGGAAGTCCTCGGTGGCGGTGCAGCGATCCTGCTCGCGATTGGCGGCCGCAAAACCCTCGTCGTAGCTGACATCGGCCGCGGTCCAGAGCTGGGCCTTCATGGCCGCCAGCGCGCGCGGCGCGGCATTGGCGGCGATCGCCCGGGCATAGCCCGACACATGGGCCATGAGCTGGTCGTCATCGAGCACGGCGTTGACCAGGCCGATGCGTTCGGCTTCCACGCCATCGAAGCGGCGGGCGGTGTAGAGCAGGTCGGCCGCGCGGGCGATGCCGATCAGGCGCGGCAGCAGCCAGCCGATGCCCTTCTCGGCAGGCACGCCGAGCCGCGCGAAGGTGGCGTTGAACAGGGCCGAACGGGCTGCGAAGCGGATATCGCAGTGCAGGGCGAGAATGAAGCCCCAGCCGAAGGCCGGACCGTTGACCGCGGCGATGGTGGGCTTGCGCGAGCGGATCAGCGCGTGCCAGCCGGCGCTGAAGCCATCGGCGAGCGGCGGGCCGATGTCATCGCCCCACTGCGGCTCGGGCCGTGGCATGGCCTCGCCCACCCCGCCGGACTGGCCGGTGCCGATCACGCCCAGGTCCAGGCCGGCCGAAAAGCCGCGACCGGCGCCGGTGATCACGATCACCCGCGCGGCCGGATCGGCGGCGGCCTGACCGACCGCGTCGAAGAAGGCCTCGAGCATGACCGGGGTGAGCGCGTTGAGCTTGTCGGGCCGGTTGAAGGTGATCGTGGCCACGCCGTCATCGGTGCGGCTGAGGATCTGGGGGTCGGGGGTCATCGGCGCTTCCGGGAGGATGGGAGCCGGTATCCTAACCAACCCGCGCAGCCGCGCCCTTGCGCCGCCCAGGCCACGCGGACCACCCGCACCACCCGCGCCCTGCCCGCCGCCGATGACCGACAGCCCACGCCCCGACCACATCCGCAGCTTCGTCAACCGCCGCATCCATTTCACTGACGGCCAGCGCGCCGCGCAGGAACGCCTGCTGCCGCGCTACGGCATCGCGCATCAGGCCGCACTGCTCGACACCACCGCCGCCTTCGGCCGGCGGGCGCCGGTGGTGCTGGAGATCGGCTGCGGCATGGGCGAGACCACCGCGGCGATGGCGCTCGCGCGCCCCGACACCGACTTCATCGGCGTGGAGGTCTACCCGGCGGGTGTGGGCGCGCTGCTGCGACGGCTCGAGGAACAGGCCATCGGCAATGTGCGGGTGATCCGCCACGACGCGGTCGAGGTGCTGCGCGACATGATCGCCCCCGACAGCCTCACCGGCATCCATGTCTACTTCCCCGATCCCTGGCCCAAGGCCCGGCACCACAAGCGTCGCCTGATCCAGCCGCCGATGGTCGCCCTTGCCGCCAGCCGGCTGAGGCCAGGCGGCTATCTGCACTGCGCCACCGACTGGGCGCACTATGCCGAGCAGATGCTCTCGGTGCTGCAGGCCGAGCCGGCACTGCGCAACACCGCCGAGGGCTTCGCGCCACGGCCGGACTGGCGGCCGCTCACCAAGTTCGAGAAGCGCGGGCTGGCGCTCGGCCACGCGGTGTGCGACCTGATCTTCGAGCGCCGCGCAGACTGATCCGGGGCGCATCCGCTGCGGGCAGGCCGCGCGCGGGCGCGACGCCAGCGCTTCAGGCGGCCCAGGTCACCCAGCCGAAGTGGGCGGTGAGCAGCACCAGGCCGCCGAACACGATCCGGTACCAGGCAAAGCCGCGGAAGTCGTGGCTGGCCACGAAACGGATCAGCCAGTGCACGCAGGCCAGCGCCGACACGAAGGCCACCGACAGCCCCACCGCGAACATCGGCAGGTCATCGGCCGAGAGCAGTGCGCGGTACTTGACCAGGTCGTAGACCCCGGCCCCCACCAGGGTGGGAATGGCGAGAAAGAATGAAAACTCGGTGGCGGCGCGGCGCGACAGGCCGAACAGCATGCCGCCGATGATGGTGGCGCCCGAGCGGCTGGTGCCCGGCACCAGCGCGAAGGCCTGCGCCAGCCCGAGCTTGAGCGCGTCCAGCGCGCTCATGTCATCGACCTCCTGGATGCGCGGCCGCCGACGCGCCTGACCGCGCTCGACCCACAGGATGATCAGCCCGCCCACCACGAAGGCCAGCGCCACCGGCACCGGCTTGAACAGGTGCGCCTTGATGAACTTGCCGAAGAGCACGCCGAGCACCGCTGCCGGCAGGAAGGCGATGAGCACATTGAGCGCGAAGCGCTGGGCGCGACGATCGGCGCCCAGGCCCGCCAGCGTGGCGCCGATGCGCACGCGGTAGTACCAGACCACGGCCAGCATGGCGCCGGTCTGGATGGCCACATCGAAGAGCTTGGCCTTCTCGTCGGAAAAGCCGAGCAGGCTGCCCGCCAGGATGAGATGTCCGGTGCTGGAAATGGGCAGGAATTCGGTGAGACCCTCGACCAGCCCGAGCAGGGCGGCCTTGGCGAGCAGGGGCAGCCCGTGCAGGAAGTCGATCATCGGAGTCTCCGCGGCAGGCTGCGATGATAACCGAGCCCTCGGGCCGGGCCGCCGGGCGCGGCCAGGCGCGCAGTCGGCCACGGGGGCGGCGTTTCACGACGCCGCCTGGGCCATGGCTCGCGCTAGCGCTAGCGCTGGCCTGGTTCGCCTCGCGGCTCGTCGGGCGAGAAGGGCTGCGCCAGCCGGGCCTGCCAGTCGGTCCAGGCCTGCGAGACCCAGTCGCTGAAGCGGCGCGCGAAGGTGTCCGGGGTGTAGAGCGCCGCACGGTCGATGCAGGCTTGCGGGTCGATCGGCTGCTCCAGGGCCTCGAAGCGAACCACGGCGCCGATGATCGCCTCGGGGGTGGACTCGTGGAAGAACACGCCGGTGGGTCGTGCCGAATGCTCGCCGGCGACGGTCTCGGCGGTGCCGCCACGACCGAGCGCGATCACCGGCGTGCCCTGGGCCTGGGCCTCGAGCACCGAGATGCCGAAGTCTTCCGTGGCCGCGAACAGGAAGGCGCGCGCCCGGGCGAGATGCTCGCGCATCGGCGCATCGGGCACGAAGCCCGCGAAACGCACATTCGGCGGCGCCACCGCACGCCAGCGTGCCAGATCGGGTCCGCTGCCGATCACCAGCAGACGGCGCTGCGGCATGGCCCGGAAGGCCTCCACCATCAGGTCGATGCGCTTGTAGCCGATCAGCCGCGAGACCGTCACATACAGGTCGGGCTCGCGCGGCAGCGCCAGCGGGGGATGGATGCTCACGGGCGGCGGGATCACCACGGCCTCGCGCCGCCAGGCCTTGAGGATGCGCCGCGCGACGAAGGCCGAGCTGGTGGCAAAGGCATCAACGCCGGCCGCGCTGCGGTGGTCCCACAGCCGCAGCCGATGCAGCATGAGGCGCGCAGCCAGCCCGCGCAGCCCCCGCGACAGTCCCTCGGTCTGGAGGTAGACCGGCTGCAGGTCCCAGGCATAGCGCATCGGCGAATAGCAGTAGCACAGGTGCAGCGCGTCGGGGGGCACGATCACGCCCTTGGCGACCGCATGGCTGCTGGAGATGATCAGGTCGAAGCCCGACAGGTCGAACTGCTCGATCGCGAAGGGCATCAGCGGCACGGTGTACTTCAGGCTGCCGGGCAGGCCGGGCATGCGCTGCAGGAAGCTGGTGTGCACGCGGCGCCCGGCGACGAGATGGCGATACGCCTCGGGCAGTCGCTCGAACAGCGTGAACAGTTCGGCTTGCGGCAGCAGCGCCAGGATGGCCTCGAGCACCCGCTCGGAGCCGGCGTACTCGAACAGGAAGTCGTGCACCACCGCCACCCGGATGCCGGGCGGCAAGATCACGGGCGCGGGCATGTCCGTCATCGGCATCAGCGGGCGGCAGGCCGGCCGAGCACATCGGCCATGCCCGGGGGCTGCCCCCGCCCGCTGCGATCCTGCAGCGGCTGGCAGTCGATCGTCGCCCCCGGCGCGGCCAGCGCGTCGGCCCGGCCGAACACGCGGTCCTGGTACCCGTAGCGACCGAGGGTGACCGTGCCGCGTGCCACCGTGAGGTGCGCCTCGACCTTGGGGTAGGTGCGCAGCCAGGCCTCGCCACCCAGCCATCGGGTAGGGCCGGTGGGCGGGCCCAGCGTTTCGCCGCAGGCCCGTTCGACGGCGATGAAGGCCGGGTCGAACCGCGTGCGCCGCGCGAGGGCGTCGGCCCGGGCGTCGGGGGCTTCGACCAGAGGGCAGCTCACCGCCTGATCCGAGAAGCGGCGAACCGGCCCCGAGGCCTGCTGGTCGATCAGCCAGGTGCCGGCCGCCTGCGGACGGACGCGATAGGCGGTGCAGGCCGGTTCGTCGATCCGGAGATCGAAGTCGGCGAGCTGGTCGTTCATGGCGTCGCGGGTGGTCGGCAGCAGGCCGGCCCGGCCGTCCACCGACTGATCGGCCGCGGCGATCAGGCGAAGCCGACCGCGCCAGGCGCTCAGCACCGGCATCGACGAGCGGGCCTGCAGCGGCGGCGAGCAGTACTCGCAGGGCGAGGACAGGTTGGCGAAGGCGCTGTCAGGGTGCATCAGCGGCGCGAGGTAGGTCCAGGAAAACTGCGACAGCGCGACATGCAGATGGGGCTGCTCGCGCAGCGATGATGGCATGTCGGCCGCAAGCGCCGCCTGCGACCAGGCCTCGGACTGACCGAGATCGCGGCGATCGGCGGCCACCAGGGCGTAGAAGGCATGCACGCCGAGCAGTCCGGCAAAGACCCATTGCCGGGCACGCCCCGCCGGCAGCAGGGCGAGCACCCCCTCCACCAGCAGCACCGAGCAGAGCAGCAGCAGGCCGACGGCATAGCGGCCATTGCCCGAGCTGTGCATCCAGGCGAGACACCACAGCACCGTGAACAGCCAGAGCGGCCAGCGGGCCGCGACCGGGGACGCATCAGCCCCACGCGGGCGCGTGCTGCGCAGCCAGATCCGCTGCGCGGCCAGTGACCCGAGCAGCAGCACCAGCAGCGCCAGCCGAGGATCCGGCGCGTGCCACTCCAGGTAGGCGAGATTGCCCGGCTGGCGGGGATCGGCCACGCGAAAGGGGAAGTCCAGCCACTGCCCCAGCGACCCGGGCACGAACCGCTCGCCGCCAGGGCGGGTGGCCACCTTCAGCAGGTACAGGCGATGTCGCCACACGGCCAGCCCGTCCGGCGCGGCAGCGGGTGCGGACGGGGTCGAAACCGCCGGCGCGGCGGGGGTCGAGACGACGGACGCGGACGGCGCAGGTCGATCGAACAGGAACTGCGCCATGGGGAACACCGGATTGCCGTAGGTGCGGTAAAGATGCTGCGCCCACGCGCCGCCACCGGCGACGGCGCCCACCAGCCCTCCCACGATGAAGAGCCCGATCACCGCCAGCCGACGCCACCGTCGCCCGGCCAGTCCGGCGCCCATCAGCAGCACCGGCGCAAGCGCCGCCGCCGGGGCATTGCTCAGCTTGAGCAGGGCCGCCAGCCCCAGCGCGAACCCGCCGGCGAGCGCCCAGCGGCCGGCGGCGGCACCGCCGGCGCCCGCGCGGATGCAGCACCACACGCCGGCCAGCAGCGGCACGGCCGTGGTGCCATCGGCATAGCTGGTGCCGGCCAGGGCAAGAAACACCGGGGTGAGCAGGGCGAAGGCACCCGCGAGCCAGGCGCCGGCGCCCGGCCCGACGCGATCGCGGGCGATCAGCCAGACGAACCAGACCGCCAGACCGTGCCAGGCCGCCAGGGCGGCCGCCGTGGCCATCTCGCCGACGCCGGCCCGCGTGAGCAGCCACGCCGGCACATAGGGCAGCGGATTGAGGAAGCTCTGCCCGCCCATGGGCAGGAAGCCGCGACCGACCAGTCCCTCGGCCCAGGCGTAGCCGGCGTAGGCGTGATAGTGGCCCCGGTCCCAGCTCCAGCTCGGCCCTTCGAGCAGCCGCCAGGCGATGGTGGCCGCCAGCGCCAGCAGGCAGGCCAGCGCGGTCGCGGGCAGGCGCCGCGCAGACATCGGGTGCAGGACGCGCGCGCTCAGCGCGGCTCGTCAGGGGCCGCGGCCGCAGTGACCGGCCGGGTGCGCAGGCGGGCCCGCGGCTGGGTGATGAAGCTCAGCACGAAGGACCCGAAGATGCACTCGCTGCCGGCCAGCAGCAGCGTCACCGCCGGGATGGTCACGCGCATGGCGCGCGACGGGTCGAGGGCCGCCAGACCGGCGTCGGTCCAGACCCACACCGAGGAAAGCACGCCAGCCAGCCCGCAGGCCACGAGCGTGAGCCCGAGCAGGATGCCCCGTTCGAGGGTGTAGATCCGCATCAGCCAGGCAAAACCCGGACTGGCCGGCAGGTGGCCGGCATGCACGCCTGCCGCCTTGGTGAGCACCGCGAGCAGGCACATCTGCAGGCCGAGCACCGACGCGGTGGCGGTGTAGAGCAGGGTCTGGATGTCGAAGCCGACCGGTCCGAGGCGGATCGGGGCGATGGTGAGCAGGACCGAGAGCAAGGCCCCCAGGCCGAACAGGGCCAGGCCGGGATAGAGCAGCAGCCAGCGCGGGCTGAACATCAGCAGCAGCCGCAGGTGCCGCCAGCCGTCGCGCCAGCTGCGCAGATGGGGCGGGCGGTCGCGTCCGTCACGCGCCAGGGTGGTGGGCACCTCGGCCACCCGCAGGCCGGCCAGCGTGGCCCGCATCACCATCTCGCTGGCGAACTCCATGCCGGGCGAGGACAGACCCAGCCCCAGGACCGCCTCGCGGTCGAAGGCCCGCAGCCCGCAGTGGAAGTCGCCGATCGGGCTGCGGAACAGCAACCGTCCGATGAAGGACAGCACCGGGTTGCCCAGGTAGCGATGCAGCGGCGGCATCGCGCCCTCGGCGATCCCCCCGGCGAAGCGGTTGCCCATGACCAGCTGCGCGCCCGCGGCGAGCTGCTCGACGAAACCGTCGAGCGCGCCGAAGTCATAGCTGTCGTCGGCATCGCCCATCACCACCCAGCGACCGCGGGCGGCGAGGATGCCCCCCATCAGCGCCGCACCGTAGCCGCGCTCGCTCACGCGCACCACCCGGGCGCCGGCGGCGGTGGCCAGCGCCATGGAGGCGTCGCGCGAGCCGTTGTCGGCAATGACCACCTCGCCTGCGATGCCGGTGCGGGCGAAGAAGGCCATGGCCTTGCCCACGCAGATGGCCACGGTGCGCTCTTCGTTCAGACAGGGCATCACCACGGAAAGCAGGGGCTGGACCCGTGCAGGCTGGTGCACGGCCGCCGTGGGCGGGGACGACTGGGGGACGGCGGCAGGGCTCATGGCGAACCCGTCCGGCGGCAGGACGGCGTCGGCAAAGGACATGATGGGCGCAGACCCGGACATGGGAATGGCGGGATGCTGAGCCAGGACACGGCGCTTTCTCTGCCCCACTCAGCCGGACGGCGCGGCCACGGTGCCGGACGGCGCGGTCAGAAGTTCGAGCTGCGTCAGCCAGGCCAGGGCCTGCGCCGGCGAGTCGCCGCACATCGCGGTGGAGGGCATCAGCCCGGCACAGCAGCGCGGGCGCTCCGGGAGGCCGAAGAGCGCGCAGCGCAGATCGGCCGTGAGCTGAACGCAGCGCTGGCCGGCGGCCTTGCCGCGGGGCATGCCGGGGATCGGGCTGCTGATCGAGGGCGCGATGCAGCAGGCACCACACCCCGGGCGACAGGCCGGCGCGACGGTCGGGACGAACATGGCCGGCAGTCTAGCAAGCCGCCCTCTGTCCACGACCTCGTCCACGGCCTCATCCACCCCGGTTTGACCCTCCCGCACCCCCACCCTAGAATGCGCGGCTTCCTCGAGCACACTTGGCCCATGCTGCGCGGGCCGTCCACTTCGCCCCGGCGGCATTGCGTCGCCGCCCGGCCATCCCGGTTGCCCACACCATGAAGACCCGTACCCTGCTCATCACGGTGCTCGCTGCGGCCCTGGCGGTAGCGGCCTGGTGGCAGTTCGGCCGGGCACCGAAGACGGTTGCGACAGGCCCCGAGGGCACGGCGACGCCGAGCGCCGCCGCAGCGGCGGCCGCAGCGCCAACGGTCGGCAACGCCGCCAACCCTGCCCCGGCCGCTGCCCTGGAGTTCGCGGCCACCGACCTGCTCACGCTCGCGCCGGGCAGCATCACCCGCAGCATCCCGATCACCGGCAGCCTGCGGGCGGTCCGTCAGGGCCTGGTGCGCGCCAAGGCGGCCGGCGAGCTGCGCGAGCTGCTGGTGCGCGAAGGCGAGTCGGTCAGCGCCGGCCAGACCATTGCCCGCGTGGACCCCACCGAGTTCGAATCGCGGGTCAAGGAGCGCGAGGCGCAGCTGCGCAGCGCCCAGGCGCAGGTGGAGCAGGCCGAGAGCACGCTCGCCCGCAACCGCCAGCTGATCGAGCGCGGTTTCATCTCCCCCAGCGCGCTCGACAACGCCCGATCGGCACTCGACGCCGCTGCCGGTGCCCGCGATGCCGCGCAGGCCCAGCTCGCCGTGGCCCGCAAGGCACTGGCCGACACCGCGGTGCTCGCCCCGATGGCCGGCGTGGTGGCCGAGCGCTTCGTGCAGCCCGGCGAGAAGGTGTCACCCGATGTCCGCATCCTCAGCCTGATCGACCTCGGCCAGCTCGAGATCGAGGCGCCGGTGCCCGCCAGCGAACTCGGCGCGGTGCGCATCGGTCAGGCAGTGTCGCTGCAGGTGGAAGGGGTGAGCGGGGAGCAGTCCGGGCGCATCCTGCGCATCGGCCCGTCCACCAGCACCGGCACGCGCTCGGTGCCGGTCTACATCGGCATCGACAACCGCGGCGAGCGACTGCGGGTGGGCCTGTTCGCCCAGGGATCGCTCGCGCTCGAGACCCGCACCGGGGTGATCACCGTCCCGCTCTCGGCCGTGCGCGAGCGCGCCGGCCGCAGCTTCGTCTACGCGGTCCAGGACGGCAGGCTGGTCGAGAAGGACGTCACGCCGGGACTGCGCGATGAATCCGCCCGCGACGCCCGCGGCGGGGCCGGCGTGGTGGAAGTGCGCAGCGGACTCGCAGCCGGCGATCGGATCGTCGCGGTCAACCTCGGCACCCTGCGGACGGGCTCGTCCGTGCGGGAACTGCCGGCGCGCTGACGCGCGCCGCGCCGCCCGGTCCACCGGCGCCCAGGTCCAGCCGCCATGTGGTTCACCCGCGTCTCGATCAACCACCCGGTGTTCGCCACCATGATGATGGTGGCCTTCGTGGTGCTGGGCCTGTTCTCGTACAAGCGGCTGCCGGTGGAGCAGTTCCCGGACGTCGCCTTCCCGGTGGTGGTGGTGCAGACCGAGTACCCCGGCGCCTCGCCCGAGGTGGTCGAGTCCGAGGTCACCCGCCGCCTGGAAGAACAGGTCAACACCATCAGCGGGGTGTACGAGCTGTCCTCGCGCTCCTACGAGGGCGTGTCGCTGGTCATCGTGCGATTCGACCTGGCCGTCGACCCGGTGGTGGCCGCCCAGGATGTGCGCGAGAAGATCGCACTGGTGCGACCGGCGCTGCGCCGTGAGGTCAAGGAGTCGCTGGTCACCCGCGTCAATCCCGACGACGACCCGGTGGTCTCGGTGGCGGTGCGCTCGCCGCAGCGCGGTCCGCGCGAACTCACCACGCTCACCGAGCAGGTGATCAAGCGGCGTCTGGAGAATGTGCGTGGCGTGGGCCGCGTGACCGTGGTGGGTGGTGTGCGCCGCGAGATCCAGATCGCGCTGCGCCCGGCCGAGATGGAGTCCCTGCGGGTGGGCATCGATCAGGTGCTGGCGGCGCTGCGCGCCGACAACCAGGAACTGCCCGCGGGCACGCTCACCAGCCGTGACCGCGATCAGGTGGTGCAGATCCGCGCCCGGCTGCGCAGCCCGGCCGACTTCGAGCGGATCGTGGTCGCGCGCCGCGGCGGCCAGCCGGTGTATCTCTCGCAGGTGGCGCGCGTGATCGACGGCGAGGAGGAGCCCGAGAACGCCGCGTTCGTCGACGGCGAGCGCGCGATCGCGATCGACATCGTCAAGGCCACCAACGAGAACACCATCGAGGTGGTCAACGGGGTGCGGCGCACCCTGCAGCAGCTCGAGGCGCAGCTGCCGCCCGATGTGCGCACCACCGTGGTCCGCGACGCATCCACGCCGATCCGCAACTCGGTGGCCGGGGTTCAGCGCAACATCGTGGAAGGCGCGCTGCTCACCGTGGCGATCGTGTTCCTGTTCCTGTCGTCGTGGCGCTCCACGGTGATCACCGGACTCACGCTGCCGATCTCGCTGATCGGCACCTTCCTGGTGATGTACGCGATGGGCTTCTCGATCAACATGGTCACCCTGCTCGCGCTGTCGATCTGCGTGGGTCTGCTGATCGACGACGCGATCGTGGTGCGCGAGAACATCGTGCGTCACCAGGCCATGGGCAAGCCGCACAAGCAGGCCGCGTTCGACGGCACGGCCGAGATCGGCCTGGCGGTGGCCGCCACCACCTTCACCATCGTGGCGGTGTTCCTGCCGATCGGCTTCATGGGCGGCATCATCGGCCGCTTCTTCAAGCAGTTCGGCGTCACGGTGGCCTTCGCCGTGCTGCTGTCGATGCTGGTGTCGTTCACCCTCGACCCCATGCTCTCGTCGGTGTGGCACGACCCCGACGCCCACGGCGCGCGCGGGCGCGGGCCGGTGGCCTGGGTGCTGCGCCGGTTCCAGGCGCTCATGGCGGGGCTGGAGCGCGGCTATGTGGGGCTGCTGCGCTGGGGCCTGCGCCGCCGCTGGCTGGCCAGCCTGATCGCGCTGCTCACCTTCCTGGCGGCCTTCCCGCTGATGGGCGGGATCGGCAAGGAGTTCGTGCCGCAGGCCGACAACAACGAGATCTACATCCGCTTCCACACGCCGGTGGGCTCGTCGCTCGCGCTCACCCAGGACAAGGTGCGTCAGGCCGAGGCGGCGCTGCGCGAGTTCGACGGCGTGCTCTTCACCTACGCCACCATCAACACCGGCGCCATCCAGGGCCGCAACTACGCCACGCTCTTCGGCAAGCTCACCGAGCGCGCCCGCCGCCCGATGTCGGTCCAGCAGATGCGCCAGCCGGTGCGCGAGCGGCTGGCGCGCATCCCCGGCCTGACCATCACCGATGTCGGCACGCTCAGCTCGGTCGGCTCGGGCAAGCCGGTGCAGGTGAGCATCCAGGGGCCCGACATGGCCGAACTCGAGCGTCTGGCCGCGCAGGCCCTGGCCGCGATGCAGACCGTGCCCGGCATCGTCGACCTCGAGTCCTCCTCCAAGCCGTCCAAGCCCACCATCTCGGTCGAGGTCAACCGCGCGCTCGCCTCTGACCTCGGGCTGGGCGTGAGCCAGGTGGCCGGGGTGCTGCGCCCGCTGCTCGCCGGCGAGTCGGCCAGCACCTGGCGGGCGCCGGATGACGAGAACTACGATGTGAAGGTCAGGCTGCCGCGCGCCGACCGCGTGGCGGTGACCGACCTGGAACGCCTCACGGTCGCCTCCGCGCAGACCGAGGCCGATGGCAGCCCGCGCATGATCGCGCTGCGTCAGGTGGCCGCGTTCGTGAGCGGCACCGGCCCCACGCAGATCAACCGCAAGGATCTCTCCCGGGAGATCCTGCTCAGCGCCAATGTGCAGGGCGCAGCCTCGGGTACGGTGGGCCAGCAGGTGGCCGAGCGCATGGCCGGCATCAGCCTGCCGCCGGGTTACCGCTTCGTCACCGGCGGCGCCACCCGCGACATGACCGAGAGCTTCGGCTTCGCCGCCCAGGCGCTGCTGCTCGCGGTGATCTTCATCTACATGATCCTGGCCTCGCAGTTCGGCAGCTTCCTGCAACCGCTCGCGATCATGGCCTCGCTGCCGCTCGCCCTGATCGGCGTGGTGGCCGCATTGCTGGCCTGGCGCAGCACGCTCAACATGTTCTCGATGATCGGCTTCATCATGCTGATGGGCCTCGTGACCAAGAATGCCATCCTCCTCGTCGACTTCGCCAACCAGGCCCGCGCCCGCGGGGTGGAGCGCGCCCAGGCGCTGCTCTCGGCGGCCGAGATCCGTCTGCGGCCCATCCTCATGACCACGCTCGCGATGGTGTTCGGGATGCTGCCCCTGGCCATGGGCACCGGCGAGGGCTCGGAGCAGCGGGCGCCCATGGGCCATGCCGTGATCGGCGGCGTGATCGCCTCCACCCTGCTCACGCTGCTGGTGGTGCCGGTGCTCTACACGCTGCTCGATGATCTCGGTGGCTGGCTCGGCCGCCGCCGCGGGCGCAACCCGCCGCCCCAGGCCGGGGCCGACGGATCGGCCTCCTGAGCCCCGGACAATCACGGCCGGCTTGCTAGAATCGTCAGCTCCCCCTCCCCGCACGGATCGCCTTCCCATGGATTTCGAACGCGCCCGCTTCAACATGATCGAACAGCAGATCCGCCCCTGGGATGTGCTCGATCAGGATGTGCTCGACCTGTTCAGCGTGCTGCGGCGCGAGGATTTCGTGCCGCCGGCCTGGCGGGCCATGGCCTTCACCGACATGGAAGTGCCGCTCGTCCTCGACGGCAAGCCCACCGGCGAGTGCCTGTTTCCGCCGCGGGTCGAGGCCCGGTTGATGCAGTCCCTGACGGTGCGACGCCATGAGCATGTCCTCGAGGTGGGCACCGGCTCGGGCTTCATGGCGGCGCTGCTCGCCCACCGCGCCCGGCGGGTGCTCACCACCGACATCCATGCCGGGCTGGCGGCCTTCGGGCAGACCAACCTGCAGCGCGCCGGCATCCGCAATGTCGCGGTCGAGACCTTCAACGGCGCGCAGCCCCCGGGCACCGATCGATTCGATGTCATCGTGCTCTCGGGCGCCGTGCCCTTCGTGCCCGAGAACCTGCTGCAGCGGCTCGCCCCCGGTGGCCGGCTCACCGCCATCGTCGGCACTGCCCCCTCCATGACCGCGGTCATGCACACCCGCACCGCCGAGAACGCCTTCACCTGCGAGCCGCTGTTCGACACCCAGGTGCGGCCGCTGCAAGGCTTCCCGCAACCCGCGCGCTTCGCCTTCTGATGCGCGAGATCTCCGTCACGGAACTCGCCGCCTGGCTCGCGCAGCCCGATGCGCCGGTGGTGCTCGACGTGCGCGAGCCCTGGGAGGTGGCCATCGCCAGCCTGCCGGGCAGTGTGCACATCCCCATGCGCGAGATCCCGGCACGGTTCGGCGAGCTGCCGGCGGACCGGCCGGTGGTGTGCCTGTGCCACCACGGCATGCGCAGCGCCCAGGTCGGCCTGTTCCTCGAACGGCAGCAGGTGGCGGGGGTGTGCAACCTCACCGGCGGCATCGACGCCTGGTCGCGCGCGATAGACCCCGCGGTTCCCACCTACTGAGGACGCCATGAGATCCCTGCTGCCCACCGTGACGGTCACCGCGCTCGCCCTGGCCTGCGCGCCAGCGGGGGCGCAGATGCTCGACATCGCCCAGGCCTACAAGGAGGCGCTGGCCAACGACACGGTGGTGGCGAGCAGCCGCGCGCAACTGGCCGCGGTCCGCGAGCGTGTGCCCCAGGCCCGCGCCGCCCTGCTGCCCACGGTCACCGGCAACGGCGCCCTCAGCCGGCAGGTGGTCGATACCAACCTCGCGCCGCGGCGTGAATTCAACACCCAGAACTACCAGATCAGCCTGAGCCAGCCCTTGTACCGGCTGCAGAACGTCGAGGCCTTCGAGCAGAGCAAGCTGCAGGTGGCCGCCGCCGAGGCGCAGGTGGCACAGACCCAGCTCGATCTGATCGTGCGGGTGAGCCAGGCCTACTTCGACGTGCTCGCAGCGCAGGACAGTGTGGCCACCATCCGCGCCCAGAAGCGTGCGATCAGCGAGCAGCTCGCCTCGGCGAAGCGCAACTTCGAGGTCGGCACCGCCACCATCACCGATCAGCAGGAGGCGCAGTCGCGCTTCGACCTCGCGGTGGCGCAGGAGTACGCCGCCCTGAACGACCTGAGCGTACGCCGCGCCGCGCTCGCGCAGCTGGTGGGCAAGCCGGTCAGCGCCCTGCAGGTCCTGCGGCCGGGTGTGGCGCTCAGCCCGCCGCAACCCGAAGACGAATCCCGCTGGACCGAGAACGCGCGGCAGAACAGCCTGCAGGTGCAGCAGTCCCGGGTGGCCGTCGAGGTGGCCCGGCGCGAGATCGAGCGGCAACGCCTTGCTCACCGGCCCACGCTCGACGCGGTCGGTTCGGTGGGCTATGCGCGCAATGCGACGGCCGCGTTCATCGGCGTGAACAGCGCCTCCGGCTCGGTCGGCCTGCAGCTGAGCATCCCCCTTTACAACGGCGGTCTGATCGATGCCCGGGTGCGCGAGGCGACGCAGCTGCGCGACAAGGCCGAAGCCGACCTCGAGAACACCCGCCGACAGGTCGAGCAGTCGGCCCGCCAGGCCTTCCTGGGTGTGCGCAGCGGTCTGGCGCAGGTGCAGGCCCTGCAGGCGGCTGAGAAGTCCAGCCAGCTCGCGCTCGACAGCAACCTGCTCGGCTATCAGGTGGGCGTGCGCATCAACATCGATGTGCTCAACGCCCAGCAGCAGGTCTTCAACACCCAGCGCGACCTCGCCAAGGCCCGCTACGATGTCCTGATGAACGGGCTGCGGCTGAAGTCGGCCGCTGCAACGCTGTCCGATGCCGACCTGCAGGCGCTGGCAGCCCTGATGCAGACGCCCACGGGCGATCCGACCGAACCGCCACCCGCGCCCGCCACCACGCCGCCCCCCGGTGCAGCCGCCACCGGCGCGGCAGGGGCTCAGGTCACGCCGGTCGCACCGCGGCCGCGCTGATCGGGTCCGCTCGGCTGCCCGACTGGCGTCGGCCTGCCGGCCGCGCCAGCCAGGCCAGGGCTGGCGCAGGCACGCGCCGGCAGCCCTCGCTCACGACGGCCTCAGCCAGATCACCAGCGCAGCCAGGGTGCGCTGTGTCGCGCCACGATGCGTCTGCCAGAAACGCTCACCGGCATCGCCCATGGCCGCGCGCGCGGCCGCATCGCCGACCAGCGCGAGTGCCCGATCCACCGCCTGGCCGGCATCGGCAACCCGGCTGGCAGCGCCCGCCATCACCGCCTCCTCGGCCGCCTGCTCGAAATTGCGGGTATGCGGACCGACCACCACCGGCACCCCGAGCGCGCAGGCCTCGATCAGGTTCTGCCCACCGAAAGGCAGCAAGGAACCGCCGATGATGGCGACATCGGCCATCGCGTGGTAGGCGGCCATCTCGCCCATCGAGTCACCGAGCAGCACATCCGCGTGCGCGTCGGGCCAGACCCCGCCCGAGCGACGCGCCAGCCGAAAGCCGGCCTGGGGGATCTCGCGCGCCACGGCCTCGAAGCGCTGCGGATGGCGCGGCACCAGCAGCAGCTGGGGGCGGGCTGAAGAGGGTTCGGCCGGCCAGGCGGCGAGTGCGCGCTGCCATGCCGCCAGCAGCAGCGCTTCCTCGCCCTCGCGAGTGCTGGCGCACAACACCCGCGGCCGCTCGCCGCAGGTCTGTCGCCATTGCCGGCCCAGCGCCGCCCGCTCGGCCGATGGCGCCACATCGAACTTGAGATTGCCGAGCACCGGCGCATCGTGCCGGCCAAGTCGCGCCAGTCGGGCGGCGTCCGCCGGGGTCTGGGCCAGCACCGCGGCCAGGCTGGCCAGGGCCGGGCCGAGGAGCCGCCGCCAGCGCAGGCCACGGGCGAGCGAGCGCTCCGACAGCCGGGCATTGACCAGTACCAGCGGCAGGCCGCGCGCCGCGGCCTGCGCGCACAGGCCTGGCCACAGCTCGGTTTCCATGAGCAGCCCGAGTGACGGCCGCCAGCGGGCGAGGAAACGGGCGGTGGCACCAGGGGTGTCGTACGGCAGGTAGCACTGCTGCAGGCGGCCGGCCCAGCGCCGCGCGAAGAGCTCCTCGCCGGTGGCCCGGCCGGTGGGGGTCATGTGGGTGAGGAGGATGTGCCGGGCGGGATCGGCGCCGAGCAGGGCATCGATCAGGGGCTGGGCGGCGCGGGTCTCGCCCACCGACACGGCGTGGATCCAGATCAGCGCGGGGTTGGCATCCACCGGGGCAGGATTCACCGGCCCGAGCGCCCAGCGCTCCGCCCAGTGCTGTCGGTACTCGGGCTGGGCGCGCGATCGCCAGAGCAGGTAGGCGGCGGCCAAGGGCGAGCCCAGGCGCCAGGCAAGGCCGTATAAGCCGAGGCTCATCCGCTCTGACCAGGAAAGAGAGCGTGCGCTCACCTCAGAGCCTCCAGGCCGGCCAGCGCCGCCAGCACCTGCGCCGCCGATGGCCAGACCCCGTCCTGCCCGAGCGAGACGGCCCGCCCGGTCCAGAAGGGTCCGAAACGCCAGGCCGGCGTAGCCGCGAAGAGCGCCGCGGTGGGCGTGTCGAGCGCAGCCGACAGATGGGTGAGCCCGGTGTCCACGCCGACCGCCAGCCGGGCATCTGCCAGCAGCGCGGCACACTGCGCCAGGCTCAGCCGCGGCGCGACCCGGGCGTGCCCGCCGATCGCAGCAGCCAGCACCGCCGCCCGCGCACGCTCGGGTTCGCTGCCCCAGGGCAGCACCACACGCAGGCCCTGCTCGCCCAGGGACCGTCCGAGCGTCTCCCAGTGCGGGTCAGGCCACTGCTTGGCCGACCGCGAGGTGGCGTGCAGGAACACCGCGAACGGCGCCGGCGGCAGGCCGGGAATGGGCAGCGCCGGCGCGCGCAGCCCGAAGCGCGGCAGGCCGGTCACGGGATGACCCAGTGCCTGGCCGGCCAGTTGGCGCAGCCGCTCGATGGCATGCAGACGCAGCGGCACCCGGTACCGGTGCCGATAGGCCAGGCAGGCGAGCGGCTCGCGTGCGCTGGACCGATCGAAGCCCGCCACCGGCGCGCCCGCGAGGCGGCTGAGCCAGGCGCTCTTGACCAGGCCCTGCAGGTCGAGCACCAGCCGGTAGTTGCGCCCGCGCAGGCGTTCGCGCACGGCCGCCACCTCGGCGCGCACCGCCGGCGCCAAGGGCGTCCGGCGCCAGCGGCGCACCGCCACCGGCACCACCTCGGCCACCGCCGGATGCAGGCGGGGCAGATCGGCGAAGGCCTCCTCGACCACCCAGTCGATCTCGATGCCGGGGTGGGCGGCGACCAGGTCGGTCACCACCGGCAGGGCGTGGACGACATCGCCCATCGAGCTGGATTTGACGATCGCGATGCGCACGCCGCGCAGTGTAGCGGCCCGCGTCGATTGGCTATGCTTGCGGCCACCATGCCTTCGCCCCCCGCCGCGCCAGCCGCGCACCGCCCCGCCATCACACCCGCCCCTGCCGCGCCTCGAGAGCCTGCGCCGCAGGCCATGCCGGTGGTGATCGGCGATCTGCAGGGCTGCCTGCCCAGCCTGCGCCGGCTCCTCGACCGGGTCGAGCGCGAAGCCCCCGACGCGCCGCTCTGGTTCTGCGGCGATCTGGTCAACCGTGGCCCGGCGTCGTTGGAGACCCTGCGCTTCGTGCGCTCGCTCGGCGAGCGGGCCATCACCGTGCTCGGCAACCACGACCTGCACCTGCTCGCGGTGGCCTGGGGCATCCGGCCCGCGCACCGCAGCGATACCCTGGACGAGATCCTTGCCGCCCCCGACCGCGAGGCGCTGCTGCACTGGCTGCGCACCCGGCCGCTCGCGCACTGGGCGCATGGCCACCTGCTGGTCCACGCCGGCGTGCTGCCGGCCTGGGACGCGGCCCGGACCGTGGCGCTCGCCGCCGAAGTGCAGGCCCATCTGGGCGGGCCCGATCCCGGCGCCTTCCTGGCCACCATGTACGGCAACCAGCCCGCCGCCTGGGACGACGCGCTGCAGGGCCCCGACCGGCTGCGGGTGGTGGTGAACGCCCTCACCCGCCTGCGCTTCTGCACACCCGCCGGCGACATGGAATTCGCCACCAAGGATGCCGCCGACGCGGCCCCGCCCGGCCATCTGCCCTGGTTCCGGGCACCCGGGCGGCGCACCGCCGATGTCACCGTGGTGTTCGGCCACTGGTCGCAGCTCGGGCTGATGCAGCTGCCCGGCCTGCTCGCCCTGGACACCGGCTGCGTGTGGGGCCGGGCGCTGTCGGCGGTGCAGCTCGCCGCCGACCCCGCGCAGCGGCGGATCTGGCAGGTGGCCTGCTGACTGCCGCGGAGCAGCCGGGTGGCCTGCCGACTCGGGCAGCTGACCCGCCGGATCAGGCCGCCGGACTCAGCACATGGATCACCCGGCTCAGGATGTGCTCGCGGGTGCGGGCGGCATAAGCGGCCATGTGCGGCGCAGCGGCATGGGCGCGCAGCGCATCCATGCTGGCCCACTTCTCGATCACCACGAAGGTGTCGGGCCCCAGCGCGGTATGGTGGGCCGACAGGCCCTGCGCGTCGATGGCCGGGGCGTACTCGATGCAGCCGTCCTCGGCATGCACCGCCGGCATGTTGGCGCGAAAGGCCTCGAGCACGGTGTCGCGCAGGCCGGGTTGGGTGGTGATGATGGCGAGGACATTGACCATGGGGCTCTCCCGTTGGCGATGCATCAGTGGACCGCGCGCTGCTGGCCGTCCCAGTAGCGCGCGCGAATGGCCTTCTTGTCGAGCTTGCCCAGCCCGGTGACCGGCAGGGCATCGACGAACTCGATGCTCTTGGGCGTCTGCACCGCGCCCTTGGCCTCGCGAACCCGCGCGATCAGCGCCTCGGCGCTGACCTGGGCGCCGGGCTTGAGCACCACCAGCGCCTTGACCGCCTCGCCCCACTTCGGGTCGGGCACGCCGATGACCGCGGCGCTGGCCACCGCAGGATCGGCGGTGAGCGCGTCCTCGACCTCGCGGGGGTACACATTGAAGCCGCCGCTGATGATCATGTCCTTGCTGCGGTCGACGATGTAGATGAAGCCGTCGGCGTCGCGTCGGGCGAGATCGCCGGTGTAGAGCCAGCCGTGGCGCAGCGCCCGCGCGCTCTCCTCGGGCTTGTTCCAGTAGCCCTGCATCACCAGCGGGCCGCGCACGCAGATCTCGCCGACCTCGCCCACCGGCACTTCGCGCCCCTCGTCGTCGAGCAGCTTCACCTGGCTGTTGGCGATCGGCCGGCCGCAGGAGGCCAGGCGGTGCGGGAAACGCTCGGGGTCGTGGTCCTGCTGACGCAGCACGGTGACGGTGTTGGGCGCCTCCGACTGCGCATAGAGCTGCATGAACACCGGGCCGAAGACGGTCATGGCCTCGGTGAGGCGCGCCGGCGACATGGGCGAGGCGCCGTAGATGATCAGCTCCAGGCTGCGGATGTCGGCCTCGCGCAGACCGGGGTGGTCGAGCAGCACATAGACCATGGTGGGCACGAGGAAGGTGCAGGTGATGCGGTGGCGCGCGACCAGGTCGAGGAAGCGCTGCGCCTCGAAGCCCTTGCTCATCACGAAGGTGCCCGAGCGCATCATCACCGCCAGGATCATCGCGCCCGCAGCATGGGTGATCGGCGTCATGGCCAGCATGCGCACCTCGCGCGGCCAGTCCCACTCGGCGAGCTCGGCCATGACCATGGCCACCTGCACCCGGTGGGTGTGGATCACGCCCTTGGGCCGGCCGGTGGTGCCACCGGTGTAGATCAGCACGCAGATGTCGTCGGTGCCGGCCTGCGGCTCGAGCGGCGCGGCCGGGCCGGCCTGCGCGGCGGCGAGGATGTCCTCGCCGAAGTCGTTGGGACCCAGGCCGAAGATGCGCTGCAGGCCGGGCAGCCGGGCCCGCAGCCGGTGAGCGCGCTCGCCGAACATCGGCGGGTCGACCAGCAGCGTGGTCACGCCCGAGTCTTCCAGCAGATAGGCATGATCGTCCTCGGAGCCGAGCGGGTGCATCCAGGTGATCCGCAGGCCCATCACATAAGCGGCGGCCGAGGCCATGAAGGCCTCCGGCCGGTTCGACGAGAGCGCGGCGATGGCATCGCCCTTGCGCACGCCGCGCTCGGCCAGGGCGCGGATGAAGCGGCCGAGCAGCACGCCGAACTCGCGGTAGGTGATCGACTGGTCATCGAGGATGAAGGCCACCCGGTCGCCGCCGCGCTGGATGGCGCGCACGACCAGGTCGCCCATGCTGCAGGCGTCGTGGAGCTGGGGATGGACGGGATTCATGGCGGTGCGGGATGGCAGCGAAGAGGCGGCGGAGTCGGTGAGGCGGAGTCGAGGCGGCGAACTGAATGCGGCAGCGGCATGCGCGCGGCGGACGCCGATCAGAACGGCAGGTCGGCGTCGGGCCGCTCGGCCAGGATGGCGGCGCGGAACTGGCTCTGGATGCGGGCGAGCGCGGCGGCGTCATCGGCCTCGAAGCGCATCACCACCACCGGCGTGGTGTTGGAGGGGCGCGCAAGACCGAAGCCGTCGGGATACTCCACGCGGATGCCGTCGATGTCGATCACGCCGGTGGCGCCCTCGAAACGCGCATGGCGCTTGAGCGCATCGACCAGCGTGAAGTGCTCGCCCTCGGCGCAGCGCAGCTGCAGCTCGGGGGTGGTCGGGGAATCGGGCAGCGCCTGCAGCACCGCGCCCGGATCGGCATGGCGCGAGAGGATCTCGAGCATGCGGGCACCGGCATACAGGCCGTCATCGAAACCGTACCAGCGGTCCTTGTAGAAGATGTGACCGCTCATCTCGCCGGCGAGCGGCGCGCCGGTCTCCTTCAGGCGGGCCTTCACCAGCGAATGGCCGGTGCGCCACATCATCGGCTCGCCTCCATGGGCGCGGATGAAGGTGGCCAGGTTCCGGGTGCACTTCACGTCGTAGATGATGGTGGCGCCGGGCTTGCGCTCGAGCACCTCCTGGGCCAGCAGCATCAGCTGCCGGTCGGGGAAGATGATGTCGCCGCGCCGGGTGACCACGCCGAGGCGGTCGCCGTCGCCATCGAAGGCCAGGCCGATCTCACAGTCGGTCTCGCGCAGGCAGCGGATCAGATCCTGCAGGTTCTCGGGATGGGCGGGATCGGGATGGTGGTTGGGGAAGGTGCCGTCCACCTCGCAGAAGAGCTCGACCACCTCGCAGCCCAGGGCGCGAAACAGCGCCGGCGCCACCGCGCCGGCCACGCCGTTGCCGCAGTCGATCGCGATCTTCATGGGGCGGGCGAGCTTCACATCACCGGCAATGCGCGCCACATAGCGCTCGAGCAGCGAGGCCTGGCGCAGCGTGCCGCGCTGCGCTGCGGGCACCGGGGCGTGCCGGCCGGCGGCGATCTCCTGACCCAGGCTGGTGATGGCCGCGCCGTGGATGGCGTCGCCGGCCACGACCATCTTCAGGCCGTTGTAGTCGGGCGGGTTGTGGCTGCCGGTGACCGCCACGCCCGAACCTGCACCGAGCTCGAAGGTGCCGTAGTAGACCACCGGCGTGGTGACCATGCCGACATCGATCACATGCACGCCGGCATCGCGCAGACCCTCGGCCAGCGCCGCCGACAGCGCCGGGCCCGAGAGCCGGCCGTCGCGGCCGATGACCGCCTCGGTGCCGCCGGCAGCCCGGATGCGCGCACCCAGCGCGAGGCCGATCGCGCCGACCACCTGCGGATCGAGGTTGCGGCCGACGACGCCGCGGATGTCGTAGGCCTTGAAGATGCTGGGGTCGAGATTGTTCATGGCGGTGCTCGGCGGATTGAATGGCTGGGATGGGACGGCGGCAACCGGCAGCGCCGGACTCAGGCGGCCCGGCGCAGCTGGCGCAGGTTCTCGGGCAGGCTGTCGTCCAGGGGCAGCTGCAGCTGTGCGGCGAGCGCGGCGCGGGCCTGCTCGACGATGTCGTGGCGGGTGGCGGCCGCGGCACTGAGCGCGGGCAGCAGGTGCAACTCGCAGCGGATGCCCGGCTCGGCGAGCACCCGCATCAGCGACTGCACGAAGCTGGTGTCGCCGATGAACTCGATGGCCTGCGAATGGCCGCCGCGATGATCGGTGTAGCGCACACCCACCGGCACCACCGGCGCGCGGGCCCGCACTGCGGCCTCGACCAGGTTGGCATGGAAGGGCAGCAGCCGGCGGCCATCGCTGGTGGTGCCCTCGGGAAACACCGCGACCCGCGCGCCGGCCGTGAGCGCGTGCACCAGCCGCTCGATCATGCGGTGCACCGCATGCCGACGGCCGCGCTCGATGAACAGGTTGCCGGTGCGGGCCACCAGCAGGCCCACCAGCGGCCAGCGCGCGATCTCGGCCTTGGCCACGAAGGACACCGCGCAGCGGCTGTCGATGACGAAGATGTCCATCCAGGACACATGATTGGCCACCACGAAACTGCCCGGGGCGAGCGCGCTCAGCGGCTGGGCGCCGGGCTGGGTGCGCACGCTCACCGTTACCCCGCAGGCGGCCACCAGCAGGCCCGACCAGCGGCGGATCGCCCAGCGGCGGAAGCGCTCGGTGCCCAGCGGAAAGAGCAGCAGCACCGTGGCCAGCCCGCCGAACAGCAGCGCGATCAGCAGCGGCAGACGCAGGGCCACGCGCAGCCGGCTCAAGCCGGCCTCGAGTACACGATGCGGCCACCCACCAGGGTCATGCGGGCACGGCCGGCGAGCTCACGCCCGAGATAGGGCGAATGACGGCCCTGGCTGCGCAGCTGGCCGGGCTCGACCAGCCAGTGCTCGCCCGGGTCGAACAGGCACAGGTCGGCCGGCGCGCCCGGCGCGAGATGGCCGCCGTCGATGCGCAGGATGCCGGCTGCGGCGCTGGTGATGCGCGCCAGGGCCGCGGGCAGGCTCACGCCGGCCTCGGCCGCCCACTTCAGGGTGAGCGGCAGCAGCAGCTCCAGCCCGGTGACCCCGGGCTCGGCCTCGCCGAAGGGCAGCAGCTTGGCGTCATCGTCGACCGGGGTGTGGTCGGAGCAGATTGCGTCGATGACCCCCTGGGCGAGGCCGGCGCGGATCGCATCGCGGTCGCGCTGCGCCCGGAACGGCGGATCGACCCGGTAGTGGCTGTCGAAGTAGCCGATGTCGACATCGACCAGATGGAGGTGGTGCACGGCCACATCGCAGGTGACCGGCAGGCCCTCGTGCTTGGCGCGACGCACCAGTTCGACCCCGGCCGCCGAAGACAGCCGGCACAGGTGCACACGGCAGCCGGTGGCGCGCATGAGTTCGAAGATCAGGTGCAGGGCCACGGTCTCGGCGGCCACCGGCACGCCGGGCAGACCCAGCCGCCCGGCCACCGGTCCGCTGGCCGCCACCCCGCCGCGGGCCAGCCAGTGATCCTGCGGCTGCAGCCAGACCGTGAAGCCGAAGGTGCAGGCGTACTGCATGGCCCGCATCAGCGACGCACTGTCGGCAAAGAGCTGCCCCGGCTGGGCGAAGCCCACGCAGCCGGCCTCGGCGAGCTCGGCCATCTCGGTGATCACCTCGCCCTTGAGGCCGACGGTGAGCGCACCCAGGGGGTACAGGCTGGCGCTCTCGAGCTGGCGGGCGCGGTGCTTGAGCATTTCGACCAGACCGGGCTCGTCGAGCGGCGGATCGGTGTCGGGCGGGCACGACAGGCTGGTGACGCCACCGGCGAGCGCCGCCTGCATCTCGGACTCGAGCGTGGCCCGGTACTCGAAGCCCGGCTCGCGCAGCCGCGCGGCGAGATCGACCAGGCCGGGGGCGACCACCAGGCCGCGGGCATCGAGGGTCTGCTGCGCCACGAAGCCGGCGGGCGCGGGGCCGATGGCGGCGATGCGACCGTCGGCAACATGCACCGCGGCGATCTGGTCGAGCTGGCGGGCCGGATCGATGACACGGCCGTTGAGGATGGTCAGTCTCATGGCGTCACTGGGTGGCCAGCAGGCTCATCACGGCCATGCGCACCGCGATGCCGAAGGTGACCTGGTCGAGGATCACCGACTGCGGGCCGTCGGCCACCGAGGACTCGATCTCGATGCCGCGGTTCATGGGGCCGGGGTGCATCACGATGGCGTCGGAACGGGCCAGCGCGAGCTTCTCCTGGGTGAGGCCGTAGTGCTTGAAGTACTCCTGCGCCGAGGGCAGCAGCGCGCCGCGCATGCGTTCGCTCTGCAGGCGCAGCATCATGATCACATCGACATCCTTGAGGCCCTCGCGCATGTCGGTGAACACCCGCACGCCCATCTGCTCGAGCCCGGCCGGCAGCAGGGTGTAGGGGCCGATGGCACGCACCTCGGGCACACCCAGGGTGGTGAGGGCATGGATGTCGGAGCGCGCCACCCGCGAGTGCAGGATGTCGCCGACCACCGCCACCCGCAGCTGGGTGAAGTCCTTCTTGAAGTGGCGGATGGTGTACATGTCGAGCAGGCCCTGCGTGGGATGGGCATGGCGCCCGTCGCCGGCGTTGATGACATGGACATGAGGCCCGCGCAGGCGGTCGAGGTGCTGCGCGATCAGGAAGGGCGCGCCGCTGGTGGCATGCCGCACCACGAACATGTCGGCGTGCATGGCCGAGAGGTTGTCGATGGTGTCGAGCAGCGACTCGCCCTTGGAGGCCGACGAGGTGTTGATGTTCAGGTTGAGCACATCGGCCGACAGCCGCTTGGCCGCGATCTCGAAGGTGGTGCGGGTGCGGGTGGAGTTCTCGAAGAAGAGGTTGAACACCGACTTGCCCCGCAGCAGCGGCACCTTCTTCACCTCACGGTCGGCCACGCCGACAAAGCCCTCGGCGGTGTCCAGGATGTGGGTGACCACCGAGCGCGGCAGCCCCTCGATGGTGAGCAGGTGCTTGAGCTCGCCGTGCTCGTTCAGTTGCGGGTGTCTCATCGGGGCGCCTGCTCGGTGCGCAGCATGAAGCTGCCCTCGGGGTCGCGGGTGAGGACATAGTCGAGGCCCGGCGGCAGCGGGGCCACCACCCCGCAGTAGCCGGCCTGCACCGGCAATTCGCGGCCACCGCGGTCGATGAGCACCGCGAGTTCCACCCGCGCCGGGCGGCCGTAGTCGAAGAGCTCGTTGAGCGCGGCGCGCACGGTGCGCCCGGTGAACAGGATGTCGTCGACCAGGATGAGGTGCGCGCCATCGATGGGCAGCGGCAGCTCGGTGGCCGGCTTGCCGGCGGGCAGACCGCGGCCCACGCGCCGGCCGTAGTCGTCGCGGTGGAAGGCCGAGGACAGCAGGCCAAGCGGCGTGCCCGGCGCGAGCTCGGCGTGCAGGCGCTGCGCGATCCAGGCGCCGCCGCTGTGGATGCCGACCAGCCGCGGCGGCGAGGCCGCGGCGCGCAGCGTCTGGCGCAGGGATTCGCGCAAGGCCAGATAGGCGGCTTCGGCGTCGGGGGCGGCAGGCAGATCGCTCATGGCAGGCGGGCGCGGGGTGGGTCAGCGGGCAGGCGAAGCGCCTTCGGCGAGGTATTGTCGCAGGATTATCGCTGCGGCCTGGGCATCGGGCGCATCGCGGTCGGCGCCTTCGGCGAGCGCCTCGGTGGAGCTCCAGCGCTCGTCGGTGAGATGCACCGGCAGTCCGAAGCGGCCGGCGAGCTGCCGCGCGAAACGCTCGCAGCGGGCGGTCATGGCGTGGGGCGTGCCATCGGGATGCAGCGGGCGACCGACCACCAGCGCTGACGGCTCCCAGTGCGCGAGCAGCTGGCCGATGGCCTCGAAGCGCGTGGCCACCGGCACCGAGGCGATTACCGTGAGCGGCTCGGCCGAACCGGTGAGGGTGTTGCCCACCGCCACCCCGATGCGTCGCTCCCCGAAGTCGAATGCCAGCAGCGAGCGGACCGGGTTCACCGGATCAGGCGTGCCCGGCGGACATCGACAGGAAGGCGGGATCGATGCCCAGCAGGGCGAAGGCGCGCACCAGGCGCTGCTCGACCGGCGTGCGGAAGATCAGCTCGGCATCGGCCGGCAGGCTGAGCCAGGCATTGCGGGCCATCTCGTCCTCGAGCTGGCCCGCGCTCCAGCCGGCGTAGCCCAGGGCCACCAGCAGCTCGCCCGGACCCTCGCCCCGCGACACCGCCTCGAGGATGTCGCGCGAGGAGGTGAGGCCCACGCCGTCGGCCACCGCCACGGTGGCGTTCCAGTGGCCCAGGGGCTGATGCAGCACGAAACCGCGGTCGGTCTGGACCGGACCGCCGAGGAACACCGGGCTGGCGCCGAGCGGCTCGGGAGCGAGCGGCAACTGGATGCGCTCGAACAGGGTGCCCAGGGTGATCTCGGTGGTGCGGTTGATGACCAGGCCGAGCGCGCCGCGCGCGTTGTGCTCGGCGACATAGACGACCGCGCCGGCGAAGTTCGGGTCGGCCATGCCGGGCATGGCCAGCAGGAACTGATGGGTGAAGTCGGGCGACAGCGGGGAGGGCATGGTGGGCAGAGCCGGCGCGCGCCGCCTGCGGACGACCCCTGGCGGCACTGCGGTGAAATTGTAAAGACGCACCCGGGTTGGCACAATCCGCCGCCCTGCCCGGAGCCCGAATGAACCCTGCCGCCGACGCTGGCATCCCAAGCCCGCCCCACCCCGACCGGGCCCTGGTGTGGTTCCGGCGCGACCTGCGCGCCCACGACCACGCCGCCCTCGCCGCGGCGCTCGCCGCCCACCGCCAGGTGTGGTGCGCCTTCGTCTTCGACACCGACATCCTCGCGCCGCTGCCGCAGCGGGCCGACCGCCGCGTGGCCTTCATCCACGACAGCCTGTTGGCGCTCGATGCGCGGCTGCGCGAGCAGGGCGGCGGCCTGATCGTGCGCCACGGCCGGGCCGTCGAGGTGATCGCCCGCCTGGCCGACGAGCTCGGCGTGACCGCGGTGTACCTGAACCGCGACTACGAGCCCGCCGCGGTCACACGCGACCAGGCGGTCGAGACCCGGCTGGCGGCCACGGGCCGTCGCCTGGTGAGCCTGAAGGATCAGGTGGTCTTCGAGCGCGACGAGGTGCTCACCGGGTCGGGCACGCCCTTTTCGGTGTTCACGCCCTACCGGCGGGCCTGGGAGCGCCGCCTCACCGCCGAGCCCGACGCCATCGCCGAGCGCGTGGTGCGCGCCGGGCAGCGGCTGGCGCCCCCACCGCCCGGCGAGCGCATGCCGAGCCTGGCCGACATCGGCTTCGAGCCGGTGGACCTGGCCTCGCTGAACATCCGGCCCGGCAGTCCGGGCGGCGACGCGCTGCTGGCCGATTTCGCCCGACGCATCGGCGGCTACGGACGCGATCGCGACTTCCCGGCGGTGCGCGGCCCGTCCTACCTTTCGGTGCACCTGCGCTTCGGCACGGTGTCGGTGCGCGAACTCGCGCGCCTGGCTCGTGCAAGCGCGAGCGACACGGCAAGCGCCGATGGCGCCTCGGTATGGCTGGGTGAGCTGATCTGGCGCGACTTCTACTTCCAGATCCTGCACCACCATCCCCGCGTGGTCGATGCCGCCTTCCGCCCCGAGTACGACCGCATCACCTGGGAAAGCGGCCCCGTGGCCGAGCGGCGGCTGCGTGCCTGGCAGGAAGGCCGCACCGGCTACCCGCTGGTCGATGCCGCCATGCGCCAGCTCAGCCACAGCGGCTACATGCACAACCGGCTGCGGATGGTGACCGCCTCCTTCCTGGTGAAGGACCTCGGCATCGACTGGCGCGAGGGCGAGCGCTGGTTCGCCCGCGAGCTGATCGACTTCGATCTCGCCGCCAACAACGGCGGCTGGCAGTGGGCTGCCTCCACCGGCTGCGATGCCCAGCCCTGGTTCCGCATCTTCAACCCGGTGACCCAGTCGCAGCGATTCGACCCGCAGGGCCGATTCATCCGCCGCTACCTGCCGGCGCTCGCCGCCCTGCCCGATCGGGCAATCCATGCGCCGTGGCTGGTCGCACCGCTGGAACTGGTCGGTGCCGGCATCCGGCTGGGAGAGAACTACCCGCGGCCGGTGGTGGCCCACGACGCCGCGCGCGAGGCCACGCTCGCACGCTACGCGGTGGTGAAGTCGCCCTCGGACCTCAGCCCGAGTTCGCCTGACGCGGCACCGGCCGGGTGAAGCGGGCAAGCAGCGCCAGCAGTTCGTCCTCCGGGTAGGGTTTGCCGAGGTAGGCATCGACGCCCAGCTCGAGAGCGTGGTTGCGGTGCTTGTCGGCGGTGCGCGAGGTGATCATCACGATCGGGATGCGCGCCAGACGGGCGTCGGCGCGCAGGTGGCGCAGCAGCTCGAAGCCGTCCATGCGCGGCATCTCGATGTCGAGCAGCATGGCGTCGGGCACGACTTCCTCGAGCTGGCGCAGCGCATCCACGCCGTCGCGGGCGAGGAGCACCTGATAGCCCTCGCGGCTGAGCAGCCGCTGGGTGACCTTGCGCACGGTCAGCGAGTCATCGACCACCATGACCAGCGGCGGCAGCGCCTCGGGCATGACCGCCTCGATGGCCGGCGCCGGCAGACTGCGCTCCAGGCTCTCGCCCGCCGCCAGCTTGGCGAGCACCACCAGATTGACGATCAGCACGATGTCGCCGTTGCCCAGCACCGTGGCGCCGGTCAGGCCCGGCACGCGGGCGGCCTGCGCGCCCACGCTCTTGACCACCACCTCCTGGTTGCGGGTGACCTCGTCGGCATGCACCGCAATGCGCTGGTGACCCGCACGAATGATCACCACCGGCGAGAGGTGCTGCGCCAGCGGCACCAGCTCCGGCAGCCCGGCCAGGCCGCCGAGATAGAAGAGCGGTACCACCTGCTCCTGCCAGAGCAGCGAGCGCTGGGCGTAGGCATCGGCCAGCGCCTGCGGCTTGAGCTGCAGCACCTGTTCGACGCTGGACGAAGGCACGGCAAAGCGCGCGCGCCCGGCCGACAGCAGCAGCACCTGCGAGACTGCCAGCGTGAGCGGCAGGTGCACGGTGAAGCGGGTTCCCCGGCCGGTCTCGGTCTCGGTCTCGATGCGCCCGCCGAGCGAGGCCACCTCGGCGCGAACCACATCCATGCCCACACCGCGACCCGAGAGCTCGGTGACGCTGGCGGCGGTGGAGAAGCCCTGCACGAAGATCAGGTCGGCGAGCTCGCGATCGGAGAGCCGGGCATCCTCGGCGATCAGCGACTGGGCCAGCGCGCGCTGGCGGATGCGGGCGAGGTCGAGTCCGCCACCGTCGTCGGCGAAGGCCAGCACGATCTCACGCCCCTCCTGCCGGACCTCGACCCGGATCTCGCCGGTCTCGGGCTTGCCGCGGGCCTGGCGCGTGGCAGGCAGCTCGATGCCGTGGGCAACCGAGTTGCGCAGCAGGTGCTCGATCGGGCCGGCCATGCGCTCGAGCACGCCGCGATCGACCTCCACCGTGGCGCCACGGATGTCGAGGTTGACCCGCTTGTCGGTCTCCTTGGCGGCACGGCGCACCACCCGGTAGAGCCGGTCGGCGATCGAGCCGAACTGGACCATGCGCGCGCGCATGAGGTCCTGCTGCAGGTCGCGCAGCACCTGACCCTGCCGGTGCAGGTCCTGGCCCGCACCGTCGAGACTGCGCAGGGCGTGGCCCTGCACGGTGGCCACATCGTTGACCGACTCGGCCAGCATGCGGGTGAGCTCCTGGAAGCGGGTGTAGCGGTCGAACTCCAGCGGGTCGAAGGTGCGCTCATGGTCCTTCTGCTGGGCGATCCGGGCCTGGATCTGCGTGTCGGCCTGAATCTCGATCTCGCGCAGCTGCGCCCGCAGCCGTCCGACATTCTCGGTGAGTTCGAGCAGCGACTGGCGCAGCACCGACAGCTCGTTGTCAAGGCGCGAGCGCGAGATCGACACCTCGCCCGCCTCGTTGACCAGCCGGTCGAGCAGGTCGGCGCGCACCCGCACCAGCGGCGCCGGGGCCGCCGGGACCGAGGCCGGCAGCGCCGGTGCGGCCGGCGCCAGGGGCGGCAGCGCAGCGGCCGACAGGGCCTGCTCGCCACCGCCAGACGGCGCGCCGCCGGTCGCGCGATCGGCCTGTGGCGACGCAACCGTCGCATCGTCCGTTGCGGCGCGCGGGTCGGCCAGCGGCGCAGCGCCGGCGGCCGCCTGCGTCGACACCGGCTCGGCGGGCGCGGGTGCCGTCGGCAGGCTGGCCGCCGTCGGCCGGCGCAAGGCATCGAACAGGGCCATCGCCTTGTCGGTGTGCGCGATGAGCTCCTCGATCCGGGCCGGGTCGGGCACGGCCAGCACGGCCAGTTCATCGACCCGGGTCTCGGCATCGTGAAGCAGCTGGCCCAGGTGCATGGCGCCGGCCATGCGGGCGCTGCCCTTCACGGTGTGCAGGACCCGCATCAGCGCCTGCGGCAGGCTGGCATCCTGCGGCGCAGCCGCCCAGGCGCGCAGACTCTCGCCGATGCGCGGCAGGTCATCGGCCGCCTCTTCGAGGAAGATCGGCAGCAGCTCCGGGTCGATCTCGTCGGCGGGCGGCGGCTCGACCGGTTCGGCCGCGATCACCTCCGACGCATCCGGGTCATCCAGGAGCGGCAGCGGTTCCGGAGCCGGTTCACCGGCCCAGCGCTCGGCCAGCTCGTCGAGGTCGGCGAGCAGGGCCGGGTCCTCCATCGGCCAGTCGCCGCCGGCAAACCGGTGCAGCATGCCGTGGATCCGGTCGATCGCCGCCGCGACGCGCGTCAGCTCATCGGGCGCGACCGCCCGCCGTGATTGCGACTGGCGGTGGTAGGCCAGCTCGAGGGCCTGCGCCAGCCGGTGCACCGTGTCGAGCTGCATCACCGCCGCACCGCCGCTCAGGGAGTGCGCCGCACGCAGCGCATCGGCAGACACATCCCGGCCGGGTTGCGCCTGCCAGTCCTCGACATCGGCGCGCAGGGCCGTGATCAGCTCATCCGCCTCGGAAAGGAAGATGAGGTAGAGCGGGCGGCTAAGCTCGCGGTCCCCGATCCGGACCGTGTCAGGGGCCGTCTGCGGCTCGTCCGCCAGCACCGCGTCGGGTTCGCCCGCCAGCACCGCGTCGGGTTCGCCCGCCAGTACCGCATCGGGTTCGTCCACCAGCACCGCATCGGGTTCGTCCACCAGCACCGCATCGGGTTCGTCGAGCAGTACCGCATCAGGTTCGTCGAGCAGCACCGCGTCAGCCGCATCGGGCAGCGCGCTTGCAGGCTCGTCGGGCTGCAACGCAACCGGCTCGTCGAGCATCGCAGCCGGCACAGGCGCCGCCTCGATCTCGGGCGGCGGCAGCGGGCGGCCCTCCCGCAAGGCCTGGGCAGCCCGGGCGAGCGGCTCGGGATCGATCGCTGGCCGCTGTCCTGTCCGCAACGCCGCCACCCAGCCGATCATCGCGCCATGCGCGCGACCAACGAGGTCGAAAAGGTCAGGATCGCCAGGGGAGCTGCCAAGCGCGAAACGATGGTTGAACAGCTCCTCCATCGCCCAGGCCGCCGCGCCGAAGGCCTCCAGTCCGACCATGCGGCTGGAGCCCTTGAGGGTGTGGAAAGCCCGCCGCAAGGCGACCAGCGGGGCCTGATCCCGCGGCGCAGACTCGGCACAGGCCACCTGCTCGGCGATCGTGCCGAGCACCTCATCGGCCTCGTCCAGGAAGATGCCGATCAGCTCGTCATCGGCGGTGGCCATGGGCTCGACAGGGGCCGGCGGCGGCGGCACAGCCGTGGGCGGCTGCTGCAAACCCGAGGCCGAACGCCCCGAGGGCCGCACCGGACCGGGAAGCGCCCGGGTGGCATCGGGCGAGACCGCTGGCGCAAGGCTGGAGAGGGTCCAGTCGGCCTGCTCGAGCGCCGCCAGCGGATCGGGCGCTGCCGGATCGGTCGCTGGTTCGGCCGGTGCCTCGCGCACGGCAGGCGGGCCGAGCCAGTCAGGACCGCTGGCAAGCCCGGCGTGGATCAGACTGCTGTCGAACTCGATGGCTTCGACATCCGGCACCAGACGCTGCTCCGGTGTCTCGATCCGGGGCAGGGCCTCGACCGCCTTGGCAAACACCGGCAGCAGATCGAACTGCGGTTCGGAATCGCCCATGACCACCGGCTCGGCAGTCGGGACCTCGCCGGGCGCCGGTGGCATCAGCGCGGTGGCGGACATCTGCGCCGGCGGCGCCAACGAAGACTGCACGGGCAGGGACGCCGCTGCCGCAGGCCGTTCGCCGCCCGGCTCGGCGGCGGGAACGCTCAGATCGGCACGGAGCTCACCCGTCGTCTCGTCGACCCAGAAGCGTCCGCCGCCCTGACCGCCATGCCCCAGCGAGTCGATGAAGAACCCGAGCGCACCCAGGCTGGATGCGATCCGCCATGCCGGATCGGCAGTCTGCTGCGCTGCAGGGGCGGTGTCGCTTGTGGACGCGTTCGGCGGGAAATCGCCAAGCTGATCGGCAACAAGGCCGGCGCCGCGCGCCACTGCATCATGGCCGAACAGGCGCAAGGCACCGGCGATCTGGCGCAGCCCGGCCACGCACTCACCCAGGGAGTGACCCGCCGCCGGATCGGCCAGCGCTTCGTCGAGGGTCTTCTCGATCACCCGCAGCGAGGCCTGCGCCTCGGCCACGAAGGCTGCGGTGGTGGCGCGCTCCTGCGCCGCGCGGCCGAGTTCGCGCATCCAGCCGGGCAGCGCTGCCGGATAGTCCCTTCCGGCCAGGGCGGCAGAGAGCCGGTCGCTGGTCTCGATGCCACGACGGTCATGGGCCGGGTCAGGGCGCCCGCCCTGCTCGAGTGCCTGCTCGAGGAAGAGGATGGCGGTGGCCACCTCGAGCGCCACCGCATCGGGCATCTGCCCCTGCTCGACACCGGGCACCCGGCGAACCTGCGCCAGCGTGCGGCTCAGCGCCTGCAGACCGACCGCCGGCAGGGCTTCGAGCGGCGCGTGCAGCGCGTCGAGCGCTTCGAGCAGCACCGGTGCGTCACTGAGGCCGCCGCGCGAGAGGCGGTCGAGTGCACCGCGTGCGCGTCCCAGGGCCTCGCGGGCCTGACGCATGGCGCGGGCATCGATGCGCCCGGCCGGGGTGAGATCCGCCGCATCGGCGACACCCTCGCCGAGGCCGAAGGCGAAACGCACCTCATCGACCGCGGCATCGCCTGGCAGCGCGAGATTGATCGCATACAGCATCTCGGCCAGCAGGCGTTCGCCCGCCACCGGCTTGGACTCGAGCGTGCCGCGCAGGAGCAGATTGAAACGGGCGAGCAGCCGCTTGGCCGTGGCGTCGAGCGGCACCCGCCCGCCATGCAGACCGCTGAAATAGGCGTCGGCCACCCACCAGAAACCGAGGTCGCTCAGACCCGGCGCGGAGGCACGCACGGCACTCACGGCACGCCGCATGAGGCGCGGACCGATCGGCGAGGCGGGCTCGCGGATGGCCTGCAGCAGCCCCTTTTCAAAGGCGGTGCGCATGGCCGCGATCGGCGGGGCATCGGCCGCCGGCGCCGGCGGCAGCGGTGCGTCGGCGAGCGCGGCAAGCCTGGGGCTGAACAGGTCGGCGGGGTTGGCCGGGCCGGCCTTGCGGGCCTGCAGCAACTGCTCGTAGACCGGGAACAGGCGCACCGGCCGGTCGGGCCGGCCGGCGGCGAGTTCATCGAGATAATCGACGAAGGTCTGCAGCGCGTTCATCAGCAGACCGGCGATCGTCGGCGTGAATACCGGATCGCCCCGCTCGCAGGCCGCGAGCAGGGCCTGCGCCTCGCGGATCACCGGCTCGGTGCCCGCGACGCCGATGAAGCCGAGCACGCCGCTGAACTGCCCGAGCAGCCGGCTGGCCTGCTGCAGCCCCGAGAGATCGACGGCCTCGAGACTGAGCTGGCGCTCGAGCGTGTCCTCGATGCGCGCGAGGGTGGCGCGGATCTCGGGGAGACACCAGGAGAGACTGACGGGATCGCAGGCCATGGCGATGCTCACGCTACCTTGAAGCGCGAGACGGAACTCTTCAGCTCCTGCGCAAGTTCAGCCAGCTGCCGGATCGAGCCCGCGGTCTGCAGCGTGCCCTCGCTGGTCTGCTCGGTGACCAGCAGGATGCGCTGGATCGACTGGGCCACGGTGCCGGCCGAAGCCGCCTGCCGTGACGTGGTGTTGGAGAAGTCCTCGATGAGCTCGGCCAGGTGGGTGGAGACCCGGCCGATCTCGCCGAGCGCGCGGCCGGCATCATCGGACAGCCGGGTACCCTCGACCACGCCCTGGGTGCTGCGCTCCATGGCCGCCACTGCGTTCTGGGTATCGGTCTGGATGGTCTTGATCAGACCGGCGATCTGCCGCGTGGCCTCGGCGCTGCGCTCGGCCAGACGCTGCACCTCCTCGGCCACCACCGTGAAGCCGCGCCCGGCCTCGCCGGCCGAGGCCGCCTGAATGGCGGCATTGAGCGCCAGCACATTGGTCTGCTCGGTGAGGTCGGAGATGAGTTCGACGATTTCGCCGATCTCCTGGGAGGACTCGCCCAGCCGCTTGATCCGCTTGGCAGTCTCCTGGATGTGATCACGAATGCCGTTCATGCCGGCGATCGCGGTGTGCACCGCCCGCGCGCCCTCCTGCGAGGCGGTGAGCGAATGCCGCGCCACATTGGCCGACTCGGCCGCGCGGGCCGAGACCTCGTTGATCTGCTGGGCCATGCGCAGCACCGATTCGCCGGTGTCACGGATCTCGCGGCTCTGCTGCTCCGAGGCGGTCTGCAGGCTCGAGGCGATCATCTGCGCCTGCGAGGATGCCTCGTTGACCATCTCCGCGGTGGCATTGATGCGCGACACCAGGCTGCGCAGCTCCTCGACCGTGTAGTTGACCGAATCGGCGATGGCGCCTGTGATGTCCTCGGACACCGTGGCCTGCACGGTGAGATCGCCGTCAGCCACGCCCTGCAGCTCGTTCATGAGCCGCAGGATGGCCGCCTGGTTCTGGTCGTTGGCCTGCTTGGCGTCCTGCTCCAGACGTTCGGCTTCGCGCAGCCGGTGCTCCACCTCCTGGGCACGGGCCCGGGCCTCGAAGCGCCAGGCGCGCAGCAGGCCAAGACCGGCCGATGCGGCCAGCATCACGCCGCCCAAGGCGAGCCACAGCCGCCAGAGTCGGTCATCGGGGTCGACCACGGCGCGTGCGCGCATCTCGTCGAAGCGCAGGCGCAGGGCATCGACCTCGCGATCGAGTTCGATCGCCTGCCGGGTCAGGGCATCGGCGGCGGCCGGATCGAGCGCCGCCACCCGGCCGGCGAGATCATCGACGCGCTTCCAGGCAGCGCGCAGCGGCACGAGCCCGGGCGCCACCGCCTCGGACAGCGCGATCGGCTCACCCTGCGGGCCGGCCGATGGCGCATCGAGACGCGCGACCAGACCAGCCAGCGACTGGCGCGAACGGCGCAGCGCGGCCAGCGCGACCTCGCCGGAAGCCGGAGCCCGCAGCGCGGCGCGGCCGATCTGCTGCGACTGGATGGTGCCGTCGGCAAGGGCGGCCACCACCAGCGCCTCGCGTTCGGTCTGCCAGCGGTCGAACCCGGCCACGGCCACCGCGATGGCCAGACCGGC
>CAIZPE010000216.1 GCA_903934795.1 uncultured bacterium | reverse complement strand
CGCCATCACGATCCTGATCGGCCAGGCGCGCATCCGGATCCCAGCCGCCGCGATGCAGTTCGCTGAAGCGCACGCCCGAGGCCGTGATCGCCTCGGGCGGCTTGCCCGCCGCGGCCACCAGGCCGAGGTGGATGGGTTTGTCCATGCCGTCGATCTGGAAGACATCGCCGTGCTTCTCGGTGGCCACGATGCGCGGCGCGCGGTCTCGCCAGGCGCGATCAATGTGGGCGGTGTAGGTGTCGGGCGCTTCGGTGATGTGCGAGTCGGCTGAGATGATCGGACGGTTCACGGCGCTTCTCCTCGAGGTTGATTCGACTATAGCTCTCGCCGGGCGCGGCAGATGACTCAGGTGTCCGATGGCGGTCCGACATCCGCGGCGGCGCCTGACGGCGACGCCGGCGTCTGTCCATGCCGGCCCGCCCCGGCCGCGAAACGGGCTGCGCCGGCGCGGGCCTCGAGCCGACGCGCCTCGGTGGCCAGGGCCAGTTCCTGTTCGATGGCCGCGGCAAGCCCGAGATCGGCCTGCTGCAGCGTCGACGCCCGATCGCTGAGCATGGCGATCGGCGGAAAGGCCGCGATCTGCCGGGCCAGGGCCTCGGCCTGCGCCCGCCCGCTGCCGTCATCGACCACCCGGTTGACCAGACCGATGCGCTCGGCTTCTTCCCCGCCGATGGCGCGCGCGGTGAGCAGCATGTCGAGCGCGCGGCTCAAGCCGATCAGCCGCGGCAGACGCACCGTGGTGCCATCGCTCATGGGCACGCCCCAACGGCGCGAGAGCACGGCGAAGCTGGCGCTGCGCTCGGCCACCCGCAGATCACACCACAGCGCCAGACCCAGGCCGCCCGCGCAGGCATGCCCGGCCACCGCGGCGATCACCGGCTTGGCCGGCGTGCGATGCAAGGGGCCTTGCGGGCTGCCCGCCCAGGGAATGTAGTCGACCCCGCCAGCCAGCTCCTTGAGGTCGGCGCCGGCGCAGAAGTGCCCTCCAGCCCCGGTGAGCACCGCCACGCGCGCCTGCGGGTCGGCCTCGAAGTCGCGGATGGCTTCGGCAAGGAGCAGGCTCGCCTCGCGATCGAGGGCATTGCGCGCGGCGGGGCGGTTGATCACCAGGGTAGTGACCGGTCCGTCGCGGCTGACGAGGATCTTGTCGGACATTGCGTTCATGGCCTGTCGGGCGAGGTGTCATCAGAAGACTGCATGCTCACCGGGCTGATGGCGGATCTCGCCGGCGATGAGTGCCCGGTAGTGCTCCGCCAGGGTATCGGCGCCGGTGGACGGTGTGGCGCGGGCGTCGTAACGGCCGGTATCCGGGTCGAGCACCAGCATCGACTCGGTGGCGTAGTAGTGCCCGATGCGCGCGAGCTCGGCCTTGGTGGCGAGCCCGGGAGAAAGGCGGCGACCCAGTCCGAGCGTTCCCGCCATCATGCGCAGCAGCGCCGGAGGCACCGAGCGAAAGCGCGGTGCTTGTCCGGTGAGGGCGAACAGCAGTTCACCCTGCTCGCGCGGCGTGATCGCCGCGCCCGGGCCGCCGATCGGCAGCACGCGATTGCGCCGATCGGGGCGATGCAGGCAGTCGATGATGAACTCGGCAAGGTCGCGGTCGCTGATCGGCTTGCAGGCGGTGAGCGCGCCGTCGCCGAAGAGCAGGAAGGGCTTGCCGGCCCGCACTCGCGCCACCTGGCCGGACAACGACTTGAAGAAGGCCGTGGGGCGGACGATCGAGTACGAGAGCCCGGAGTCGATGAGCGCCCGTTCGGCGGCGAGCTTGGCATGCTGGAAGGCGAGCATCGGCTTCTGCACGCAGATGGCCGAGAGCAGCACCATCCGGGGCACGCCCAGCGCCTGCGCTGCACGCAGCGCATGCAGGTTGGCCTGATGATCGACCGCCCAGGCCTGCGCCGGCACGCCGGTTCGAGAGGCCAGGCAGGAGATGACCGCGTCGAAGCGCTCGCCGCGCAGGCCGTCGCGCAGCAACGAATCGGCGTCGGTGACCTGGCCGTAGCGCAGTTCCGCGCCGGCCAGCGCCTGCCGCAGCGCCGCACCACCGTCACCATGCCCGCCGGATGCCGGCGGGCGCAGGAAGCAGACCGTGTCATGCCCGCGGGCGATCAGGGCGCGCGCGCAGGCCTGCCCGATGGTGCCGCTGGCGCCAAGCAGCAGCACCCGAAGCACAGCGTGACTTGCGGAGGGCGCGGAACTCACGCGTGGCCGGACGGATCAGAGGTTGCGGGCGAAGAGTTCGAAGAGCCGCTCCCAGTGCCGCTCGGCTGAAGCCTTGTGATAGGCACGGCGCTGCGGAAACGCGAAACCGTGCTCCGACTCGGGGTAGAACTCGATCCCCCCGCGCACACCCGCCGCGCGCATGCGTTCGCCGATGTCGGCCAACGCCTCGTTGGTGATGTAGTGGTCATGCTCGGCGCAGGCGAAGTACATCTCGCCACGGATGCGCTCGGTGAGCAGATGGGCGGAATCGGGAAGGTCGGTGATCAACCTCGCCCCGTAGACCGAGGCGGCGCAGGCGATGCGCTCGGGATAGGCGCCGGCAAGCCGGTACACGAAGCGGCCGCTCATGCAGTAGCCGACGATACCCACAGGCCCGGGCCTGGCCGCCGGCTCGGTGGCCAGGTGCTCGAACAGCGCGGCGGTATCCTGCTCGATCATGGTGTTCGACAGGCTGCGGTTGAGGGTCCACATCAGTTCGAGCCGATCCGCGTAGGCGGGGTCGCGCAGCCGGTCCGCGTCAAGGTCCACCGAGCGAACCTTGCGGTAGTACAGGTTGGGCAGCAGGACGAAGTAGCCCACGCTGGCCAGCCGGCGGCACATGTCGGCGAGTTCCTCGCGCACCCCCACCGAGTCCATGTAGTGGATGACCACCGGGTGCGGGCCCGGCCGGTCGGGGTGGAACACCAGGGTGTTCATCAGGCCGTCCTGGGTACGGATGTCGACCGATTTCTCCTGCATGCTTGCTCCTGGGGTGGAAGGCGTGTGTCTTGCCGGATCAGGGCTCGGCGACCGCGCCGCTGCTCAGCAGCGCGGCGATGCGGTCCTCGTCGTAGCGCAGCAGCTCGCCGAGCACCGCCCGGGTATCGTCGCCGGGCAGGTGCGGCGCAGGGCCCCGGGGATGCACCGGGTGGCCATCGAGGTGATAGGGACTCGCCGTGACGCGAATCGGGCCGACCACCGCATGCTGCAGCGTGGGGAAGAAGGCGCGCTGCGCGAGATGCTCCGAGGCGATCACCTCCGCCGGCCGCAGCACCGGCGCGCAAGGCACGCGTGCCGCCTCGAGAGCCTGGAGGGCGGCATCGACGCTGGCAAAGCCGTCGAGCCAGCCGGTGATGACCGCTCGCAGCTCGGGCCAGTGCCGCGAGCGGGCCTCGGTGCTCGCAAAGCGCGGATCGGCGGCGAGTTCGGGACGCTGGAGCAGTCCGAGCATCCGCTGCCAGAGATCGGTGCCCCCCACGATCTGCATCGCGAGGTAGCGTCCACCGATGCCATGCACCACCATGCCAGGACGGGGGTTGCCGTGCTCCTTGCCGCCATTGAGCACCGAGGGATAGGTGACGCTGTCGGCGCCCACCAGGG